>CAITYU010000356.1 GCA_903896675.1 uncultured Planctomycetaceae bacterium
GCGAGTGGTCGCATGCAGCTGTTACCACATTCGGACAGAACAATCACGCTGTACGCACGGACCACTGGCGATACATCCGCTATGCCGATGGCTCCGAAGAACTCTATGATCACCGGAATGATCCGTATGAATGGACCAATCTTGCCGCCAAACCGGAAACCGCAGACCAGCGTCAGCAACTGGCCGCTTTCCTGCCGACCCGTAACGTCCCGGATGCAGAACAGAACAAGCCAGCATCGGACCGTAAGGCCGGAACCAAAGCAAAGGCCGCAGCAAAAAGAAAAGCCGGCAGCAAAAACACTGCTCCCCAGCCGGAAACAGATCCGTCACCGGACGGAAAAGTCGCTCCACCAGACAACACTGTCACCAGCCGCCCGAATGTCGTGTGGCTGATCGTGGAGGATATGTCCGCCGATTTCTCCTGCTATGGTCAGCAGGATATCCGCACCCCCAACGTGGATCGCCTCGCCGCTGAAGGCACGCGATTTTCCAAAGCCTTCGTCACCGCACCCATTTGCAGCATCTGTCGCTCGGCACTGATCACCGGCCGCTATCAGACCAGCATCGGCGCCCAGAATCATCGCTCAAATGTCCCCGCACACCCCATTCGACTGCCGGATGGCGTGCAACTCATTCCGCAACTGCTGCGGCAGGCCGGATACCACGCCAGCAACATCACACCGGAAGAATTTCTCCGCTCCCCGCAAGACGCTGCAGCCAATCCCAGCGTATCAATTGCCAAAACCGACTATAACTTTCAGTGGGACCAGACGGCAACCTACGACCGCACTCACTGGACCCAAAGACCAGCCGGCAGCCCGTTCTTCGTTCAGGTTCAACTGCACGGCGGAAAACACAGAGGACAGGGGAATGAAGCCGCATGGCCGAAAAAAGCCGCCAGTATCCTCGGTTCCGTCACACCACAATCCCAGTTGCACCTGCCCGCATGGATGCCGGATGATCCCGTCATGCGGGAAGACTGGGCCCAGTACCTCGATACTGTACGCTGGACCGATCGTGAAGTCGGACTCATTCTTGATCGACTGCAGGCAGCCGGCGAACTGGACCGGACAGTCATCTTCTTCATGACCGATCACGGCATCAGCCATGTTCGCTGTAAGCAGTTTCTCTACGATAGCGGGACTCACGTACCGCTCATCGTCCGCGGCCCAGGCATCGCTCATGGCAGGGTTCGTGATGATGTCGTCGAACACATTGACCTCGCCGCCAGCACACTCGGACTGGCCGGAATCAGCAAACCCGACTGGGTACTGGCCAGAGATATCCTCGCTCCGGATTACACTCCCAGACAGTTCGTCTTCGCCGCTCGTGATCGTGCCGATGAAACAGTGGACCTCATCCGCAGCGTTCGAGATACCCGCTTCAAATACATCTGGAATGGCTTCCCCTCCAGACCATATCTGCAGCCGAATCGCTACAAAGACAGCAAACCCATCCTGCAGGCGATGCGCAGACTGCACACCGAGGGAAAACTGAACCCCGAACAGTCACTGATCATGGCAGACACACGACCTGTCGAAGAACTCTACGACACCACAGCCGACCCCTGGGAATTCCTCAACCTCGCAACCGATCCCGCATATCAGACACAACTGAAACAGATGCGAGCCGCACTTCGAGACTGGCAGAAACGAACCGGTGACCCGTGTCAGCCGGAACCCAAAGACATCTACCTCGCCGAGGTATGGGCTGCCGCAGGAGGTACCGGAAAACGCGTCAACGCCGATGTTTACGCCCGAAATGTGGAGCTGATGCTGCAATGGATGCAGCAGCGTCCTCCACTGCCCGGCCCGCCCCCCAACTAGTCAGTCGCACCTGCATCCGGATGACCGGAAACATGCCAGTCATCAAACGGATCCGGCAGCCGCTGCCACGCCTGCGGCCCGCCGGCATATTCCGCGTCCGTCAGCAGACAGGCATTCAGAGCTCGCACCAGAATCGCCTGATCCGGATGCTGGCCGATAATCACAAGCTCCTGGCGACGATCCCCCCACGGCTCCTGCCAGATCTCCCGCAACTGCTCAACACAGTCATCCACGCCGCGATCCTCTTCCGGAATCGCTGCTGCCCACAGACCTCCCGGCTCCGCCCGCACCACCTGCCCCGCCTGCGACCAGAATCCTGACATGTCGTGACGAGACGCCAGCCAGAAACAGCCCTTCGAACGCAGCACTGCCTGCGCTTCCGCTGATTCCGTCCAGAATCGATAAAAACGCTCGGGATGAAACGGACGACGAGCCTCAAACAGAAAACTGCGGATTCCGTATTCGTCACTTTCACTGTGCTCAAGTCCACGCGGCACAGACAGCCAACCCTCCACACCGGACGCCGAATCCAGACTGAACAAGCCCGTGTTCAGAATCTCCGCCACGTGCACCTCGCCAAACTGAGCCTCCACAATCCGTGCCTCAGGATTCAGATGACAAATCAACTCCCGCAGCCTCTGTTTCTGCTCAGCACTGACCAGATCCAGCTTGTTCAGCACAATCACACTGGCAAACTCAACCTGATCCGCCAGCAGATGCGAAAGATCCCGCTGATCCTCTTCATTCGCCTCCAGACCACGATCACGCAGCTCGTCTTCGCTCTGAAAGTCCTGCAGAAACGATGCCGCATCCACGACAGTCACCAGAGTATCCAGCCGCGCCAGATCACTGAGTGACTGCCCCAGACCATCACGAAATGTGAAAGTCTCGGCCACTGGCATCGGTTCAGATATGCCGGTGGATTCAATCAGCAGATAATCAAACCGCCCCTCACGAGCCAATTCGGCTACCTGTTCCAGCAGATCCTCACGCAGTGTGCAGCAGATACACCCATTCGAAAGTTCGACCAGTCGGTCCGCCTGTCGACCAAGAGCCGATTGCGCGCGCGCCACCTCCGCAGCATCCACATTCAGCTCGCTCATGTCGTTGACAATCAGCGCAATCCGCAGACCGCCACTGTTCGCCAGCACATGCTTCAGAACCGTCGTCTTGCCAGCTCCCAGAAATCCCGAAAGCACGGTCACAGGAAGTGGCTTCGACACAACTATCGCCCCCGCAGGCAGTCACTGCCGGCTTTCAGGAAACGCCCGCACACCCCGATTCAACGAACAACGTGAATACGACGCGCTGAGATGACCAGCCAGTCATCATCATCCATTCGCGCCGTACCCTCAACCTGCACCAACTGCATCTCCCGCAGATCGAATAGCTCGCGAGCATCCACAGGGAGTGGCCTGCCATCTTCCCCGCAGAATTCCACTCGCGCCATCACACTATTGATGTCTCGCTTGCAGAACGGACAGTCATGAGGGTTGTGGTCAGCACCACCTTTATGCTCCGCATCATCGGTGCCGAAAGCATCCGTCACAATGAACGCCGCCACGCCGTCAGCAAATGGCGGAAACTCGCCCGCATTGATCTTCGCTCGGATGACCCACGACTTCGCTTTGTCCGCATCCTCGGCCGCTGCAGCCTTACGAATGTCCGGAATCTTCACCTCACCCTGAAGCAAAGTCTGTGAAACAAACTGCTGTCGAGCAGCCGTCACCGCCGGATCAGCCTGACCACAACCACCAAGCAGCAGCAGGCAGTATGACAGTACACACAAACGCCCCATGACAATTCTCCCAAACCCTGCCACCATCACTCAGCCTTCGGAGCATCAGCGGCGGGGGCAGCCGGTGCCGCAGGGGCCTCTGCCGCCGGTGCCGCAGCAGCGTCAGCAGGTGCCTCAGGTGCCGCAGGTGCATCCGCTGCAGGTGCTGCAGACCCGTCTGCCGGTGCTGCACCGACCGGCGCCCCAGCGTCCGCCGGTGCCTCACCCGTAATCGCCGCCTTCAGCGCAACCATCGCCGCGTCAATCTTTCCGGATACGTCCTTGTAGGTCGATCCCTCACCACCATGCATCGTCTTGTCAACTTCACCAAAGGCATTGAACAGCTCTTCCGTGGACGATTTCACAATCGCCACGCGATCCTCAGGCAGCTTCTCCTTCTCCGCCAGCTCCTGCACCACCTCAATGATATGACCGACTTCATGCAGTGGATCGTGCGCTTTGTCCGTGTCGTCCGCCGCAAATGCATCCCGAATCGTGTCACGCAACTCGGTCAGCTCCGTCATCGCGTCAGCCAGCGTCTCCGGATGATGATGCCCCTCGCCGTGCTCATGCGTGTCCGCCACCGGAGCCGGAGGAGCATCCTGACAACCCGGAAGCAGAACTGCCGACAAAAGTGCCACGCCTGCCAGCGACATCGAAAAACGAAGCATGATGTTTCCTTGCGATAAACTTCAGACGGAACAGATTGTCACAAATACACCAACCTGCCGACACAAAACGACCGCAGACTGATGCGACCCCCGCTGGATCGATACTGCCGGAAAATGCTAGCACATCAGAACACCTCAGAGGTATGCAAACCACATCTGCTGTGATCGAATCCGCGACATTCGAGAAAACAATACGGATTTTCCATGGCTTTTTCGTGAAAAATCCGGCACGCAGCCCGCCGTTCCCGAAATCAGTGGTGATGGCTGGCACTGCCCGCCGCCAGAATTCCCTGCGGTTGACCACCAACCTTCGACTTGCCCCGCACCTGCAGATCCTTCAGTGTCATCACCCAGATCGTCCCATCGCCCGGATTCGCAATACAGGCAACTCGACCCTCACTGTCAAATGCCACACTGTGATGCCCGGAATGACCACTCACTCGACTGGCACCCACCGGCAGCACCTGACGGACCCTCGCATCAGCAAAATTACGGTTCCCGTCGGGATCCAGATCGATAATCGCCAGCTGTTCCTGAACCTCACCCTCCGCACGATCCATAAACACAAACGCATAACGCTTGCCACCAGCTGCCAGCACAATCTCGGGAGTTACCAGTGACAGGCCGGCTGGTACCTCCAGCGGGATCCTGATCAGCTCCGGTTGCGCCGCTGCAGCATCCAGCAGACACAATGCCGACTGCTCCGCACTGCCTGTCACAAACGCCACGTAATTGCGATGGCACACAAAGGCCCCCGTCCGCAGGGGCTGCTCGGCCTCGGTATCCTTCCCCAGACTGATATGAGTCACCGGAACAGACGCGTCGCCCTGCGGAGCACTTATGTCCGCCGGAACCCAGCATACGCCGTCTGCCGGAGCAAAAAACACCTTGCCCCCACAGAACGCTGCACCATGCAGCACACCCGTCGGTAACCGAAACGACCAGCTCGACGCCTGACCACCCGCTTGCGGAAGCTCCACCACATCCACACGCCCCTGATTGGGACCACCACCATCAATCCATGTCGCAAATACCCGACGATTGTCCACAGGCGCCATCGTAATGTGACCACCACCGCCACTGAAAAACTGAGCAGCCCCCAACCCCTCCTTTCCCAGCCGCTTCGGATCCACCACTGTAAAGCCATTCTTACTGTCATTCGCCAAGTAAAACCGACCGCCACTGACATACACATGAGCAGGGTTGCCCTGCTCTGACTGCAACGCCGAAACCAGCACTCGCGGAGCTGCCGGATACTGCCAGTCAAAATGATTGCCATGCGGCACTCCCCGCACACCAATGTCCAGCGCAACCCAGCCACTGCCGGACGTCGCATCCGCATTGCACCGCACACCAGCCAGCAGCACCTCGTCCACTCGCTTCATCTGCACCAGACGCTGCTCACCCGCGGTCAGCTTCGGAAAATCTCGCACCGGCGATGCCGTCACTGTCCACGACTGGCCCTGAAACACCTCACCCCAGTACATGCCGCCCGTCTCGTGATCCTGCCAGATCAGCCGCGTCATCCGCTCGCCGTATCCCACCCGCTGCGCCAGACATGTGCCAGTCGAGCACACCATCAGCAGCATCAGGCAGACAACACACACCCTCACAGGTCGACCGACCAACATACCCCCACTCCCTCAAAACACCCGAAAATCACGAAAACCCACTCCCGCAATACACTCACCGCACCCCCGATGGCTCAGTCGCAGACGACCACGGCACACCCTGACCGGACTGAATTCGGAAACGGCTCCCTGCATAACGCACCGAATACCAGTACGTACCGTCAACAGCCTGCCGCAGCCACACATATTGGCGATCTGAGGCTCCACTGGTAAAGACCAATGGCTGACCGGCAATATCCGGACTGCCCACCAGCTCCGGCTGCTGTCTAAAACACTTTTCCAGCAAAGCGTCGTCCCCGGCACCGTAGTTGCCCGTCAATTGCCACAGCCGCCCGCCCTCACTCCACTGCTGCGGAACTTCCGTCCGCGGCTCCGACAGCGGAGTCGCTGCGTCGCTGCCGCTGCAACCGAACTGCAACAACAGCAACCCGCATGTCAGCAGCATTCCGACACATGCACGACATTCGAAAACAGACCGCGTCATCATCTCTCAGTACTCCCCGATCACCCGACCGTCATCCCTCGAAAACACGTTGCGAAACAACACGCGGTCCACATTCTCACTCACAAATCGCACACTGCCGTCACACAGCGACAACTGGACACCACCGACATGCATACTCCGCGGACCACTCACAACATCGCCGTGAAAAATCGCATCCGGAATGCGTGAATTCGGAGGCAGATAGCCATGCACCAGAGTCTGATATCCTGTCGCACTGATCCATGCCCCCGCCCTGCGACCATCCCACGATGCTGCCGCAGCAGCCTCAATCTGCTCAGCTGTCACACCACACGGAGCACCCAGACTGACACGCTTCATCTGCCGCTGAGGATTGACAAGCGATGTCGCGGAAGTCACCCGATTTCCAAACAACCCCTCAGCCATGAATACCGTGTTGCTGGTGCCGTCAGTGATGTCCCGCATCTTTGTTGCAGAACCGCGCCAGAACAGGCCGTCATTCGGTGCACTGCAGTAGTTGCGAGCTGTCCCCGAGCCTCCGTTCAACAGATAATTTCCACCCGCCCAGCGGAAACCAAATCCGTCCGTCAGCCACGGATCCCCATTCTCACTGGGACACAGCAGCACCGGAAGGACCCGCCCTGCTGCTGCCGCAACCCGCGGATTTACCTGAGGGTTGAACGCCACCCCCACTGTCAGAGGCTGCTGGAAATCAATCAGCGAATACAGATTGCCCTGCTCATGAAACGGCAGCAGTTGCGCTTGCGCCGAATAACCATACAGCGACGTGCCCGCCTGCAACGGGAACGCCGCATGCGAGTCATGATAGTTGTGCGCCGCCAGTGCCAGTTGTTTCAGATTGTTTTTGCACTGCGTTCGCCTCGCTGCCTCACGCGCCTGCTGCACTGCCGGTAACAGTAAAGACACCAGAATCGAAATGATCGCTATCACAACCAGCAGCTCTATCAGAGTGAATCCCCGACCCTGACTTCGCGCCCCTGAATTCCACTCTCCAATCATGACTCGCCCCCCCACCGAATAATTGCAATCAATCACTCCGAATGAACACGACAACGTCTGTGGAGACGCCTCGTCGCGGCCCGGCAGGGCACGGACTGGTCGGACCCGAAACGCCATGCACGGGCCGCGAACGAGGTCTCCCACGACACAGATTCTCAATGCAGAATTGCTCTGATACGTCGACACTTCAGCCACGGTATCTCAACCATGGCAGGGTCTGCTCACATCGCGGCATCCATCGCGTCATCAACAATGACGCAGGCTCTGGCGGTCAGGCCTCGGGCGGAGCTCTTGCGGGAAGTGCATACACCGGCTCTGCTGGCGTCGCAGCGATCGGCGGACAAACGAGCAAACGTACCTGCGCAACACACTCGCCCAGTGCAAACAGGACGACGGCACAGCGAGGCGCCAACAGCACCTGACAGATGGCACACGACCAGCAGTCGTGGGGATGCGGCGACCGGGATTCGCTGATTCCACCGTCACCCCTGTGCCACGGACACTGCGTATCAGTCGTATGATCAGTCCTGCAGGATGAATGCCCTGCACAGCCAGAACCGCAGCGCACCCGGTGCGCGGGAACACCACACCCATCGGCCACGCCGGGAACACCAGCATGCGGACGCGCCGCGTCGCAGCAATCGTCAGCGCAACCCGCCAGCTGATGCAGCTGTGGTGCAAGGGCAGGAAGCAACAGCTGCAAAATCAGCAGCGTGCCACCCATCAGCAAGTTGACTTGCCTGGACATGCTTCCGGGGCCAGAGGAAGTGCAATCGATTACGGCCCGACCAGTCCACGAATCATCCGCAAGTCTCTGCGGAAGTCAAGTTGCCAAACCCGGAATCATCTGAAATTCCCACGGGTCAACTCACAGTGGCTGAATCGGCGAGATACGGACATCGACGCCCTGCGAATACGCCACATGATCCGGAACCCCGGACAACGCCAACCCCGGAATCAACGCACCTGTAAAAGACTCCCGAATCCGACTTTCGCTCACACTCTGAATTCGGTACGGATCATGATGGACCTGTCCTGTGTACAACCTCCCCCAACGATCAGCACAAAACAGCAGATAGCGCTCCACCAGAAAATGTTCCAGAGTCCCGGGCTGGGCCACCGCCGGTTCCTCACGAGAGACTCGCACCGTAATGTCATAATCCACCCCCGCACAGCCACGACGACGCCCGTCATAAAACAAACATCGCTCAGGCATCGCAACTCCCTCCGGGACACTTTCCTTCAGTTGCAGCGCAGCACTGAAATACGGCAGATTCCAGAACGTGCGCGCAATGAACACCGCCAGCCATTTGTTGGCATCCAGACTGAAGAACCACACACCGCGTCGCCCATCACGCGAACGCACATACGTACGTACGTTCGTCTCCAGAAACCACGACACTCCAGGTACCGGCGGTGACCACCATGGACGCACCGCCTCCATTGAAAAGGGCACCAGCCCCAGCCACGCACTGCCATCAAATGTCTCAATCAGCAGACCCTCCGGAAGCTGTCGCTGCAGCAGCTCAGCGGACACTCGCCAGTGCAGAAACGAAAGCCGACTCCACCGCTGATACCCCGCTGTCTGCCCCGCTGGTGCCATCGCAAACACTCCTGATTTGTCACCCTTCACAGGTCGTCAGCCGCAAACCTCGCGGAATCCTCGATCCCGCTGCGCACCTGCCCCGCATCAGCCACCTTCCAATAACGCTGACTTTAACGACTTTTCACGTTTCTGCCTCGAAATTTGCGGGCGTTGCCACCAGCAACCGGAATTTACCGATACACCGCTCGCCACCTGTCAACTTCACTGCCTCTCCCGTCCGAAAGACACACACCGCCGGTCGTTGCAGACCCTTTCACTCATTCTATAATCCGGGAAGCAGTGAAACTGCGAAGTCTGCAGCGGTTCAGACGAAGAGGCTGCACGGCGATTGCGGTAAGCTGTCTCAGATCCCCCTGTCATTCTGACGTCCTTCAGCGAAAGGAGCGTAATTTGAACGCTCTGCTTCGAATTCTCGGCCTCCCGGCCTGTTTTCTGGCAATGATCCCGGGCATGGCCCCGGTGGTCAGGGCACTGTCCTCCTCTGTCGGACAGAAACTCCTGATGGCTGCCTCCGGCCTGTCGCTGGTCGGGTTCCTCGTCGTCCACCTCGCTGGTAACCTGCAGTTGTACGCCGGAGAAGACGTCTTCAACGCTTATGCAGCCAAACTGCACAGCCTCGGCCCAATCCTGGGCATCGCGGAAGTGGGACTGTTCGGAATGTTCGCGCTGCACATCGGCCTCGCTGTTTCCACAGCAGCCATGAACCGCACCGCTCGTGGCAGTGCCTACGCGATGAAACAAACCAAACAGGGTCTGTTCGTTCTGCCTGCCGGCGGAGCATCCAACTGGATGATGGTCACGGGGATTCTGATCTTCATATTCCTCGTGTCACACATCCTCGATATGAAGCTGAAAAAGGGATTCGGAGTCGACTACTCGGCGGCTCTCGATGCCTCAGGTGAAGCCACAAACTCCTTCCAGGCCGTCAAGGCAGTGCTGCAGCACCCCGCACACTCCGTGCTCTACATCGTCTGCATCATCGCTCTCGGAATTCACCTCAGCCATGGGATTCGCAGTGCTCTGCAGACCTTCGGACTGCACCACCGAAACTGGAATTTCATCTTCCGCTGGAGCGGTTTCCTGCTGGCATGGGCAATTGCCGGCGGTTTCATCAGTGTGGTTGTGTGGGCCATGGCAGCAAAGAATTCCTAGATCAATCCACTTATTGTGCCGCTACAGGCCATTTTCTCACCATCATTAGCACATTCTGAGGAATTCCGATGTTCCGCGTCGCAAGTGATACACTGAACTCGCGAGTCCCTGCGGGGCCTTTGGAACAGAAGTGGGACAAACACCGCTTCAATCTGAAACTTGTCAACCCCGCCAACAAACGCAAATACAGCGTGATCGTGGTGGGTACTGGCCTTGCTGGTGGTTCAGCAGCCGCGTCTCTCGGAGAACTGGGCTACAGCGTCAAAGCATTCTGTTTTCAGGACAGCCCAAGACGCGCCCACTCCATCGCTGCTCAGGGTGGTATCAACGCCGCCAAAAACTACCCCAACGACGGCGACAGCATCTGGCGGTTGTTTTACGACACCATCAAGGGCGGTGACTATCGAGCCCGCGAAGCAAATGTTTACCGCCTTGCTCAGGTCGCCAACAACATCATCGATCAGTGCGTTGCCCAGGGAGTCCCATTTGCCCGCGAATACGGTGGCACGCTGGCCAACCGCTCCTTCGGTGGCGCACAGTTGTCCCGCACCTTCTACTGCCGTGGACAAACCGGACAGCAGTTGCTGCTGGGAGCCTACCAGGCCCTCATGCGACAGGTGTCAACGGGACGCGTGAAAATGTTCGCGCGCCGGGAAATGCTCGAACTGATTGTGTCCAACGGAGCGGCGCGAGGCATCGTTGTTCGGAATCTGGAAAACGGAAAGCTGGAAGTGCACACCGCCGACGCGGTGGTGCTCTGCACAGGCGGCTACGGGAATGTGTACTACCTGTCGACCAACGCCAAGGGCTGCAACGTGACTGCTTCCTGGCGGTGCCACCGACGTGGAGCCTACTTCGCAAACCCCTGCTACACCCAGATCCATCCGACTTGCATCCCCGTCAGCGGCGACTACCAGTCCAAACTGACGCTGATGAGTGAGAGTCTGCGAAATGACGGACGCGTATGGGTGCCAAAGAACAAGGGTGACCATCGCGCACCGGGACAGATTCCTGATGAAGAAAGGGATTACTACCTCGAGCGTCGTTATCCATCCTTCGGCAACCTTGCTCCGCGAGACATCTCGTCTCGTGCCGCCAAGGAACGCACCGATGCCGGCTACGGTGTCGGCGAATCGGGCCTTGCCGTATTTCTCGACTTCCGCGATGCAATCGCTCGTGACGGAGAAGACGTTGTACGAAAGAAATACGGTAACCTGTTCCACATGTACGAAAAGATCACTGCCGAGAACCCCTACAAGGTTCCCATGCGGATCTATCCGGCAGTGCACTACACCATGGGAGGCCTGTGGGTTGATTACAACCTGATGAGCAACCTGCCCGGACTTTACGTGCTCGGTGAAGCCAACTTCTCAGACCACGGCGCAAACCGACTGGGAGCCAGTGCGCTGATGCAGGGATTGTCCGACGGCTACTTCGTGATCCCGTACACCATCGGCGATTATCTGGCCGGCGCAAAGCATGGAAAACTGGCCGAAGATGCTCCTGAGTGCAGGGCTGCTCTGCAGGACGCAGAGGCCCGCATTACAAAACTGCTCTCTGTGAACGGCCGGCGCACCGTAGACTCATTCCATCGCGAATTGGGTTTGCTGATGTGGGATTACTGCGGCATGGCACGAACCAAATCCGGACTCGAGGCCACGATCCCCCGCATCAGGGCTCTCAGGGAAGAATTCTGGACCAACGTCAGAGTCCCCGGCGAATCCGGTACTCTCAATCAAAGCCTTGAAAAGGCCGGACGAGTCGCCGACTTCATGGAATTCGCCGAATTGCTCGCTGTCGATGCCCTGCACCGAAACGAATCCTGTGGTGGTCATTTCCGTGAAGAATATCAGACGGAAGACGGCGAAGCCGCTCGTGATGACGAAAACTACAGCTACGTTGCTGCCTGGGAGTTTCAGGGGGCGGGGAATGAACCCGTACTGCATCGCGAACCGCTGGTATTCGAAAACGTCAAGCCATCGACCAGGAGTTACAAATAATCATGAGCAGCGATACTCTGAATCTGACTCTGCGTGTCTGGCGTCAGGCGGGCCCCGACAAGCCCGGTGGCTTCTGCGACTATCAACTGGATGGCGTCAGCACCCACATGTCGTTCCTCGAAATGCTCGACGTGCTGAACGAGAAACTCATTGCTGCCGGCGATGAACCGGTGGCGTTTGATCATGACTGCCGCGAAGGCATCTGCGGCATGTGCAGCCTGATGATCAACGGACAGGCTCATGGGCCGGACCGCGGTACCACGACCTGCCAACTGCACATGCGCAGGTTTGCCAGTGGTGAGACGATCACAATCGAACCGTGGCGAGCCACGCCGTTCCCTGTAGTGCGTGACCTCGTCGTGAATCGGTCGGCTTTCGACCGCATCATCCAGTCCGGTGGCTTTGTTTCCGTCAACACAGGCAACGCGCCGGATGGGAACAGCGTCCCCGTACCCGGAAATCGACAGGAAGTTGCCATGGACGCGGCAGCCTGCATCGGCTGCGGCGCCTGTGTGGCTGCGTGCAAGAACGCTTCGGCCATGCTCTTCGTTTCCGCCAAGGTTTCTCAGCTTTCCATCCTGCCTCAGGGGCAGCCGGAACGCAGCGCTCGCGTGCTCGGCATGGTAGCTCAGATGGACAAGGAAGGCTTTGGGTCCTGTACGAACACTTCCGAATGCGAGGCAGCCTGCCCCGCCGAAGTAAGCGTCTCGCACATCGCCCGGCTGAATCGCGAATACATGAAGGCACTGGTGTTCGCTGATCGTTGATATCTGAATTGACCGCAGGGAATCAGACTATGAGAATCCGTCGCATTCAACTTGCCTCAGGTGAAATCTGCCATGCGTCCGAGCGACCGGATGGCTCTCTGGAACGACTTCAGGGATCGGTCACGTCAGGCTTCACTCCGACGGGGCATACCGTGCTCGGCGTCAGGTTGCTTGCACCGGTGGAACCGTCCGCCATCATGTGCATCGGGCTGAATTATCGACGGCACGCTGAGGAAGGGGGACAGGCGATTCCACAGCATCCGGTGCTGTTCATGAAGACTCCCTCCACACTGCAGAATCCGGAAGATCCGATAGTGCTTCCCAGAAAACTTCGCAGTGACATGGTTGATTACGAATGCGAACTGGCAGTGGTCATTGGCCGCACCTGCCTGAATGTCTCGCGAGCAGACGCGTTGAGTTATGTCCTCGGCTACACCTGCGCCAACGATGTCTCAGCACGAGACTGGCAGCGAAACGGCGGTGGCGGTCAGTGGTGTCGAGGCAAAACGTTCGCGACCTTCTGCCCACTTGGCCCCGTCCTCGTAACCGCAGATGAGATTCCGGACCCCGGAAAACTTGGAATCCGCACCATCCTGAATGGTCGCACCATGCAGGACTGGAACACCAGCGATATGATTTTTGACGTGCCGACCCTGATCGAATTCCTCAGTGCCAGCACCGTACTTGCTGCCGGTACGGTAATTCTGACAGGCACACCTCACGGCGTGGGTTTTGCTCAGAACCCGCCACTGTTTCTGCAACCCGGTGATTCAGTCAGTATCGAGATTGACGGTATTGGACGACTGACAAATCCGGTTGTGGAAGAATCCGTCTGATCTGTCCGGGCAGGGTGCGTAAATTGCCCACATTGATCTGATCGCGGCAGGTTTGCCTTTGAAAAGCCCGACCACTTCCGTTCCGCGAAAAAATGAGGGACATCCCTGTCCGTCCGCACAAGCCGAAGCCTGACACGGTCGACCTCCCTTCGAGGCGGAAGAGTAAGCGATTGTCTGACTGATCCGCAACGGAGTCGGGCGATTAGTTATGGAATCTGTTGCAGAATCCCGCACAGACACCTCTGTATCCGCCGGCGGCGGTACCGGCCACCTGCTTGCCGGTCTGGTTGCGGTTCTGCTGTGCCTTGGAGTCCAGATGGTGCTCAGCGCCAGTCTGACCTCCCGCCCGGGTGACCGCGAGTCTGTATTTCTGGGACGCCATCTGACGTGGCTGCTGGTCTCTGTGGTCGCTGCGTGGCTGACTTCCCGGATGACCTCGACACAACTTCGCTCTCTTGCCTATCCTGCCTTCTGGCTGCTTTTCTGCCTGCTGATCCTCGTCCTCGTACCCGGTGTCGGAGCCCGTATCAATGGTGCTCAGAGATGGCTCAGAATCGCCGGTTTCTCACTGCAGCCTTCTGAGCTGGGACGGCTGATACTGCCGATGGTCGCCACAAGGCAGATCCTGAAACTGCAGCAGCAGCAGACAATGGGAATCAGCAGTATCCCTCGCATCCTGCTGCCACTCGCACTCGTTCTGCCACTTGTGGCAGTGGAGCCGGATCTCGGAGCTACCGTGTTTCTGGCACTGGGATATCTGCTCGCACTGTTCTTCGGCGGCTGGCCCTTTCGATGCTTCTTCCTCTGTGGAGCCGCACTCCTTCCATGCACCGGACTACTGCTGCTGCTCAAACCATACCAGTTGCGACGAATCAGCGGGTTCCTTGAAACCTGGCAGGACATCAGCACGGCACCATGGCAGGTCAGACAATCCCTGTACGCTCTGGGGGCGGGGGGACTCCAGGGGACCGGAGTCGGCGGTGGCTGGCAGAAACTGAGCTATCTGCCGGAAGCAAATACCGACTTTGTGTTCGCGGTGATCGGCGAAGAACTGGGACTGCTGGGAACGCTGACGGTCTGCATGCTCTGGATCTTCGTTTATCTCAGTGGGCGCACTGTGCTGAAGTCTGAAGCTGAAGATTCATTTCGCTGGGTCCTGGGAACAACTCTGCTGACACAACTTGTTCTGCAGGCGATGGCCAACATCGCGGTGGTGACTGCGCTGGTACCCCCCAAAGGTGTACCCCATCCGTTCATCAGCTACGGTGGGACAAATCTGCTGGTCAGCCTCGTCGCGATCGGGCTGATCCTCGGCCCGGGACGTCACTCACAGGGCCACGCTCAAAACACTGTCAGTCAAACAGATAGCTGACCGACTCGTTGCGATGCACTCGGCGGATCGCTTCACCCAGCAATTCGGCCACTGAAACCACATGCAGGCCCGGCAGCCTCGAATCAGCGGGTATCGGGCAGGTGTTCGAAACCACGATTCCATCCACACGTGACTGCTGCAGTCGCTGCACCGCCGGACCACAGAGCACCGCGTGTGTCGCACCCAGATAAATTCGCCTCGCACCATGGGCCCGCACAACCTCCACCGCTCCGCAGATGGATCCCGCCGTCGTGATCATGTCGTCAAAAATCAGAGCAGTCTTGCCTTCAATCGGACCACCAATCAGATTGGCCTGTCGGGTTTCCAGTGCATTCGCGCGACGCTTGTCCACGATTGCCAGCGCACCACCCAGATTCTCCTTGTGCTGCAGAGTTCGCTTAATACTGCCCTCGTCCGGACTGATGATGACCAGCTCCTCCTGAGGGATTGCCAGCGATGCAAAATGTCGATCCAGAATCGGTGCCGCATACAGATGGTCCACGGGCACGTCAAAAAAGCCCTGAATCTGCGCGGCATGCAGGTCCATCGTCAGCACCCTGTGCGCACCAGCCTGAACGATCAGATTGGCCACCAGCTTTGATGTGATCGGTACCCGGCCCGAATCCTTACGGTCCTGACGAGCATATCCGAAGTAGGGTATCACTGCCGTAATCCGCGATGCACTGGCTCGACGACATGCATCAATCATCACCAGCAATTCAACCAGATTCTCGTTCACCGGGGGACACGTGGGCTGAATCAGAAATACGTCACAACCACGAATATTCTGATTCAGCTTGACGCTGATTTCACCGTCAGGGAAGTTACCGACATCCACTGCACCCAGCGAAATGCCCAGATACGAGGCGATTTCACGAGACAGTTCAGGATTGGCACGCCCACTCAGTATTGTCAGATGTTCATACATACAATTCGCCTGCTGATACCGGGTCGCACAAATCACGACACCGCACCCGCCGGAAACAGCCACACTGTACAACCGCGCTCCACCACATGCTGACGTATCAGAGCCACACTGTCAATCAGGGGAAGCTGCGGAACCCAGAGAAACCAGCGTGTGCAGATGGGCGCTCCCGGCATATGTCAGGGAAGGTCCCACCGGAGTCGCTGTCAACCGCCTCGAAAACAACTCGGCAACGTCACTTCCCGCCACCCGCGGCCGGTCGCGATAGGCAGCCGAATACCCAAGCAACTCCGAATCACCACAGGTCTCCAGCACCTGAAACTGCACAGCGTGCGGCTCTGTCCCATGCGGCACAAACATGACCTCATCCGGATAACGCTCTCCGGAAATCGTCGGAAAGTTCACATTCCAGAAATGCCCCGCAGGAAGACGATACTCCGGCCGCAGCAGCAGACTCACAGCTTTTGCTGCCTGACTCGACAGCGATACCCAGTCGATCGGAAAGTCACTGTGGATCAGACGCGACAAAGCAATCGCCGGTACCCCCAGCAGCGCGGCTTCGCGAGCCGCTGCGGCCGTACCTGAATAAAACAAATCCACACCCAGATTGGCCCCGGGATTGATTCCAGCCACCACACAGTCCGGTGGATTGTCAGCCATCACATGCCGCAACCCCACCCGAATACAGTCGGCCGGCGACGAATGCACGATCCGAATGCCACCAAATGGCTCCACCTCACGCCGCTCCACACGAATCGGGTTTTTGGTGTCCACCGCATGACCACGGGAACTGTGGCAGACAGCCGGAGCCACGACCTCCACTGTCCCCAGTGGCAACAAAGCCTGCCACAAAGCCTCCAGACCCGGCGCGTCAAAACCATCATCATTCGTAATCAGAAATCGCATATTTGTACCGTCCTTCCAATGCTCCCCTGCCCCGCTCAGACCGCAGCCCGCGTCTCCGCCGGCCCCCGCTGACTCAACGCCCGCTCCACTGCCTCAAGCACCTCCGGATGCAGTTGCAGCCCCCCACCAGCAGCACTTTCTCGAATCTGCCACGAACGCTTCGCACCACACAACGCAGAAGTAATCCCGCATTGCTGCACAGTCCACGCAACCACCAGCGTCGTCAATGAGATACCCAGTCCATCCGAAATCTGCCGCAGCTCGTCCACCAGATCCTGATTCCGCTGCCACTCCTGACCCTGAAACATCGGATACTTCTTCCGACCATCACCGTCCGCAAAGACATGCTCACGCGACAATCGACCCGATAACAAACCCTTCAGCAGTGGCCAGTACACACACACCGATATACGCTCCGCCCGGCACCACGGCAGCACTTCGGACTCAATCTCACGCTGCAGCATATTGTAGGCCGGCTGGATTGCAGTCAGCGGACAGATCGCATGAAACTCCCGCAACTGTGCCAGCGTCAGATTTGAAGCCCCGGCTGATCGCACCTTACCAGCCTGAATCAGCTCTGCAATCGCCCCGGCAGATTCCGCCAGCGACACGGCAGGATCCGCCGCATGCAGATAATACAGCTCAACCGACTCCCTCCGCAGTCGACGCAGCGATCCGTCACACTGCCGCTTCAGATCCACAGACGATGCCGCATGAAACTGACGACCGTCAGACGTTCGGTCCAGCCCACCCTTCGTCGCAATCACCACATCCGCAGTTCGCTCTGACAACACCTGAGCAATCAGCTCTTCACTGGTACCGTATGACCACGCCGTGTCCAGAAAACTGATCCCAGCATCCAGCGCCGCTCGCAGCGTCGCCAGACTGTCATCCACATTCACATCCGGACTGGTCAGTCCGGATACCGGCCAGCAGCCCATCGCCACTGACGAGACACAGAGCCCTGTCCTGCCCAACTGCCTGTACTGCATCACTCCGCTCCACCGCCCGCAGAACCAATCTGAACCAACAGTCAGCGCAGCCTTATATCCACGCTGGCACTGTGGGCAGTCAGGCCTTCCTTCGCCGCCATCAGCCGCACTCCATCCGCTTCCGCCTCCAGTGATCGCCTGTCATACTGAATGATCGAACTGCGTTTCAGAAAATCCGCCGATGCCAGACCATTGGCAAATCGAGCCGTACCGCCCGTTGGCAGCACATGCGAAGGACCAGCGATGTAGTCGCCAAGGGCCACTGGAGTATGATGGCCCAGAAAAATGGCCCCCGCATTCTGAATCTGAGACAGCATCAGCTCCGGATCATCCATCGAAATGTGCAGATGCTCCGGAGCCAGCTCGTCAGTCAGTCGAGCCGCCTCGGCAGCGTCTCGCGCAAGAATCAAGGCCCCGTAGTCCCGCAGCGACTGCGCCGCCAGACCTCCCCGATCCAGTTCACCAAGCTGTTCCTTCAGTGCACTCTCGACGGCATCCAGCAGCGGCTCATGCCACGTAATCAACACACCCGATCCAGGACTGTGCTCCGCCTGAGAAATCAGATCCGCCGCCACAAAATCCGCCCGAGCTGTCTCGTCGGCCAGCACAATCACCTCACTCGGACCCGCTATACTGTCAATATCCACATCACCAAACACGTGCTGCTTTGCAAGGGCCACAAACAGATTGCCCGGACCCACAATCTTGTCCACTCGCACGATCCCTTCCACACCGTAGGCCAGAGCAGCCACCGCCTGAGCCCCACCAATCCGATACACCTCGGTCACACCAATCTCGTGACACACAGCCAGCAAATCGGCGTTGTACCCGCCCCACGCCGTCGGCGGTACCACCACCGCAATCTCTCGCACACCCGCTGTCAGCGCCGGCACCGCTGTCATCAGCACCGTCGACGGATACGCCGCCGCACCACCGGGTACACAAATCCCCACACGACGCATCGGCAGATGCCGCTGCCGCAGAATCACACGCCCGCCACCCAGACCACGCTCCACGCGAACGTCAGCAGGCAGTACCGCCCGCTGAAATTCCACGATGTTCTCCCGAATCCGACGTACCGTCTGCAATAACTCCGGATCAGCCTGACCAACCGCTGATCGCAGCTCATCTCCAGACACCCGCATCGAATCCGCAGTCAATTGCACTCGGTCCAGCTTGCGAGTGTACTCCAGCACCGCTGACAGACCCTCGCGACGCACATCCTCACAGATCCGCTTCACAACCTCCCGCGGACTCAATGCCTCACCAAACAACTCCAGAGTTCGCTGACGACCCGACTCCGACACCACGTCCCCGCGAGGACTCAGCTTCTGTCGCAACTGCCGAAACAAAACACTCGCGTCCGACTGACGACAATCGATTCTGGGAATCAGCATTTCGCTTGACATGCGTGCACTTCACCTGTGAATTCTGTTCCCGGAAAAATTCCCGGATACGCCAACGGCCACCATCCAACGCGTTTCCTCGCTGCTCGCCATTAAAGCCGGATTTTGCTGGATTTCAGTCCCGCAACAGCCCCCAACCGACGTTTTCCGCCAAGTGGCAGCACCATCATTGTGTTCGAACCCTCTGTACCGTATGCTTTCAGCGAAATCGGTCGACAGGTGAAAGTCCTTCGGAGAACCCACATGCATACCTCACGTTTCCTGCTGTGCTTCCTGCTGCTGTCCGCAACCACTGCCGCTCAGGAAATCACTGATGCTGACAAAGCCCTGATCCAGAAAATTCAGGAAGCCGGTGGCCAGGCCATGCCACTCGCCAAAAACGACGCACGCCTCACTGTGGCCTTTCATCTGTCTGACAAGGATGTCACTGATGACACACTCGCAATGCTCAAGGATGCTGCCAGCATCCACGCACTGAATCTGCGTGGCACAAAAATCACCGATGCCGGACTCGCACACCTCGCCGGTCTCAAGGGACTCACTCGTCTGCACCTTGAAAAAACCGCCGTCACCGACGCCGGACTCGCACACCTCGCTGCACTCCCGGCACTCGAATACCTCAATCTGTACGAAACCAAAGTCACTGATGCCGGACTGCCACATATCGCAGGAATCAAATCCCTCCGCCGACTGTTCGTCTGGCAAAGCGGGATCACGGAAGCCGGTGAAGAAACCCTCAAGGCTGCCAACGCCGAACTGCAGATCGTTCCTGACTTTCGCCGCGATCGCGAACGCGAAATCGCTGAAGTTGGACGCGCCGCTGAAGATGCCGGCAAACTCGTCGAAGAACTGGCCGCCATGACCGAAGCACACAAAAAGACCATTGCTGACACCGCCGCTGCCAGCGAAGCTGCTGCCAAAGCACACACGGAAGCTCAGACAGCACTCGATGCCGCCAACAAGGCTCTCGAAGCCGCCAATGCCGCAAAGGCCGCCGCTGACAAAGCTCTTGCCGATCTGAAAGCCAATCCTGACTCGCCGAAAGATGCCGTAACCGCCGCCGAAACGGCCGCTGCCGAAGCCCAGAAAACCGTCGAAACGGCCACTGCAGCCGTGGAACCTCTGAAAAAGCCCGCAGAAGAAAAGAAGGCCGCTGCTGACGCCGCAAAGAAAGCAGCCGACGACGCCACGGCAAAGGCCAACGAGCTGAAAACCAAATCCGAAGAAGCGGTCAAAAAAGCCACTGAGCTCAAAACAAAGCATGA
>CAITYU010000357.1 GCA_903896675.1 uncultured Planctomycetaceae bacterium
GTCGAAAACACGGTCGCAGCCATCGTTGATGCTCAAAAACGTGCCGTTCCCGTCAGCCTGCACTCGGGCTGGGCCGAACAGCAGACACCCGTCTCCTTCAACCGGCGATTCGTGCAGCGTGATGGCAGCGTGCGAACATGGGTGGGGCTGGAGTCCGAGGGATCACTGCGTGCGGCCGGCCCGATTGACCCGGAAATGCCCATTCTGGCCGCCCGCACCGCTGACGGCGGTACCTCCGGAGTCCTCAGCAGCTTCGCTCTGCACCTCGACACTGTCGGCGGAACTCGCTGGAGCGCCGACTATCCGCGTTTCATTCACGAAGCTGTCCGGAAATCACTGGGCAATGACACCATTTCCATCTTCGGTGCCGGCTGCTGCGGCGACATCAATCACGTGTCCCCCCGCGGAAAGGAACGCAACTCCACCGCTGTCATCGGCGCCTCTCTCGGGCAGACGATCAGCAGCGGACTCAGTGAACTGCAGCCGATCGAAAATCCGATCCTCGAAGTACGTTCCGCTGTGGTGCGTCTGCCACTGCGTCCGGCGGGTGCAGCAGAAGTCACTCAATCACTGGTAACACTTGCCAGAGTCCAGGCAGGAGAAACGGTGGATTTCTATGATCACGTGGCCGCCTGGCGCACCATGATGATCGATCAGTTGCGCAATTCACCACGACTGGTACCGCCGGCACAGGCAGCACTCGCACGACGCACCATCGTACAGCTCGCCGGTTCCGGTGATTCCCTGCCCGTCGAAGTCCACACCATTTCCTTTGGACGCGACTTCGCCATTGTCTGCCTGCCCGGTGAGGTGTTTGTTGAACTGGGGCTGGCCATTCGTCGAGCCAGCCCATTTCGAACCACCATGGTCCTCGAACTCTGCAACGCAGTCGAAACCTACTACGTTCCAACTCGTGCTGCCAGCGCCGGTGGTGGTTACGAAACAACCAACAGCACGATCGCTCCCGGTGGCGGTGAACTGCTGGTTGAGGAGAGCATTCGACTGCTGCAGTCAGCGGCCGGTCGGACGACCGCCGAGAAGTAGGCTCGCAGAATCTGTCTGCTGCCCCCGAAGAAGGAATTGCCCGTGAATCATCGATTGATCGCTTCGCAGCTCACTCTGCTGCTGTACCTCGCCATCCCGGCTGTCGCACAGGAAGTCCGCACACCGCCGGCCCCCGCACCGGCAGTGAACCCACCCATCTCCCGCATCGCCTTCGGTTCCTGTTCCACGCAGGATGAACCTCAGGGTATCCTGCGGACCGTGCTGGATTGGGAGCCCGAGCTGTTCATTTACATGGGTGACAACATCTACGGCGATACTCGCGATATGCAGATACTGCAGCAGCGGTATGACACGCTGAACCGTCGCCCCGAGTTCCGGCAACTGCGTGCGAAGGTGCCGCTGATTGCCACCTGGGACGACCATGATTACGGTGAAAATGACGCTGGCCGGGAATACCCCTTCAAACAGCAATCGAAGGAGATCTTCCTGAAATTCTGGAATGAACCGGTCGTCAGCCCGCGTCGCGAACATGATGGCATCCATACCTGCTATCGCTTTGGTGATCCGGGCAGTGGCCAGTCGCTGCAGATTATCCTGCTGGATACTCGCACATTCCGTGATCCGCTGTTCAAGTCACCGCAGGGATCGTGGAAGAATGATTACCTGCCGGACCTCGATCCGCAGAAAACACTGCTTGGTGATCAGCAGTGGGCATGGCTGAAGGAACGACTGATGGAACCTGCGGACCTGCGGATCATTGGCAGCAGCATTCAGTTTGCACACGAACACAACGGCTGGGAATCGTGGACCAATCTGCCGCGCGAACTGCTGCGAATGGTCGATCTGATCCGCCAGACTCGGGCCTCTGGAGTCCTGTTTATCTCCGGTGATGTGCACTGGGGTGAACTCTCCCGACTGCAGGCCCCGAACTGCTATCCGCTCTATGATCTGACTGCCAGTGGCCTGAATCAGGACTGGGATCGGCTGGAACCCAACGGCAATCGACTGGGGGAAGCCTGCATGGATTTTCATTTCGGCATGCTGGAGATTTCGTGGGGGGCGACACCGTCCGTGCAGTTGCGGATTCACGACATGACCGGACGTTCCCGCGTACGTCGCACCGTCCGGCTCAGTGAGCTGACATTCCCTCGGGGCTGATTGCCTGTACGCAGCAGAACACGGTGCAGGAAGTGGGTGACGAATGAAGTACTGGCTGAAAAAAGCGGCAGTCTGGCTGGGCCTGCCCCTGCTGGCTCTGCTGCTGGCAGGGACCGCAGTGTACTGGTACTGGGCAATGGCTCCCTATCGCCTGACGGCCGATATTCGCTACGGAACCCGTGACCGGGAGCCACTTCTGCTGGATGTGTTTACTCCCCCGAAACAGAATGGTGCGGCCGTACTGATGATGGTCAGTGGGGGCTGGAAATCCGGAGCCGGTTCTGTCAGGCCACTGCTGTTTGCACCGTTCCTGCGACGCGGCTACACGATCTTCGCCGTGCGTCACATTTCGCAGCCGGAATGCACCATCAGCGGAATCGTGGAAGACGTCGGTCGCGCCGTCAGGTTTGTTCGCAGCCATGCATCCGAATACGGCGTAGACCCGCTGCGGTTCGGAGTCATCGGCGGCAGCTCGGGCGGACATCTCTCGCTGATGCTGGGAACCAGCGGAGGCCCGGGGGATGCTGCCGCGGAGGATCCCGTGGATCGCGAATCCAGCGCCGTCCAGTGTGTGGCCTGCTTCTATCCACCCACAGATCTGCTGAATCTTGGAGCATCCACGGAAAACCCCGGAGATGGTGGTCCTCCGAAAAGTTTCCGCAAAGGATTCGGACCGCGGGCGGAGACCATGGAGCAGTGGAAGGTGCTGGGGCGTGAGCTTTCGCCGATTTATCACGTGACTGCGCAGATGCCGGCAACCCTGATCGTACACGGCGATTCAGACACCCTCGTGCCGCTGGATCAGTCGCAGCGATTTGCCGAAGAAGCTCGCAGACAGGGAACCACTGTGCAACTGCAGGTCAGACGAGGCAAGGGACATGGCTGGCCCACCATGGTCCTCGACATCCTCGAATTCGCCCGCTGGTTCGATCAGCACCTGCCCTCGCAGCCCTCCGCCGGGACTCAGTGAGATGGCTCTCAACACAGCCCCAGCCCACGCATCCGCACGCCTGCGGGATGACGCCCTCCGGATCTGGCAGGCCGCAGTCGCTGCAGCCGATTCCTCATCCGCCGTCGCTCGCCATGTCCGAGTGGACGCGGCTGGACTGCATCTTGCCGGACACACTCTGGACCCTGCACGCATCGAGCGAGTGATCGTTGTGGGTGCCGGAAAAGCCGGTGCCGGCATGGCTGCCGGACTGGAGTCGGCTTTGTCCGGGACGCCCCTTTTCGACAGACTGACAGGCTGGGTCAACGTTCCGGAAAACTGTGTCAGGAAACTGCAGCGGATTCACCTGCACGGCGGACGTCCGGCGGGCGTCAATGAACCAACGCAGCAGGTAATTGACGGCACAGACCGGATTCTCAGTCTGGTCCGCAGTTGCACGTCGGCTGATCTTTGCATCATGCTGTTGTCCGGCGGGGGCAGTGCCCTGCTCTGCCGACCGATCCCCGGAATTTCGCTGACAGACAAACTCGCTGTGACGAGGCTGTTGTCCCGCAGTGGTGCACCCATCCACGAATTGAACCTCGTGCGGACTGAGTTGTCTCTGGTCAAAGGCGGTCGTCTGGCCACCGCCTGTCGGGCCCGGTTGCTGGTGACGCTGGCAATTTCCGATGTCGCCGGTGATCCACCGCAGGTCATCGGTTCAGGCCCCACCGTGCCGGTGAATTCACAGCCAGCCGCCGCGCTGGAAATACTGGAACGCCGAGGACTGCTGGAAAAACTACCGCCGGCGGTCCTGCGGAAACTGCAGACCACAGTTGAACGCCCAGCGGAACCGATCAAGGTGCCTTTGGCGTGGCAGATTGTGGCCAGTAATTCAGGATCACTGCGGGCAGCCGCACTGCAGGCGGAACAACTGGGCTATCACGTCGCTGGGGTGCTCCGTGATGTACAGGGTGATGCTGCAACAGCAGGAGCAGACTTTCAGCGGCGGTTGCAGGCCCTGAGACAGCAGATGCGCGGACAGAAAGTCTGCCTGCTGGCCGGTGGTGAGACCACAGTGAATCTGGCATCAGCCGGCGAATACCCCGGCCGCGGGGGCAGGAATCAGGAATTTGTACTGGCTGCTGCACTGGCCGCCATAGCCGGCGACAAACAGAACTCCGCTGACAGCCTGGCTGGCTGGGCCCTGCTGAGCGGCGGAACGGACGGCGAGGACGGGCCAACGGATGCCGCCGGCGGAATGCTGGACGAACAGATTCTGCAAGCCATACTGGCCGGCGGACACAGCATTCAGGACTACCTCACTCGACATGACTCCTGGACGCTGCTGAATTCTGCAGGAGCACTGATTCGAACAGGGGCAACACACACCAACGTGATGGATATCGCCGTCGCTCTGGCAGCCAACTGAAACAGCCTGCCCCCGCGAACCGCCAACGCTGCAATTCCGACCTGCGGCCCGTGTGTGCCTTGCGACCAGTCCCCAACCCGATTCCCCCGGATAGGCATTCCCCCACTGCCCACCGAAAACTGAGCCCCTCCGGTCTGGCCTCAGTTCGCCCTGTCATTCCTCCATTTCGTGTATTTCGTGGTTCAAAACTCCCCTGCCGCGTGCCCCTTGCGACTTTCCGTGTTCATCCGTAGCGAAAAAACACCCTCACCACGCCCACGCCACCCGATCCTCGTTGCCACCCCAAGCTCTCAAAAAACGGCCTTTCAGACCATGCCGGCACAACCGAAAACTGCCCACTGCCCACTGCCCACTGCCCACTGCCTACTGACCACTGACCACTGACCACTGACCACTGAAAACTGAAAACTGAAAACTGAAAACTGTTCCATTGCATGGCACGAAAGAGATTCGTCGAACGTTGATTTGACTTCCCCATCCGGACGACGTTCAATGGCGGTTTCGGTTGGTCTCGAGGGCCCCAGCAGGGCTGCCGCGGACTGATCATTTGCTCAGGAAAAGGCATGCCACGGTTTGATTTGATTGCCACTGCAACGTTTGGTCTTGAGTCCGTGGTGGCTCGTGAACTTGAGCGACTGGGCTATACCGGTCTTCGCGTATTTGACGGGAAGGTTCATTTTCAGGGAGACGAGCGTGATATTGCGCGGTGCAATCTCTGGTTGCGCAGCGCTGACCGTTTGTTGATTCGAGTGGGCGAGTTTCCTGCGCCGAATTTCGACGCATTGTTTGACCAGACCAGGGCGCTGCCGTGGTCCGACCTGCTGCCGGTGGACGCAAAGTTTCCGGTCGCCGGGCGCAGCGTAATGTCCCGGCTGCATGCGGTACCGGCGGTTCAGGGAGCGGTGAAAAAGGCGATTGTGGAAAGCCTGAAACGTACGTACCAGCGATTTCGGTTTGACGAGTCAGGCTCAACGTTTCAGATCGAGGTTTCATTGCTGCGTGACGTGGCCACATTGACGATCGACACCAGTGGCGACGGTCTGCATAAGCGGGGCTATCGAGAATTTGTGGGCGCGGCGCCACTGCGTGAAACGATGGCTGCGGGCCTGATACAGCTCAGTTACTGGAACCGGGATCGTCAGTTTGTGGACCCATTCTGCGGTAGTGGCACGCTGCCGATTGAGGCTGCTCTGATTGGCCGCAATATTGCTCCGGGTATCGGTCGCTCATTTGCGGCGGAAGACTGGCGATGGCTGGATCGCCGCATTTGGCGTGAGGTCCGCACGGAGGCTCGTGATCTGCGTCAACCTCGCATGGTCCTGCCAATCCTCGGCTTTGACCACGACCCCTCGGCCATTCGTCTGTCGGAAAAGGGTGCGAACGAGGCGGGAGTGGCGGGCGACATCCAGTTTCGCTGTCAGGAGGTCAGCGATTTTCGGACAAATGCTGAATATGGGGTTGTGATCACCAATCCACCGTATGGTGAGCGTCTGGGGGATCCCGAAGAAGTTGCGGCTGTTTATCGGGAACTGGGCCGGGTCACGTCAACGCTGCCTACCTGGGGAGTTTACGTCATCACTTCCAACCGGGGTTTTGAGCAGCAGTTTGGCCGCCGTGCTCCGCGACGAAGGAAACTGTTCAACGGGCGTCTGGAGTGTCAGTTCTACCAGTACCCCGGGCCACCGCCGCGCCGCACCGACGGATCAACAGACACGCCCGTCGATACCCTCGATCCTGTCGAGGCACCGCAGGACCCGGATTCGCTGCCCGCCGATCCCATGGCACCCGCAGTCACCGTTGCTGCTGTGCCACTGGAGATCTGGCAGACCAGCGAATGGCTGCAGCAGGCACAACTGTTGCTGGATTCCTGGAATCGTCAGACCGGCCGGCAACTGCTGGAACGCAGTGATGATCCGATCGATGAGGCGCGGCGACTGTACCATGCTCCGTTTGTCGTTGTTTCGCATGGAACACAGGCTGACCCGATCCTGAACTACGGCAATCTGCTGGCCCAGCAGCTTTGGGAAATGGACGCTCAGACGCTGACAACCATCCCTTCGCGACTGACGGCGGAACCCATGCATCGGGACGAGCGAGCGGAAATGATGGCTCGGGCGCTGCGCGAGGGATTCGTGGACGACTACCGCGGAATACGGATCAGCCGTACAGGCAAACGATTCCTGATTGAGCGAGCGGTGATCTGGAATCTGCAGGATGTGGCGGGCCGACGGTTGGGTCAGGCGGCCACATTCAGTGAATGGAAGCCTCTTGATCCGGGATCACCACCGGCAGACTCTGCTGAAACGACCGTTGCCCCGGAACGGTCGGACTGATAGGATTGGCGGAAGTTCCTTCAGCAGTGACCGGCAGGGATGCCGTTGAACAGCCATGGAGTCGGCAGTGAGTACCAGAAAGCGCCCCAGTCTGCGAGTCTTATTCGTGGACGACGAGAATTCGATAGCCGAGCTGATGCGGGATGAGCTGCCTCGCATGGGCCATCTGGCTACGATCTGCCAGTCGCCGGGCGCCGCCATTGAAGCTGCTCGGAAAAACGTCTTTGACGCGGCGATCATCGACCTGCGGATGCCCGGAGGCAGTGGCTGGGATGTCATTGATTTTCTCCGCCAGAATTCGCCTGAGACAGCCTGTGTCATCAGCACGGGGCATGGTGATCGCGACGCCGCGATTCGTGCTATTCGCATGGGAGCCTACGATTTTCTCCCGAAGCCAGTCTCGCTCTTTGAAATTGGCAACGTGCTGGATCGGATTGCCGAAAAGAAGGCTTTGCAGAATCGGGCACTTGCACTTGAGACGCGTCTGCAGCGCGCTGAGGGTCGAGCTGACCTGATCGGCAATTCGGCTCCGATGATGCGAGTGCAGAAGTTGATTGACCGCATTGCGCCGACGGATTCCGCAGTCCTGATTCTGGGTGAAACCGGTACTGGCAAGGAGATGGTGGCTCGTCGGATTCACGAGCAGAGCGAGCGAAGTCGTGAGCCCTTTGTTGCGGTAAACTGCGGGGCCATCCCCGAAAATCTCGTGGAAAGCGAACTGTTCGGTCATCGTCGGGGAGCTTTTACCGGCGCGGACTCAAATCGCACCGGCCTGTTTGAGGTTGCCAGCGGAGGAACGCTGTTTCTGGATGAACTCGGGGAACTGGATCGTGGCATGCAGGTCAAACTGCTGCGATTCCTTGAATCGGGTGAAATCCGGCGTGTTGGTGAAAACGAACCGGTGCATGCCGATGTCAGGATTGTCTGTGCGACCAACCGCGAGCTGCAACAGATGGTCCAGCAGGGGCAGTTTCGCGAGGACTTGTATTTCCGCATCAACACCTTTGAAATCTACCTGCCGCCGCTGCGCGAACGACTGGACGATATCCCCGCGCTGGCACTGCATCTGATTGCTCGTCACCTCAAACGCGACACTGTTCCGGCATCCATGGTGCCACCGGAGACCATTCGCGCGTTGCAGGCACATACGTGGCCCGGAAATATCCGTGAGCTGGCCAACGTGCTGGAGCATGCATTGATTCTGTCGGACGGCGAAGTGTTGAAGCCCTCAGACCTGCCCCGCACGCTGCGCCGAGCCTCGACGGAAGATGCTGACCGGGCGGTGGCTTCACCGATCGCCGGAACCGTGGCTCCTGCCCCAGCGGTCACCAGCCCGCTCAGGACGCTGCGACAGATGGAAGAGGACATGATCTGGCAGGCTCTGGAGCGGCACAAGGGTGACAAGCCGGCCGCCGCAAGGGACCTCGGAATTGCCCTGAAAACGCTGTACAACAAGCTGTCACAGCTTGGTGAACAGCGAAATGCCGGATGACCCGGACATCTTCGGCATCCTTTTCCCGGCCGAATTGAGCAGCGCAGCCCGAAAAACCTGCCTGGACTTTTCAAACTGCTCCATTTTCGTCAAGATCCCGTCGTTTTCGGATTCCCGCCCCCCCGATTCACCCCGGTTGGTTCCGGGGCCGATCAAACGGGCGATTCCGCCGCGGCAACGACGCGTTCTGACACAGAACGGCGCCTCACCGCAGGGACTCCGGTAATCGGCGAAAATCCGATGCAGCCGGCACCCAGCGACTTTGCTGCGGCGGACTCACGGAACTTACACTGAACCTTTCGCCGGAATCATCCGGATCCCACTCTGAAGCAGGAGCAGGTTACATGTCGAATTCCGCACCAAAACTGCACAACGCCATGTGGCCCGGACTTGTAGGCAAGGGCGATGGACCCGGCCAGGAACCGCCCATCAGCCTCGAACGAATGCTGGAACTCACCGCCGCGGCCAGCGTCAACGGCCAGAAGTTTGACGGAATTGACTACTTCCTGTTTCTCCCACACACCAACCCCGAAGCCAGCGACTCCGAACTGCACCGGATTGCCGATCAGATTGCCGGTTATGGCTTCAGTGTCGGATCACTGGTGGCCCCGGTCTGGCCGGGCACTGTCGGCGATTCAGCCATGGGAGATGATGTCGCCCGCGAAAAGTTCATGAACGCTGTCCGTATGGCCTGTCGGATTGCTCGCATCTTCGAACAGCACGGCGTCCGAAAATACGGCGTGATTCGTATCGATTCCGCCGAATTCGGAGTTGCCCGCTGGCGCGAAAACCCAAAAACAAACACCTCCAGAATCGCCGGAACCTTTCGCGAAGCAGCAAAGATCGCAGCGGACCATGGACAGCGACTGGCAGCTGAAGGCGAAATCTGCTGGGCCGGCATGCACAGCTGGAAAGACATGCTGAACCTGCTCGAAGAAGTGGGAATGCCCGAGACACTCGGGTTCCAGGCTGACCTCGCTCACACCTACCTGTACCTGCTCGGCTACAACGCACCTGAGTGTGCACTCGTCGGAGAAGGTTATTCGGATGAACAGTTCTGGGCCGCCTATGCCGAGATGACCGATAAACTGCGGCCATGGACCATCGACTTCCATGTCGCTCAGAATGATGGACAGGTGCACGGAGCCGGATCTCACGACAAGACCGGCAAGCATTGTCCGGCAGATGATCCCAATGGTCGTCTGGACATTGTTCGCTGTGCCGGTTACTGGCTCCGCGGTGCTGCGGAACGCGGCATTCAGCACATCTGCTGGGATGGCTGCATGTTCCCCAATCAGACCCTCGAAAAAGTCTCCACCTGGAACACCATTCTGGAAGTAATGATTCGTGTCCGTGAGGCACACGGCTGGAAGTGATGACCGCTGCCGCCGGTTGAATTTCCCCACGTCTCTTCAACGATTTTCCTGAAAGTCCCCACGATGTCGCAACTGAAACCTCTGAATATCGGCGTGATTGGGTATGGCTTCATGGGCCGTACGCATTCCAATGGCTACAAGCGAGTCAACGACTTCTTCCCCGAGCTGGGTCACCGTCCCGTCCTGAAAGCCATCTGCGGACGCAGCGAAGAACAACTGCGGAAGTTCGCTGACCAGTGGCAGTATGAATCCATAGAAACCGACTGGCGACGCCTGCTGGAACGATCGGATATCGATGCCATCGATATCTGCACCCCCAATAACTCGCACGCGGAAATCGCTATCGCAGCAGCTCAGGCCGGCAAAATGGTCCTGTGCGAAAAACCGCTCGCCATGGATCCCGCTGAAGGCCAGAAGATGGTCGATGCTGTGGAAGCGGCCGGAGTTGCGAATACGGTCTGGTACAACTACCGTCGCGTTCCCGCAGTGTCACTGGCCAAACAACTGATCGACGAAGGCCGCCTCGGTCGCATCTTCCACTACCGCGCAAACTTTCTGCAGGACTGGACCATCAACGCAGACCTGCCTCAGGGTGGAACAGCCCTGTGGCGTCTGGATGCGGCCGCCGCCGGATCCGGAGTCACCGGGGACCTGCTGGCTCACTGCATTGATACCGCCATCTGGCTCAACGGATCAATCTCCAGCGTTACCGCCATGACCGAAACCTTCGTCAAGGAACGCAAACACAACCTGACCGGCAAAGTTGAAAAAGTCGGCATCGACGATGCATGTGCATTCCTGTGTCGCTTCGGCAACGGCTCACTCGGACTCTTCGAATCCACCCGTTATGCCCGCGGGCATAAAGCTCTGTACACCTTCGAAATCAACGGCGAAAAAGCCTCGATTCGCTGGGACCTGCACGACCTGCATCGACTCGAATACTTCGATCATGCAGATAACTCACTCGTACGCGGCTGGCATCAGGTCCACTGCACCGACGGTGACATGCCCTATATGAGCAAGTGGTGGGTGCCCGGCCTGCAGATCGGCTACGAACACACATTTGTACACCAAGTCGCTGATTTCATCGCCGCAGTCGAAGCTGGCCGCCCCTGCAATCCCACTTTCCGGGACGCCCTCGAGACTCAGAAGGTCTGCCAGGCAGTACTGGACAGCGCGAAATGTGGATTGTGGAAGGAAATTGCGTAGCCCATCCCGGTTTTTCAGGGTATACTTTTCCGCCTTAAGAATGACGGGCCGATTGAAGCGTGCTTCAATCGCCCGTTTTTTCTTTGCCCTTTCGGGCATTTCTCCAGTATTCCTGACCGCACGCCTCGGCGCACTCCGCAGCGACTCCTTTCGCTGAAAGTGCGTTCCGGTGTGTCGTTTTTTGCTTGCTTCCCTGAAAACTGTGTGTGGATCCTGCCATGGAACGTCAGCCTATTTCTCGTGAAGGTTACGACAAACTGCGCGATGAAGTCCGACGCCTTGAAGAGATCGACATGCCGGCGATTGCCGAGCGGATCAAATCAGCGCGTGAGGAAGGGGACCTGAAGGAAAACGCTGAATACCATTCAGCCCGCGAAACACAGGGGTTGCTGCAGGCCAGGATCAACCAACTCAAGTCCAAACTGGCGTCCTGCTACATCGCCGAACGCGCTGAAGGGCCCGCAGATGCTGTCGCCTTCGGTTCAAAAGTCACCGTCGATGTCAGCGGTGATCAGGAGGTTTACGAACTTGTTGGCCCCGGTGAAGAGGATTACGAGGGGGACATCATGAAGATTCTGACCACCAGCCCGATCGGAACTGCCATGATGGGGCGGAAGATTGGCGATCAGATCGAAGTCCCCATTCCCCGCGGAAAACTTAAAATGCGGATCGTCTCGATCCAGTGATCATCTCCGCCCTGCTCAGCCACCACTGAACAGCCCCGACACCGGTCGTCCACCGTAAAGCAGATGCGGGCGACCGGTGATATCGTTCAGGGCTGCTTCTGACGGAACTCCAAGGGCGTGCATCACGCTGGCCCCCAAATCCCGCGGTGATACCGGATTCTCCCTCGGGAAAGCCGCAATCTGGTCGCTGGCCCCGTAAATACTGCCCCGCCGGACTCCAGCACCCGCCAGCAGACTGCTGTAACACCACGGATGGTGTTCGCGTCCCGCGTTCGCCGCAGTAATCTGCGGACGTCTGCCGAATTCCCCGGTCCACACCACCAGAGTGTCCTCCAGCAGCCCGCTGTCACGCAGGTCCTGCAGCACCGCGGCCAGCGCCTGATCTGCCGGAGGAATCAGGGAGTCCCGGAGTCGACGAAAGTTATCGCCGTGAGTATCCCAGAAATTCTGACCATCGTTGTGCCAGTTGACGGACACAAATGGCACTCCCCGCTCCAGCAGACGCCGAGCCAGCAGCACACATTGCCCATGAATGTTCATGCCGTAACGCTCGCGTGTCGCCGGAGACTCTGACTGCAGATCAAATGCCGCATGCAGCGCACTGGAACTGAGCAGATTGAAGGCGGCAGACTGCTGGTCACTCAGCATTCGATCCACAGGGCTTTCCAGCTCAAGACGAACCGCATCCAGAGACCTCAGCAGCGCACGACGCTGGTCAAGTCGCGTCACTGACACACCATCAGCCAGCTGAAATACGGGAACCGACCAGCCGGGGGCAGCCGGGTTGCCCGTGATCAGCAGAGGATCTGCGGCCGGACCAAGCCAGCCGCCTGTCTGTCCCGGAGCAGTTCCACCGGGCGCCGCCGGATGCAGAGTATGCCACGGCATGGAAACCGCAGAAGGCAACCCGCCGGAAGACTTCAGGAACTGCGCAGCCAGCGATCCGAGATGCGGAGAATCGCTGCGACTGGGCGGCTCATCATCGCTTTTATTTACCGGAGGCAACTGGCCGGTGAGGGTGGTGTGAGCACTGCTGAGGTGGGCGGGGTCGTCATGAGTCATCGAACGAATCAGCGTGACCAGATCGGTCAGCGGCGCAAGTCGTCGAAAATGTTCGCAGATCTGCATTCCCGGAACAGCCGTGTCAATGGCCGCAAAGTCACCGCGGACTTCCCTCGGAGCCTGCGGCTTCAGATCGAATGTGTCCAGTTGGCTGGGACCACCCCACATGAACAGCAACAGACAACGCGTGGCGGAACCAAAACCGACGGCACCGCCCCCACCACCGGTCGCAGCCTGTACCACCTGACCGGCAGCGGCACTGCTGAATAGTCCAGCCTGCAGTACGGCACGTCGCGAAGGTCGCCACGATGACGCAGGCAATGGGAAATGTTGGTTCATGGCAGTCAGTGCACAGAATGACGGTCAGGCCGGAGGATTTGCCGTGGCAGGACCGGCAGCCTATCCGCAAACCCCGTCCACTGTCCAGAAAAACCGGAGCGAATCACAGGTTTTACAGGCGGTCAGGGCACAGGATTCCGCAGCCTGGAAACACACACATCACCACCCGAAGTCGGCTGCCGGCACTTTACAAACCAACTCCTGCCTGCGAAACAGTCGTTTCAGCTGTCCCTCCACGTCAAAATTCGGAACCCTGCCTTGATCAACCGACTCTGCATCGCCGTCGCAATTCTGATTCTCTGCCAGCAGTCTCAGATCTCCGCCGAAGGTCGCGTTTACCGCGAACGGGTGGAACCACACTGGAATTCCAAAGGGACCAGCTTCTGGTACCGCAACAACCTGCCCCACGATGGTCGCCAGTTCGTTCTGGTGGATGCCGAAACCGCCAGTCGGGCCGCAGCATTCGACCACTCCCGGGTCGCAGCCGCACTCTCCGAAATTCTTCAGCGAAACATTCAGCCCGACCAGTTGCCGATCGACTCACTCGAATTTCCTCGTGAGGCTGCCGGGCCATGGCGACTGCACGGCAGCGCCGGAGTCTTTCTCTGGACACCGGATTCTCAGCAACTGCAGCAGGAAGCACCCGGCGACAAAGGCGCCATGAATCTCTTCCTGCCACCCGCGCCATCCGGTGACTCCTCCGAAGAAACCGAAATCTCACTCACAAACAAACTGACGTTCCCGGTCATCATGTACTGGATTTCTGCCGATCGTCAGGAACGTCGCTACCAGACCGTAAAACCCGGGGAGACCTGTCGGCAGCACACCTTTTCCAGCCATGTCTGGCTGCTGAAACGTGAAGATGACAGCCTCATCGGCTGCTGCACCGCAACAGCCAGTGACAACACCTGGAACCTGACCGAACAATCGCTGGCAACAGTCACCCAGCGAGAGCCTCGACGCGGGCGACGCAACCGACCAGCGGCAGGACAACAGCCCGACAACCCGATTTCTCCCGATGGAATCCGGCAACCATTCGTACGCGAGCACGACCTGTGGGTCAGGAACCTGAAGGATCAGCAGGAATTCAGACTGACAACCGATGGACAGCCCGCAGCAACATTTCGCCGCGACGCACAGCGTGCACGCGCAATCGGCATGGATTACGAAAAAGCCGACTATCCGGACCACCTCAGCGATACTGTCTGGTCACCGAATTCCGGATATCTGCTGGCGCTGCAGACCACACAGGTGGACGAAAGACGAGTCCACTACGTTGAAAGTACTCCCGCCGATCAGCTTCAGCCGCGACTGCATTCCTACCCCTACCTGAAACCCGGTGATCCCATCCCGCAGACAATTCCACGACTGTTTCGCATGGCAGATCGCTCGGAAATCAAGCTCGATAACACGCTGTTTCCGAACCCATGGTCGCTCGATTTTCAGCGCTGGAGCGACGACGGGACTCGTTTCTGGATGCTGTACAACGAACGAGGACACCAGTGCATGCGACTGCTGGAAGTGCGTGTCGCTGATGGCGCTGTGCGTGCCGTCATCGATGAATCCTCCAAAACCTTCATTCACTACTCTTCCGATGGCAAAATGGAACTGCGCTGGCTGCCCGGCGAAAAAGTGCTCTGGGCCAGCGAACGGTCAGGCTGGAATCACCTGTATCTGTATGACCTCAATTCCGATAAGCCCCCCGTGGCTGTCACTTCCGGGCAATGGAATCTGCGACGCATCGAGCGTCTGGACGAACAGAACAACCTGCTCTGGTTCTTCGCCGTGGGCATCGTCGAGAGCCAGAATCCCTACCACGAACATTTCTGCCGCGTTGCACTCGATGGCTCCGGACTGCAGGTGCTTACTGAGGGCGACGGTACGCACTCCATTGAATGGTCTCCTGACAGACGCTGGTTCCTCGACAGATACTCCAGAACAGACCTGCCTCCCGTCACCGAATTGAGAACAGCCGACGGCAGGCTGGTAACACACCTCGAGTCCGCTGATGCCAGCGAAGTCATCGAGGAACGGGGGCGACTGCCAATGCGATTCGCAGCACCGGGACGAGACGGTTCCACCATGATCTGGGGCCTGCTGCACTTCCCCAGGGACTTTCGCCCCGGCCTGAAATACGCCGTCGTGGAAAACATCTACGCGGGCCCCCACGATCACCATGTCCCACGAGAATTTCGCAGTCGCTGGGGACATCAGCAGCAGATTGCCGACGCCGGCTTTATTGTTGTCCAGATCGATGGCATGGGAACAGCGTGGCGATCCAAAGCATTCCACGACGTCTGCTGGCAGAATCTGAAGGATGCCGGCTTTCCGGATCGTATCGCATGGATGCGGGCCGCAGCACAGGCCATTCCGCAAATGGACCTTTCCAGAGTCGGTATCTATGGCGGATCAGCTGGCGGACAAAATGCCATGGCGGCGCTGATCTGGCACGGCGAATTCTACGCGGCTGCCGTCGCCGACTGTGGCTGCCATGACAATCGCATGGACAAAATCTGGTGGAACGAACAGTGGATGGGATTACCCAAGGGAGATGTCTATGAAAGAAACTCCAATCGCGAAAACGCCACCCTGATGCAGGGCCGACTGATGCTGGTCGTAGGAGAACTGGACCGGAATGTCGATCCGGCATCAACGGTTCAGGTGGCCCGACAACTGGTACAGGCCGGAAAGGATTTTGAACTTGTCGTCGTCCCCGGAGCAGGCCATGGGGCCTGCGAAACACCCTGGGCGTCCGCGAAACGGATCCGCTTTCTGCAGCAGTCACTGGGCGCACCGCAGTGACCGGATCCCGATCCATCAATCATGACAACCGGTGTCCCCCTCAGAACACAGCAGGATCTGAAGACTGCGGCAGCGGCAACGGATAACCGGACTGCCCCATCATCACAGGTACCGTCCGCACTTCAGCAGGCCCGGACTGAAACTGCGGCATAATCAGCACCTGCGGCCTTTCATCCGCCAGTCGCATCGTGGACAGTGTCTGCACAATGACCGCAGCGGCCAGCGAAAGCGAACAGACTGCCAGAGCAGCCACCTGCAGATTGAACCGGCGGGCCGGAACCGCACTGGCTGACTTCAGCCGTATGGAAGCCCCAACAGCCGGCCAGACTGAAATCGGCTGGCACGTTATCGGAGTGTCCCGGAGGCCGGAAAGTACCGACATCACCGGAATCATACCCGCAGCATAACGGTCACAGGCACCACAACCGCGCAGATGCAGACGCAAAGAGTTCTGCTCGTCGGCGTACAGATCTCCGCCAGCATCCAGGAGAATCAGTTTTTTCGCTTCGCTGCATTCCATCTGTCAGGCACCCCCGTCACACAAATCCCGCAGACAATCGCTGTCATTCAGACCAACAGTACAGCACTCATTCAACCGGATCTGCCACACCATCATTACGCCGCTGACGCCGCTCCCACGCTTCACGAAACATCCGCCGAGCCTCTGCCAGACGCCAGCGAATCGTCGCCTCGCTGCGGTCCGTGATGGCAGCCACGTCCGACGTACAGAAACCTTCCAGATCACGCAGCACAAGTACCACGCGATAAGCCTCCGGTACCTCAGCCAGAACCAACCGGACCTCCTGTGACAGATCAATCTCCTCACGAGGATCAGCCTTGCCCGGATCCGGCATCAGAGTTTCGGAAAGATCCGAAAACAATGACCAACGCCCCTTGCGTCGCACTCGACGCAGATGGTCATACGTCAGATTCACGGCAAGGCGAAACAACCATGGACCGAACCTGCGAGCCGGATCAAACTGCCCCAGACGCTCCCACGCACGCAGAAAGGCATCCTGAGCAAGATCGGCCACTGTTCCCTGATCTGCTATGAACCGATGAATGACCTGGAAGACCCGACGCTCATACCTGAGCACCAGTTCCTGAAATGCCTGCTGGTCGCCCTGACGAGCCGAATGGACCAGACGCGCTTCACTGGACGCAGTCACCCCCGACGCAGACAACTGCTGCGACTGAAGATCAGAATCAGTGGCGTCCGAGTCGGACATGCGGATCATCTTCAAAGCCCCCTTTGCCATGAATACGCAAAGAGGCCGACGCGCGTTGGGAAAAATGACGGGGGCTCGCTGATTCTAAAGCCGGACCGACCCGGTTTCCCGAAAAATCCCCGGATTTTCCGCAAAACAACCGCACTCTACTGCCCGTGCAGTGCCTCGTTCCGAAGCGCACTGCCACGCTTGATCACATCGCCCGAAACGTCTGTCTTCCGTGGACGCATCTGAAACGTAAACTGACGGTGGTCCAGAATGTGCCGCCCCGCAAAATTGTCGCTGATAAAATCCAGTGGAAACTTCTGGTACCACGGACTGTTCACCTCAATCATTTCCGTCCGCGTTTCGTAACCGTCCAGAAGCAACTGGACTTCGCGAGTTCCATACCAGGTGAAATCAAAATGCGCCGGCGTGTAGCCAATGTCCTTCCCGTCGACCTTCAGCAATGCTCCTTCAGGCACCGAATGAATAGTCACACGCCGATGCATGCAACCCGGCAGGACCAGCAGGCATATGACCAAAATCAGCAACCGACAGCCCATCGGCACATCCCACCTTCCCAGAGAAGCATCTGATGCCACTGCCTGCGGCGACTACTTCTGCACGCGTCGGCTGATCTCGTACACAGGCCACTCACCGCCACAGTCGTTGCAGTGAAATCCAATGATTGTGGCCGTCCCCGGAACTGCAGCACCATTCCGGAAACTGACTACAGCATCATCAAGTTCCATGGGTTCCACATCATGGCCACCACAGTCACCACACTGACTGTTCGCATGAATCATTCGCGCACGTCGCAGGGTCGGAGTAAAACGGCCACTGAGCACCAGCGCCCGGCGAGCCGTCTCGAAGGGAATCACGTCCGACTGCTCGTCGGCAAGCGCCGCCCCCACGGAATCAGTGGCGTGTGACGACAGAGAGACTGAATCCACGAGTTCAACCGCAACATCCGGATTGAACAAACGCAGCGCCGGCAATGGCAAACGATTCATCGTAGTTCCTCCCTGAACTCAGTCCCAGCCTCAATGGTGGCCAGGCATCGAATGACGGCATCAATGCCGTCCGTCAGCCAATTGTACTCCGAGAACCCGGCGAACTCAAGATTCTCCGTCCGCAGAATCCGCCCGATGAAAACACACGCCCCAATCAGCAGAACAGGAAAAACAGGAAAAATACACAGAACAGGAGAAATCACCTCAACCCAGCCAAACCCACAACGCTGGATTCTCTCCCGATTCCCGTTAACGCCCCAAAAAATGCCGGAAAAACTCGGTTTCTGTTGCCGATAGACACACTCCGGGATAAACTCCCGGTTCGTTCACCCCGCCGGCATTGCCGGTCCGTCGGGCAGGCGTTGATCGCTCAGTGATGCGGCGCAGGGTCCTTCCAGCGTCAAACGTTCACTGAAAAACGTATGTTTTACGTTTGATCAGGCTTCACGGGGTTCAATGCCCGCAGGTGCGTCTTCCAAAAGGTTACAAGTTCTTCAATGGCAACAATCTCTCGCGCTGACCTGAAAAAGCTCCGCAAACGCCGAGCTCGCCTGAAAAAGAAAAAGATGAGCTGCCAGTTCACCGCTGGTGGTTCAGTACCGCGTCCGGTCTATGTCGACTACAAAGACCTCAAAACGCTGCGCACGCTGATCGATCGCGAAGGTCGCATCCTGCCACGTCGCCGTACCGGTACCTCCGCACTGTTCCAGCGGGCTGTCCGCGACGCCGTATTGCGGGCACGCTTTATCGGGCTGCTGCCGTTCGTCGCAGAAGAGTAATTGCCCACGACGAACAGACTTATTGCCAAGGGGGCAGTGGTTTCCACTGCCCCCTTCGCTTTTTCACCTTGCGACCCGTTCGCTGTGCCATCAGCAGGCCACAGCAGGTTACCACAGGTCCTCAAACTCGCCTGTCGAAGCGTGCAGCAATCGACCAACCCCCGCCCAATCCGGCGGAGTCTGCAGAATTCGCAGCCAGACATCGTGACCGCGTGTCTCACCCTCGAATGACAGATGCGGCCCCAATTCGTCCTGCGGAGTTACGTGCTCGGCCTGCCACAAAACGCCCGGTGCTGTGTCAAAGGCAGCCATGACACGAGTCACGTCGACCTCCAGCCCGGTGGGCACAGTCTTGCCGTCGTGCGCACCACCAAGAACCTCAGAACGACCAATAAATAAGGTCACTTCCCAAAGATCATTCTCGCCATCGTAATAGAAGTGACAACCAACCGGCGCAGAATCCGCCTGGTGCATGATGCCACGGACGGCATCATTCACAAACCATCGCAACCACGATGGGGGACTTATTGCTGGAGGTTCGTTGGAAGACATTTGAGGGGAGGACTTGAGGGTTTGTATCTACAGTGAACTCAGGCCTTTGCCGCTGGATGCACTACCCAGCGACCATCAGCCTTCACAAAAACTTCAACTGCACCATGTTGCAAATCAGGTTGCGCAAATTTCAGTTGGCAATCGCCAGAACAATGTGTTCAACGACCTGAACAGTCTCGCGACCAGATTCCTGCCGTCTCACACCATTGCTCTTCAATTGCCAACAAAAGATGCCCAAGTGCTGCAAGCTCGGACAAACCTGTCCACTTTCTCTTCAAGTTCTGTGCCAGGATGGAGCACCGCGGCAGTTAATGTGTCATTTTGTTGCAACGGCCGCAGAACACTGATCTAAAGCCACCCTGCGCCCCATGGGAAACCGGGTTTACCCTCCCCAGGAAACTTCGAGGACTCCCGGAAATGGCAGATGCTACACTGCCACCCTGACCGTGACGTTCAAGTCCTGAACGAACCATTACCAGACTGTCAGCGTTCGCCTGAACACATGCTGGCCATCGCCCGTTCTCGGAATCTCCGTTCCCCCCACGATTGCCACACTGCGACTTTTCGGAAATCCCATCAGGCTCTAGACTACCCACACCCGCGGCGCACAGCGACTGTTGCACGCACCGCGATTCCCAATCAACTCCACAGCTACCACTGGAAATGATCTCCTATGAGCCGTTCGATGGACAAGATCGTCGCACTGTGCAAGCGACGCGGATTCATCTTTCAGAACTCCGAAATCTACGGCGGACAGAATGGCTTCTGGGACTACGGTCCACTGGGCACCGAACTGAAACGCAACGTGCGGGACGTCTGGTACCGTGATATGGTTTCTGCACACAACGAATTGCTGCAGCCCGCCGGTGCCCCCTCGACGTTCCAGATGGTCGGACTGGAATCTTCCATCATCATGCACCCGCAGGTCTGGAAGTGCAGCGGACACTATGACCTGTTCCACGACATGATGGTCGACTGCCATGCCTGCAAGGGGCGATTCCGACAGGATCACATCCCCAGTACTCCATGCCCGCAAAAACCCAGCAAAAGTGTCGGCGAACACACCGGTTGTCGCCTCACCGAACCACGCGAATTCAACCTCATGATGAAGACAATCATCGGCGCCCTCGGGACTGATGACGATGCCGCATTTCTGCGCCCCGAGACCGCTCAGGGCATCTTCGTCAATTTCAAAAATGTCGTGGACAGCAGTCGAGTCAAACTGCCCTTCGGTATCTGCCAGGTGGGCAAAAGCTTCCGCAACGAGATCACACCGCGCAACTTCACCTTCCGCTCACGCGAATTTGAACAGATGGAGATTGAATTTTTCTGCCACCCGTCACAGTCACGTGAATGGTACACCTACTGGCGCGATCGTCGCTACAACTGGTACCTGAATCTGGGCATCACCAAAGATCGACTGATCCTCCGCGATCACCACCAGGACGAACTCGCTCACTACTCCGTCGGTACCGCCGATATCGAATACGCCTTCCCCTTCCTTGACGCCGGAGAATACGGGGAACTCGAAGGAATTGCTCACCGCGGTGATTTCGACCTGCGTTCGCATATGGAAGGGAAACTGGCGAAGAACGCCGCAGGTCAGCTGGAACTGGAACGCACCGCCGACGGTCAGCCCAAACATCGCGGCAGTGGCAAGGACCTGACCTACTTTGATGACCAGACGCGAGAAAGATTCACACCACACGTCATTGAGCCCTCCGCTGGTGCCGATCGCGGTACGCTCGCCTTCATCTGCGAAGCCTACCACGAAGATCAGCAGCCTGACGAAAATGGCACCATGCAGGAACGCGTCGTCATGCGGTTCCATCCCCGCCTCGCACCCGTCAAAGTGGCGGTTTTCCCCCTCATCAAAAAGGACGGAATGCCCGAAAAAGCCATAGAAATCTACGGCCAGCTCAAAGCTGCTGGCCTGAGCGTTCAATACGACCAGCAGGCTGCCATCGGACGGCGCTACCGCCGCCAGGACGAAATCGGCACCCCTTACTGCCTCACAATCGACGGGGACACCGCCAATGACGGCTGTGTCACCATTCGTGACCGTGATACCCTGCAGCAGGAACGCATTCCTGTGACCCGCATTGTGGACGAGATTCTCACTCGGCTGAAGGGATAATCATGTCGCAGAATCGTCCGCTCACCCACTCCGAACTGCTCGAACTGAAACGCTGGAATACTCCCACCATCTACAATGGCTGGGAACAGATCACACAGCTGGACCATTGCGCTGACGCCTTCAATCTCGAAGAGACTCGGGACTTCATGCCGCAGATGGGACCAATGGTGGGGTATGCCGTAACACTTCGGGTTGAACCATCAAACCCACTGCATCGTCGTACAAAACCCACCGCAACCAGCGACTACCGCAGGTATCTGGCCAGTGTGCCAGGCCCTAAGATCGTCGTCGTACAGGACCTCGATAAACCCCGCCTGATCGGGTCGTTCTGGGGTGAAGTGAATGCCAATATTCACCGAGCACTCGGCTGCGTCGGAACCATCACCGATGGCGCCATTCGTGACCTTGACGAAATGACCAACGCCGGCTTCAAGTCCATCGCACGGCGACTGTGCGTGGGTCACGGCGCAGTCCAACCGGTCGAATTCGGATGCGAAGTCGAGGTCTTCGGCCGCACCGTGCGACCTGGTGATCTTATCCATGCCGACAAACACGGATTCCTCATCATCGAACCCGCTGCCCAACCCCGGATTCTGGAAGCCGCCCGCTTCATGGATTCAAACGAATGCCAGACCGTCATTCAGGCAGCTCGCAATTCTGCCGGACTGACCATGGACCAACTGCTGCAGCAACTGGGTGACGCCTCCCGGCAGTTTGCCACAAATGCCCGCGAAAAGTTCCGACGCGATGGTGAATGGTGATTCTGCTGTCGTACTGCGTTCCGACGGAAAGGTCCAACAGTGTCGAATTACGACTACCACCAGATTTCCCGGATGATCGACCATTCCCTGCTCAGGCCGGCATCCACGATCGATGAGTTCGAACAGGGCTGCCGACTGGCAGTCACTTACCAGACTGGCAGTGTCTGTATCCAGCCGCATTACCTCGCACGCTGCGCAGAACTTCTTAAGGAAAGCGGAGTTCACCCCAGTACGGTCATCGGATTCCCTCACGGGGGCCACAGCACCTCCGTCAAGGTCGCCGAAGCTCGACAGGCACTTCTTGACGGCGGTGAGGAACTGGACCTCGTCTGCAATATCAGTCGCGTCGTCAGCGGAGACTGGGACTACGTGACAACTGATCTGCGTGCCGTCATCGAACTGACTCACGACGCAGGTCAGAAAGTCAAAGTCATCTTCGAAAACTGCTACCTCACCGACGCCCAGAAGATTCGGCTTTGTGAAATCTGTACGGAATTACAGGCAGACTGGGTCAAGACATCCACCGGATACGGCACCAGTGGCTCCACCTTTGCTGATCTGCAACTGATGCGACAGTATTCCGGGCCGGCCGTCCAGGTCAAAGCAGCCGGCGGTATCCGCGATCTTGACGGAGTTCTGAAATGTCGGGAACTGGGTATCAGCCGTGTCGGCGCCAGTGCCACCCAGGCCATTCTCGATGAATGTCGCCGGCGATTGAACCTGCCGGCTTTGGCCGTCACCGGACCTGTCACCAGTGCTGGATACTGACCGTTTTCACCGCCCCGGGCTTCCTCGTTTTTTCAAATTCCGGGGAACTCCGTTTTCCAGAATTCCCCGATTTCTGGTAGTCTGACCACGGCAGAGTCGGGGTCTGTGCGTGGCCACGGGTGCGATTCTCTGAATTCTGTTTTTCAAGGAACTCTACAACATGTGGACTCGAATCGCGGGGACAGCCTCGCTGGCGCTTGCCGCTGCAGTTTCCCTCGCTGCCCCGTCGTACGCCGATGAAGCCAGTCAGACTCTGACAATTGGTTCAAAGGCTCCTGAAATCAGTGTCGAGCACTGGGTCAGCGACGGTAACGGCGCCTTCAAGCCCGTGACAAAATTTGCGGCAGGTAAGGTTTACATTGTCGAATTCTGGGCAACCTGGTGTGGCCCCTGCATTGCCAGCATGCCACACCTCGTGGAAGTCCAGAAAAAGTACGCCGAACGTGGTGTGCAGATTGTCAGCATCAGCGACGAGGACCTCGAAACGGTCCAGGGATTCCTGAAACGCCCCGTCCGTGGTGCCTTGCCGGCCGAAGGCACAAATCAGCCTCCCACCTACGCCCAACTGACCAGCGCCTACTGCCTGACCACAGA
>CAITYU010000358.1 GCA_903896675.1 uncultured Planctomycetaceae bacterium
CGCTCCGAAACCTGCGCCAGGCCGCCGAGACCCGCACCAGGCCTGAAGGGCCGATTTCAGCGAAGCCAGGTGCGTAAGCACCTGGTCGCGACACCCTTAAACACCCCCGCAGGCCTGAAGGGCCGGTTTCAGCAGAGCGAGAAGCGTAAGCACCTGGGAGAGCCGTACCCGACCGCCAAAACAGCAGACGTCTTGAAATCGGCCCTTCAGGCCTCGAAGCCAATTTGGGGGGTGCCCCGGACCCAGGGCTGCGCCCTGGGCTTTCGGAAATCGGCCCTTCAGGCCTGAATCGCAAACGCGGGCAGGGCAAAACGAAAGAGTTGCTCCGGGGGGCCGCTTGGTTTCATGGGTAATGACACGGGCTGAAGCCCATGCTACGGTCCCCTTTTGCTGCGTGGTTATCAGCCCGCGGAATGGCTGATCGACGGGGAACCGTGCGCCGCTTCGCGGCTTTGTTTTTGGCAAAGTGCGGCCGGGCAGGAATGACCGGGCTACGGTTGTGGGCGAACCACGAGAGCTGAACACGGACAATGGACTTCGGCTCGGCAGGAGCCTCGCCCTCCCAGGGGGAGATTCTCCGGGACCACCGGGCAACAGCTCGGTGACGGCGTTACGGCGCGGGTTTGTGTGGGTAAGAGACGGCCGGGCAGGAATGCCCGGGCTACGGTTGTGGGCGAACCACGAGAGCTGAAGATGGACAAGTGACTTCGGCTCGGCGGGTGCCTCGGCCTACCGAGGGCGGGGGTGCTGAATGGAAAAAACACGGAAACGCAGATTTTTGCCAGCAAACCCAGCAAATCTCCTTGTTTCTTTGGGGATAGCGCGGGAATCAGGTTTGCCTCAGTGTGGAGGGTGGTTGTAAGCTGACGAGATAGAGACGTGAAGTCTGCCTCCTGCCCTGCTCGCATCCCACCATTTTTCGCCGCCGAAAGGACTCTGCCATGTCTGGCCGGACGTCTCATTTCCGCCATCCTCGGGCGGGTCGTCGGGCTGCGATTCAGGCGGGTGCGGTGGGGTTGCTGGGATTGGGGATGAACCATGTGACCGGTTTGCGGTCGCTGGCGTCGGAGGTGGGTGGCGACGGGTCGCTGAAATCGCAGCGTCCGAAGTCTGTGATCTACATTTTTCTTTCGGGCGGTTTGGCTCAGCATGACAGTTTCGACCCGAAGCCGGATGCTCCGGCGGACATTCGCGGTGAGTTTTCCCCGATAGCGACTCGCACTGCCGGCGTGCAGATCTGTGAGCATTTGCCGATGCTGGCAGCGTGCAGTGATCAGTGGGCGATGGTGCGTTCGCTGACTCATCCGTACAACGAGCATTCGATAGGTCATCATGTGATGCTGACCGGGCGGACTCAGACGCCCATCGGTTTCAATCCGAATCGTCCGACATCGTCGGATTATCCTTCGCTGGCGGCGCTGGTGACGAAGCTGGTGCCACCGCGGAACAATCTGCCGCCGGCGGCAGTACTGCCAGAGAAGCTGGTGCATGTCACTGGTCGTACGATACCCGGTCAGTTTGCGGGTGAGCTGGGTGATCGTTCTGAGCCGTGGTTTATCGAGGCCAGTCAGTATCGTGACACATCGTATGTGCACGGAGCGTTTCCGCAGTATGGATTTCAGCGGCAGCGTGGTCGTGAGGTACCGGCGGGATACCGTTATGAGGCTCCGCGTCTGGAAATTTCGGGTGGTCTGCTGCGGGATCAGTTTCAATCGCGTTTATCGCTGCTGAGTTCGATTGAATCGCAGCGAGCGTTGCTGGATGAGGGTGCAGAGCAGCTGCAGTATGATCGTCATCGTGAGACGGCAGTCTCGATGTTGCTGGAGGGGCAGGTGCATCGTGCACTGGATGTGCATACGGCGGATGACCGACTGCAGGATCGGTATGGCAGGAATTCCTTTGGCTGGTCACTGCTGATGGCGCGGCAGTTGGTGGAGGCTGGTGTCAGTCTGGTGCAGGTGAATCTGGGGAACGACGAATCCTGGGATACTCATGAGGCCGCCTTTCGGAATCTGCGGGAGTATCTGTTGCCGCCGACGGATCGAGCGGTTTCGGCGCTGGTGGAGGATTTGTCTGAGCGGGGCATGCTGGATGACGTGCTGATTGTGATGGCTGGGGAATTCGGCAGGACTCCGAAGGTGTTCACCTTTCCGGGAGCTGAGACGAAGTTACCGGGGCGTGATCACTGGGGTGCGGTGCAGACGGTGTTTTTTGCGGGTGGTGGAGTGCGTGGTGGAGTGGTGGTGGGTGAGTCGGATGCGACGGGTGGTTATCCGAAAGCGGATGCTCAGACGCC
>CAITYU010000359.1 GCA_903896675.1 uncultured Planctomycetaceae bacterium
AAGAAACCCTCAAGGCTGCCAACGCCGAACTGCAGATCGTTCCTGACTTTCGCCGCGATCGCGAACGCGAAATCGCTGAAGTTGGACGCGCCGCTGAAGATGCCGGCAAACTCGTCGAAGAGCTGGCCGCCATGACCGAAGCACACAAAAAGACCGTGGCTGACACCGCCGCTGCCAGCGAAACTGCCGCCAAAGCACACACGGAAGCTCAGACAGCACTCGATGCCGCCAACAAGGCTCTCGAAGCCGCCAATGCCGCAAAGGCCGCCACTGACAAGGCTCTTGCCGATCTGAAGGCCAATCCTGACTCGCCGAAAGATGCCGTAACCGCCGCCGAAACGGCCGCTGCTGAAGCCCAGAAAACCGTCGAAACTGCCACAGCAGCCGTGGAACCTCTGAAAAAGCCAGCAGAAGAAAAGAAGGCCGCTGCTGACGCCGCAAAGAAAGCAGCCGACGACGCCACGGCAAAGGCCAACGAGCTGAAAACCAAATCCGATGAAGCTGTCAAAAAAGCCACTGAGCTCAAAACAAAGCATGACGAGCTGAAGGCTAAACACGCCGAACTCATCGCAAAACCTGCTGCCGGCTGAACACCCCGATCCCACCACCGCAAACAGGCGATCCGGTCCCGCATCGGATCGCCTCCTTCCTCATCCCTGCAGGATGTCACCAGGATGCAGACCCTGCCCCTGCCCATACGCTGGCCGGAACTGCAACAGGTCGCTCGTCACGTTCGCACCCTCGCATGGGCCCCCTACTCCGGATTTCAGGTCGGGGCCGCTCTGCTGACAGACTGCGGTCAGATCATCGCCGGCTGCAACGTCGAAAATGCCTCCTTCGGACTTACAATCTGCGCTGAACGAACGGCTGTCTGCCGAGCTATCGCCAGCGGTTACATTCAATTCTCTGCCATCTGCGTATCACTCTCCGGTAACCCCGTACCATGCGGTGGCTGCCGACAGTTCCTGATGGAATTCAACCCGCAGATTCCCGTTCTGCTGGACAACACCGATCAGCCAATCGGGACACAGCCTGACTGCGTCAGTCTCGAGTCCCTGCTGCCCCGCGCATTCCGCTTCGAACGCTGAAGTATCCCGTCAGCGCCGCCGACGACGCTGACGGCGATCACCCTCGCGACCGCGACGCCCACTCGCAGTTGACCCCACGCCCTGCTCCAGGCGATCCAGCTCCAGCAAACGACGGTCCGCATTGAAGATCGGCAGCGGCAGGGATTCCGCCAGCTGCATCGCCCGCTCAGGATCAAGATCCAGCTTCGCCCTGCCCTCACCACGGAAGATCGGCAGACCCCGCTCAACAGCAATCAGTTCACGGCGAGTCATTCCGGCAGGTGCCTCCGGCCACGGACCGGAAAGCTCACGCCACTCAAAAAAATATGGCAGAATCTTCAGCATATAGCCCCAGTACAGCGGATGGTCCGTCTGCAGAACAAATCGCCCACCCGGCTGCAGTGACCTGTGCACAAGACTGAGGAATTCCGGCGTGATCAGTCGTCGCGAAACCTGATCACGACGATACCACGGCTGCGGGTGATAACAGTGCACTTCTGAAATCGATCCCGCAGCCGTATGGTGCAACAGCAGTTCACGACCGCCAATCACGGCCCAGCGAGTATTCGAGAGCCCCCGGTGATTGGCCCGTCGCGTTGCATAGCGAATGACAACCGGAAGAATATCAACCCCCAGAAAATCACATTCCGGCCGCGCCAGCGCACTCACCAGCATCGATCGCCCATTGCCGCAGCCAATATCAATCACACGTGCAGCGGTGCGACCAAATAACATGTTCCAGTCCAGCACACCATCCGGTATCTTCTTCAGCGCCGTTCGAGCCCACTGCTCCTGCGGCAATACCACCCCAGGAACCGGAACACCAAACTCATCCTCTGTACTGCCCGCCGCCGGAATGTGCTCTGACATCAGACAATCGAACCTCATTTCACCGAAATCACACTCTGTTCACTGACAGCAAAAACACAATCTGCAGATTCCAGCTGCAACACTCGGCCATCCACAAACCGACTGAATGCCGGCAATATCAGCACCTCGCGCCGCAGCAGAAAACATGGCAGCCGCAGAGAATCCCGCCCCGGCCCCCGCAGCCTGACGACCGGATGCAGATGCCCCGCCAGCCCCGCTCCGGTACAACGCTCCGGATCATGACACAGTTGCAGACCCTCACTGACAAACGGCTCAGACACACAGGACATCCGCCACTCCGTCGGAGGATCTCCTGACGAGAAATCATGATTTCCACGCACCAGCTCAATTCTCAGCTCGGAATGACGCTCACGCCACTCCGTGACCTGCCGAATCATCTGCTCACATCGGCCCCGGCGTGCATGCAGCAGGTCACCCAGAATCACCAATCGGCCTGCACCAGTCACAGCCAGCAGTTGTGACAACTGCGACAGTGTCCGACACGTCTGATCCGGAACTGGAATCGCTGATGCACGAAATGCAGCCTCTTTGCCAAGATGCAGATCGCTGACCAGCACAGTGCCGGCTGCCGCATCCCACACCCCATGCTGCGGCAGCAACAGCAGCCTGCGACCACCCAGAAGCACAGGCAGACCCAAGCCCGCAGGCAATGAAAAACCTGCGACCACAGCGGCTGCCGGCCGCAATAACGCGTCAGTACTCATCCCTCGTACAACGCCCGACCACAGCCACGGCAAACCACAAATACACCCGTCCGAATTCGCACCATGTCCTGAGCTGTGACACGAGTACTGCAGGCAGAGCAGAAATCATCCTCCAGACAGGAGACCGCAGCAGCACCATGAGCCCCACGCAACCGCTTCCACATCGCCAGCTCAGATCCCGGAATCACCTTTTCCGCCTCAGAAATCTGCAGCAGTAATGCCTCAATCCCCGCCTGCAGCCTCGGCTTCATCGCCTCGTAGTCGGATTTTGCAGCCTGCGCCTGCTGACGACGCTTCTGCAGCTCAACCTCCAGATCCTTCAGACGCCTCTGAGCCTCATCCACAGCCTCCAGCCCCAGCAGACCCGCCTCTTCAATGTCACCACGATCCTTCTTCGCATTGACAATCTGACCCTTGATGATGTCATACTCCTTGTTGGTCGAAGCCGTGTTCAACTGCCCCTCCAGCTTCAGGATCTCCGCCTCCTTTGACCGCAGCCTGAGATTCGCTTCATCAGCACTTCGCTTCGCATCCCTGATCGCCTGCTTCTGCTGCTCTGACTGCTGCTCACCCGCAGCCACCTGACGATCAGCCACCGCAATGCGACGCGGCCCGTCGGCCAGCCCCGCTTCAGCCTCCGCCAACTGCTGCAGCAGACCATGCAGGACCTTCAGACCAGCCGACGTTTCCGAAGCCATATCAATGCTCACTTTCCGTAAAAAATCACCCGGCCGCCACGCCCGTATAGTAGCCCGGTTCTGAACCGGGCTTCCACTTGATGTTGCAGCCAATACTCGCACGCTGCTCAACTGAAACCTCAAGACCCCCCAGTACCGCGTCACAGGCTGCTCGCAGATCCGTGCCCGTTACCGGAACCCCGTTGCCCGGCCGACTGCCATCAAACTGCCCCCGATACACCAGATCATGGTCGCGGTCAAACAGAAAGAAATCCGGAGTACAGGCAGCGCGATAAGACATCGCCACCGCCTGTGTCTCGTCATACAGATACGGAAAACTGTATCCCGCTGACACAGACTCCAACCTCATCTGCTCGGGACCATCCTGCGGATGTGATCCCACAAAATTACTGCTGATCCCCACGACGGCTACCCCGCGAGCCGCATACTCGGAGGCAAACTGAGCCAGAGCCGATCGGATGTGCACCACAAAAGGACAATGATTGCACATAAACACAACACAAAGGGGCTGCCCGGCAAACTGCGCCCGACTGATCATCCGACCGTCAGTACCCGGCAGCGAAAAATCCGGCGCCCGAGTCCCCAGAGGCAGCATTGTGGATGCGGTCTTCACCATGACTGTTGATTCCCGAAGTGATTCAGATCAGCCGGCAGCTTCCAGTTCCTGAATTCGCCGGATCAAAGGACCGATAATCGGTTCCGGAACGAAATCCTTCAATCGATCCCGTACACGTTCCCGCGTCATTTTCGCAATCTGCCGAATCAAAGAACTTGAGATATGCGCGAATCGCTCATCCGACATCAGAAATACCGACTCGATCTCGTCATCCAGTACCCGGTTCGTCAGTGTCATCGAGAATTCAGCCTCGATATCTGAAAGTGTCCGCACGCCACGCAGCAGAATTCGACTTCCACAACTGCGGACAAACTCCACCGCCAGACCATCAAAACCACGCACCTCCACGTTCGGAAATTCACGCACCGCCGCACGACACAACTCCAGTCGCTCCCCAGGCGAAAACAACGCATTCTTGTCCGGGTTGATCCCGATACCGACAGTCACCTGACCAAAAATCCGCGCAGCTCGCCGGATGATGTCCAGATGACCCAGAGTCATGGGGTCAAAACTGCCCACATAACAGGCCGAAGAGATTGCAGAAGACATGGATCTTCTCTGTCAGACGGACAAGCCCCGAGACCACAATTCCGGGGACACCGCAGCATAACTGACAGGGCACGATTTTTCAGCACGACAGCCCGCGATATGGAGAAATTACCGATCGATCGAACCCGCAAATCGCTCAATTCGACAGCATTCCCTCGGCCCCACCCTCCGCTGACACATCACCCGTCAGCTCAAACGGACGTCGCGATACCTCCTGACCCGAACTCTTCAGTACCACCCAGTACTGACCCGGAACCAGCTTTTCAGCCGTCATGTAGTTGAACTTCGCAAACAGCTGGTCCCGAGTCACGAACTGGCCCGCCACATCAATCACCCGATCCTCCGCATCCTGAATCACACACTCCACCCACAGATCCTCGTGCGGAGGATTCAGGTTGCATTGGGCGATAATCACCTCACCCGCAGCAAACTGCGACCGACTGTTCGCCAACTGCCCGGCCATCACCATACTGCCAATATCAAAGGAAAAGAACTTGTCCTTTTCCCGCAGTGGCTCCTGCGAATTGATCATCTGTCGGACTGTCGCCGTGTCCATTGCAGGCAATGCCAGTAGTGCACCGTTACCGCGAATACCGTAGACATCCAGACGGTAGTCCGCTTCCACAGACCCCACGGCCACTGCCAGACCGGCCGCCAGCCAGATACCAGCCAGCGGCACCATCACCGGACGCCGCTCCAGCAGCATCGCCGCAATCACTCGCGGCCTGCCCAGCCACCCACCACGAATTCGCAGACGCCGCAGAATCCCCCTGATCGCCGCTATGTCGCTCTCCTGCAGAAACGCCAGATAACAGGTCGTACAGATGAATGGGAAAATCCACAGACCCAGAGCGAAAATCGTCATCACGTGAAATGCCACACCCATCCCCAAAGCAACAAACCTGCCCAGTGGACGCCACGCCAGTACCGGAAAAGTCACTTCCCAGACCACCGTAATATATCCGCTGATCATCAGCAGCGCCGGAGAAAGCGCCATCAGCTCGCCAATCGGATTCGGCCAGTTCCAGTTGCTGACCAGCCAGTAACGCATCTGCTCACCACTGAAAAATTCAGGCGTCTGCACTTTCGTGATCGCTGCACCAAAATAGATCGCTGCAAAAAGTATCTGAATCAGCCGTGCCGGCCATACCGGAACACGCACAGGCAACGCCGACAGGCCACCGCTGCCGGCCCGCCGCTTCAGTACAGCATCCACAGACCACACTGCACCGCAGTCGGAAACGGACAGAATCAGCAGCACATGAGCAGCAATGACCGAATACTTGGTCATCGTACCGATCGCGTCCAGCATGTTGAAATAAATGTAGAGCAGCCCGCCAATCAGAAATGACAACCGCGTTCGAAAACCAAACACGCCGCAGATCAGCGCAAACAGCATCACGCCATACAACGCCGCTGCAAACTCCGCAGGCAACTCCGGCAGCAAGCGACCATTCCCAAACAACTCCGCCAACTGCTGCGGACATCCATCCGCCGAATACAACTCCCGCACCCGAAAAAAACGACGAAACATCGGGATCAGCGCGACTGTCGGAAGACACATCCGCACCAGCGCCAGTCCATAGGGCACCTCCTCTGCAAAGAAGAATCGCTCCAGACCGGCAAACAGTGACTTCACACCCCGCTTCACAGACATCGCACTCTCCCTGCACTCATCGCCGAACCGGATCAACCGACTGCACTCAGTTGGTCAGACCATTGTCCGCCGCCGAAAACGAAGAATTCGCTTCCGCCGCAAGCCGCGGATTGAAAAATGTGTTGTAGAACGGCGAAGCACCCTGGGCCTGCGTGCGCAAACGAGGATTGTCAGCGATGGACTTGAGCCCCTGTGCCACATACCAGTCCGGATTCGACTCAATCAGCGTCCCATCAGCCGCACAGATCGCTCGCAGATTGAAATACGACTGCTGATCCTTCGGTTCATGAAAATAGCTGGACCACAGCCGATCCGGCACATTGAACTGCTTCGGCCAGATCTCCTGAACCACATACACCCGGTCAATTGGCGGATGATCCGTGTGCGAAAGTACGTTGCGGATATGGCGCGGAGCCAACTGGTTGCTGACGTCGTAGTTCACCCGGTCCACATGGCCAAACGGCTGAAAAGCCCCCCACGGCTCCTGCACCCGATAGTAGTTCCCGGCAGAGTCCTCAGCGATGAAATGTGTCCGATTATCAAACGCCTGCCAGCCGCAGAACATATCCCAGACCACAAAATAACCCAGTGTGTTGCCCGCCGCCGGAATCTTCAGCGCGTGCCCGATAATGCCCCAGCTCAAAAGCAGCAGATAACCGCAAATCAGCAGGCCCGCACCCCATCGGCGAAGCTTCATGCCACACCAGCCTTCCATGGCCAGAACTCCCAGATCAACCCGTCAGAATCCAACCCCAGACTGTGCTGGTTTTATGAAATTCGGTCAAGATCGGACTGCCGTTCTCACCCCCTTCACTTCCGCGTTTCCTCAATTTTCTCAGGAAAAAACGGGAAAGTGCGTGAAAAACGCGAGTTCCCGGCGCGGCGGAATGGCACACACCCGCTATCCTTCAACCTGCAGGCTGCTTCAGCCGGATCCATCCCCAGACCGTCCGCCCCAATAACCATGCGCACTGCTCATGTCATCACTCGACTGATCATCGGCGGTGCTCAGGAAAATACCCTCTTCAACGTCGATGACCAGCACCACCTTTTCGGTGACGAAGTCTGCCTGATCACAGGCCCCGGTGCCGGACCTGAAGGCTCTCTCGAACAGCACGCTCGCAAACGCGGACTGAACCTCATCGTCCTGCCTGAACTCATTCGCAGCCTCAATCCGCTCCAGGACCTGCAGGCACTCAATGCCATCCGCCGAACACTCAGACACTTCCGCCCCGAAATTGTCCACACACACAGCTCCAAAGCCGGAATCCTCGGACGACTGGCCGCAAACCAGCTGAAACTGCCCGCCGTCCACACCATTCACGGTGCCTCCTTCCACTACGGACAACCGGCACCCCTGCATTTCGCCTGTCGCTGCGCCGAAAAACTGGCGGCTCGCTGGTGCCAGCACTTCATCTCCGTCTGCGATGCCATGACCAGACAGTACGTGCTGGCCGGAATCGCACCCGTTGACAGATTTACCACCATCTACAGCGGTATGGATGTCGGACGATTCCTGAATCCCGCTGTACCCCCGGCCGAAATCCGCACCCGACTGAATCTGTCCCAAAGTGACATCGTCTTTGGAAAAGTCGGCAGACTGTTCAACCTTAAAGGGCACAACTACCTGATCGAAGCTGCGGCCACTGTCGCCAGCCGCGTCCCCAACGCAAAGTTTCTGCTTGTTGGTGACGGCAGCCTCCGACAAATCTACCAGCAGCGAATCCAGCAGCTCGGACTGACAGACAGATTCCGATTCACCGGACTCGTTCCTCCCGATCAGGTGCCGGACTTCATCCACGCCATGGATGTGGTTGTGCACACCAGCGACTGGGAAGGATTGCCGCGAGTCGTGCCTCAGGGGCTGCTTGCAGCAAAGCCCGTTGTCGCCTTCGACATTGACGGCACCCCGGAAGTCTGCATCGAAGGAGTCACCGGGTGCCTCGTTCCGCACCGCAATATCGAGTTACTTGCCAGTGGCATGATTCGACTGGCACAGGACGCCACCCTCCGAACCACACTCGGTCAACGCGGTCGCGAAATGTTCACACAGCAGTTTCGCCATGAATACATGACCTCCCGCATTCGCGAAGTCTACCGGAAAGTTCTGGACCAGCCCCGCTGAAGAATCAGACCTCTCCAGTCAATCACGTTTTCGCAGATGCTGCACCCACGCCGGAGGCAGATTGATCCAGATATTGTCTCGACAGATCCGACTGCGAGCACAGTGCTCCGCCATTATGCCATCAATCTCCACAATCCGCCGCCGTTCGGCACCCAGCGTCAGCAGCTTCCGCACAGGACGCACATACATGTACTCAAAGTAGCTCAGGACACCGCCCGCCCTCAGCAACCGAAAATACGCGTCCGTGATCTCCCGCACCAGCGACGCCGGAAAATTGTTCAGAGGCAGCCCCGAAATGACAAAATCGTAAGGTAAGTCGGCAGCAAACTGCTGAATCGGCATCTGCAGAATACGACACTGCGATTGCACTGCCGACCACGCCGGCTCGGCCTCAAACCGATGCTGCAGAATCCGTACAAACTCACCATTCAGTTCCACCAGATCAAAGACGTCTCCAGGACGCAGATGGCGCACAATACAATCCGTTACCGGACCAGTCCCCGGCCCAATCTCCAGCACCCTCACCGGTGCTGCATCCGCCGCACGCGAGGCCAGAAAACGAGTCATGGCAGCGGCCAGAAATCGGCTGCTTGGTGCAATCGCACCGGTCGTTTCAAACTGCTCACGAAACTGACGAAAGAAAGCCCCGTATCCAGCAAAAAATCCAGCCATAAATCGCTCTGAAACTGCTCGAATGTCCCCAGCTGACCAAAACACCTTTGTAACGCACCGGCTGGCTGCAGAAAAGCACCACCCCGATATTCATTCGCATTTCAGCAACGCCCGAGCAATACTTCGGACCTGCCCTTCTCCCCCGACTCTTTTCAGAAATCCGCACACATGCGCATTCAACACCCGTACATTCTCCTGCTGCCCATCCTGCTGATACTCACCGGGAATGCCCACGCACAGACTGCAGAACTACCGGGAAATCGCACCACATGGAACGGCTTCACCCGTACCGATTTCGAACTCAACGGTCACCCCGTCACCGTCATCATCCCCAGACAACCGGCCGCAGGTCGGCCATGGGTCTGGCACGGTGAATTCTTCGGTCATCGCCCCATCCCGGACATCGCTCTCCTCGGACGCGGC
>CAITYU010000360.1 GCA_903896675.1 uncultured Planctomycetaceae bacterium
CACGAGGTCAATATCGGAACTGTAATTCAGTTCCTCGCCGCCCAGTTTACCGAGGGCAATGACGGCGATCAGATCCGGCGAGGCTCCGCATTCCGCGGCTGCCAGTTCAAGTGAACACTGCACCATGGCGTCGGCGAGCAACGACAGCTGCAGCGTGATGAACTTCAGGTCCATCAGTCCGAATGCGTCACACATACCGATTCGCAGCAACTGACGGCGCTGGTAACGCCTGAGTTCCCGCAGTCGGGCAGGGCGATCGACGGCGGACCGCAGACACTGCTGGGCTTCGTGAATGAACTGTTCACGATCCTTGGTATCCGCCGTACGCCCGTGCAGGGTGAGTGACGCGAGGCACTGCGGATCGGACAGCAGAGTCTGCGTGAGGAACGGGCTGCCGCAGGCGAGGCGGGCGAGGACTTCGAGTGCGCGGGGCGAGCGGCTGAACAGTTGAAACGGGTCGAAGCTGCCGCGGGCATTGCGGATGAAGCTGGCGACTGCTGCCAGCACCGCCTCACGAAGCGGTGCTTCCCGCAGAACACGCTGCAGCGTGCCGACCCATGCCGGAGGTTCGTCAGCGGCAGGGGTGATTCCGGCCGTTGTGCAGGATTCCTGCCACCAGGCGGCAATCTGTCGCAGGGCACCCCGAGCGGCTTCGGGGTTCGCGAAGTCGCGATCGGAAATGGACTGCCAGGCAGATTCCAGCAGCACCTCGGCATGCCAGCCGTGGTTCACCGGATGCACACCAGATACTCCTGTCGAACCGCACCTTCCATGCGGGCAATTCGCTGATAAATGCGGCCGCCACAAATGGCAGGGGTGGCGAACACACTGTCACCAAGCTGGTTTTCAGCCTCGATTTTCAGGCCGTCCCGGGAGGCTGGGTAAATGAAGGTGCGACCCTCTTCATTGGTGGCGTAAATGCGGCCATTGGCCAGTACAGGGGAGCTGCTGAAGGTGCCTCCCAGTCGTCCCTTCCACAGCTCAGTCCCGGTGGCACTGTCCCAACAGATGGCGACACCGGCATCCAGTACGGCGTGCAGTACACCGTCGTGCAGCAGCATGGAAGGCACGTAGACCCGTGCGGAATTCTCCCAGATCAGTTTTCCGGAACCATCTGCTGCGACGGCTGATACGTGGTTTTTCGGGTAGCCCCCGCTGGTAAAGATCCGCTGTCCATCGGTGACAGTGGTGGTGACGCATTCTGTGGTGGCCCCGGGGACTTCCCAGAGCGTTTTTCCGGTTGCGGGATCAAGGCTGGTGACCAGATCGCAGCCGGTAAGAAACAGTTGTGGGCGTCCGGCAGCTTCCAGAATCACGGGCGACGGGTAATTGGGTTTGGCTGGTCGATCACGGCGCCAGACGATTTTGCCGCTGTCGCGCTGCATGGCGACAATGGCGCCACCGGCCTTATTGTCGGAAACACCAATCACCAGATTGTCGTACAGCAGCGGCGAGGATCCGAATCCCTGGTGATTGACATAACCGCTGAGTTTGACCTGCCAGAGGATCGAGCCTGTGCGGCTGAGTGCCGTCATCCAGACTGCATCGCCGGACAGGAAATTGACATAGCAGCGTTCTCCGTCACACGCCGGTGACGCCGATGCCATGGTGGATTTTTCATTGTTTTTGACATTCAGTCCGTCTTTGTGGATGACGGTTTCCCACAGCGTTTTTCCCGTTTCCCGATCGACGCAAAGCAGCGACTGGACATTGCGGGCAGCATCGGCAATTTCAATGAGCACGTGGTCATCGACGACGATCGGAGAACCATGGCTGCGTCCGGGAACCGGCACCTGCCACGCCAGCCCCTGATCATTGCTCCAGCTTGTGGGGGGCTGTTGTCCGGCCGCTGCAATGCCATTCCACGAGGGACCACGCCACCACGGCCAGTCCCCCGGACTGGCCACAGGTCCGGCCGATGTGTTCTGAGCGGCCTGGATCAGTGGTGCCGTCAGGCCCAGGGTGACTGAGCCGGACAGTGCGGCCAGTTGCCGAGTGAAGGAGCGACGGGTGGTCATAGGTTACGGTCCTGGCAGCAGTGGCTGGTGGTGTGGTTAAAGGGAGTACTGAAACTGTGTTAACTTAACAGGGTACGGGATCTCGGGTTGCAGTCCGGGGCGTCAGAAGATCAGTTGAATCTCCTTCAACTGCCACGGGCTGAATGCCACCACGACTCCTTCGGGACTGAGTGCCAGTGTTGACCTGGCCTGTCGACCGGGATGCATTTCGTAAGCAGCCGTCGGTTTTCGAGCGGTGCGAATGAGGCAGTCGCCACCCAGTCCATCTGTTTCGCTGAGGATCAGGCTGAGCACGTCGGATTCGACCGGTCGTCGCGGCTGGTAGTCACTGCGAACGAGCTGGACATTTCTGGCGGACAGTCCAAGAATCCATGCCGAGGATGTGCCGACGGGAACGCGACCTTCCACAGTGTGTGTGACCACCGGTGTCAGCATTTCTTCGGCGGTGCGCAGGGGATGCGGCTGGTCAAAGTCAATCCAGAAGCGAAAAGTGCGCTCGGTTTCGCCTTCGCAGACCAGCAGGCTGTCCAGCATCCGCGAACCGGCCCTGCGATGCCACGGACGACCATCCGAAGCGATCACCATGCGACGAGTGCCATCTTCGGCTTCCACATACTCAGAAGATTCGATGCGTTCAAGGCGGAAGCCGGCAGACTGTCCAAGCACGCTGCGATGGACCAGTGCTGATTCCTGTTCCCATGCGAACCGGCAGCACCAGCCGGCCAGCCACGGGTTGCCTTTGACGGGTGCTGTGACGGCATCCTGAACGGTCAGCACAATCTCCAGACGCGGACGTACGCGATCGACGCGGGTGACCTGCACGACACGACCGAGTGTTTTGCCGTCCTGTGGTGAATGAAACTCAGTGGTTGTTTCCAGCGCCGCGAATACGGTGCCCGCTTCAAGGACTTTGTGCTGCAGCAGTTCAGGAACAGCATAGCTGACTTTGCGGATTTCGCCGGAGCCATCATCGGGCAGTGTGATTTCGCGTTCATAGCGGTATCCCGACTGCTGGCTGAGCCGATTGCCGCGCTGGCCGTGATACAGGACCGATGCGACGCCGCCGGTACGTTCACTGAGGGTGACTTCGAAGTGTCGGTTTCGCAGCTTGAGGTTTTCGGCGAGTGGCGGTTCTCTTCTGGCTGCGGTTGTCAGCGTCTGCGTGGGGCGTCCTGGGGCCGCTTCGTGCAGCCAGACGAACCCGCCGGGCGGCAGTTTGACGAGGAGTCGTTCGCCGCTTGCCTGGGAAGTCGGTGAGTTTCCGGTGGCCTCCTGAGCGGCTTCGACGGCCGCTTCGGCGGCGGGGCGTCTCCACGCTGCGGGCCACTGGACTTCGTGGGTGCGAGCAAAGGGCAGGGTATTCAGCAGCAGCAGCCCGCGACCTTCGGCGGGTTGCGACGGGATGCGGCTGCTGACAGCGTCGGCCAGATCATCCCGCAGTAGTCGGAGTGCCTGACGCATGCCGTCCCACGCCGTGTCCAGTTGTGGCTGTTTCTCGGGCAGCATGCTGTCGAGGTCCACGTGCAGCAGTTCTGTATCGGCCAGTCTCTGTTCCAGCCCGGTGAGCTGATCCGCGACGGCGATTGTGGAGAGGTCGGCCTTCATCACGTGGGCAATTGCTGTGAGCTGTCGCAGAGATTCCAGTTCCTGCTGCCAGCAGCGGATTCGCGCGGGGCCCGTAACCGGAGGTTCGGTTTTCAGGACCGCCGACTGAATCAGGGCGGGACTGAGATAGTCGCTGTGCTGGTGCATTTCGGCAAGGCGACTGCCTTCGGCATTCCGGCACAACTGGTCCATGGTCGCGAACTCACCCAGCACCGGTGCCCACGCAGCAGCTCGGCGGAGGTCATTCAGCCATGGCGAGCGAGTTGTCGGCAGTCGGGCGAGGAACACGGCGGCCGTCTGATCCTCCTGCATCGATTCATTCAGTCGGTCGGCAAGTTTCTGGAAACCGGCTGCACTGTCGATGGCGAGAGGGATCCGTGAGGCTGCGGCAATCAGCGATCCATCGGGTGATTGCCAGTCAAACTGGCTGCGTTCGCGATCGGGATAGAGTCCATCATCGAGAGCGACGTGCAGCGCCGACTGATATCCGAGCCATGCCAGTACAGCCGGCAGAGAAGCGGTCAGGCCGAAGCGTCGGCGAGCCCAGTGCTGCGGGGTGATTCCCAGCAGGTGGTGCAGTTCTGCCGCACCCTGGCGGAGGTCATTGATGAGTGCTGCCATGGATCCCAGTCCGGTGCGGGATTCGATGGCATGGCCGCCCAGAATCTGCAGACGTCCAGCGGCGGCGGCCTGGGCCAGCATGTCGAGGGCTGCCGGGCTGTGTTCGGCGGCCTGGCGCAGTTCGCGGGCAGAACACAGCAGATTCAGCGGGCTGGCGGATTCGACGGCCGACAGAATCGCTGCCGCAGAATCCTGTTCGCCGGGCAGGCACAGATCCAGCAGAAAGCAGGACTGCGGATAAATGCGTTCACGAACTTCCCGGAGCTGTTCCCAGGCTTTGCCAAGGTGCTGGCGGGCCGTTTGTTCATCGCCTGTGGCAGCCGCCACTGCAGCAGCACGAATTTCCGCAGTCAGCAGAATCTGATCGGGATCGACATAGTGGTGTCGTCGGCGACTCAGCAGCTGCAGTTGCACCACCGTGGTCCCGAAGGCCACAAAATCATCAGCCAGCAGGTAATCGGCTGTCGCAGTGGCAATGCCCGCTCCACCCTCCACCACCGGTGCCGGGACGTGAGTTTCGATGGCGGTCAGGTATTCCGCCCGTTCAGTGCAGCCATCCAGAATCACGTGGTCCTGTTCGCGCAGGACGTTGCGCCATTCGTGAGGCATCCATGCTTCGGCAGCTGACGGCACGAGCACAATCCGCCGGCCCGGATAGCCGTACTGCGATTCGGCCTGTCGCAGCAGTGGCAGGCTGGCTGACTGAGCCAGCAGTTTCGGGTGCCACGCGCAGGCAATGGCATTCCACAGGCTGCTCGCTTCCGACTCCGCCAGATCAACGGGCAGGTCTTCGACGGAGTATCCGGGGATCAGGATACTGATTTCTGAAAACTCGGTTCTGATGGTCATAGCGGATTCAGTGGAGATGGTCAGTTCAGCGGACGAGCAGGAATTCCGGGGTCATGAGGACAGCCCACAGGACGTCGGCAATTTCTTCGGGGGTCGGTTCCGGGCTGAGCAATTCCAGAATGGCTGCCTGTTCGGCAGGCTGCGGTTCTCGACTCCAGGCCGATCGGCACAGATGTCGCACCAGTTCGCTGCGATCTGCGGCGAACTGATTCCGGAGATGCTGTGCGCCCCGAGCGAGAGCGGTGGCGAGAACGGCGCCATTGGACAGATCGATGGCCTCCAGCGTTGTCAGTTCGTCGGGACGCATCGAGACGATCTGCTCCCGATGGGGACGACCGAGTGACCGCATGAAAAAGTCATTTTTCATCAGTGACGCACGAACCATCCGCAGATCACCGGCGGCTGCCTGAATCAAACGCGGCAGTCCCTGCTGATTTACAGCGTCAGACCACACCTGCAGTGCCGGTACCACGGTCACTGGCTGCCACGGGCCCTTACCGGCTGCCAGCCGCCCTTCGCGGACTGCGGGAACTCGGTCGGTGTATTCCCATGCGGCGTCGGAGGCGATGGTGATGCGAGTCCCATCCGGCATCTCGATGCGACACTCCAGAAACAGTCCGGCCACGTTGGGGCCGGCTCCGCCGTTGGTGGCAATGACGGCCAGCGTATTCTCACCTTTCTTCAACTGACCCTGAAGGCTGGTGACTTTCGGTTGTGACCAGTCATCACCCTGCTCGGCTTGACGGCCATTGACGAACAGGGTGAACCCGTTATCGCAGGTGGTCATGACAACAGCCCGGAGTGGTTGACTGTTGAGCTGGAATGATTTTCGCAGGAGCATGGTTTCTCCGGCTGCCGGCACTTTGCCGTCGGCGGCCGTGCTGGCCCAGATCCACTGAGCGGTCGTCGGGCCGGGGGCAGGCGCTGCTGCGGCCGCTGCTGCGTCCGCTGCTGCTGCTGCGGCCTGTGGAGCAGCGGCGACGACTGGCGGCACAGCACGGATCACGGGGGCATCAAAGTTCGTGGGGGCAGAAGCTGTCAACTGCCAGACGGCGTCCATGAACTGTTCGGCCGTAAGTCGCCGCGGTACGGGGCCGCGCCAGCCGTCCGCCGGGTCGGACTGGGATGATTCACGCGGCAGCGCTGCAGACTGGTAGGCCTGAGACTCGGCGATGTGCTGCAACACAGCTTTCAGATCATAGTTGTTCTGCTGCAGATAGGATGCGAGGTAATCGAGCAGATCGGCGTTCCACGGCGGGGACTGCATCGCATCCAGCGGATGCACGATGCCGCGTCCCGTCAGTCGGTACCAGAGTCGGTTGACAATCGTACGAGTGAATCGCCCGTTTTCAGGATGTGTCATCAATTCTGCCAGTTGCTGCAGTCGTTTTTCCCGCGGTGCCGCGGCATCAATTCGGCCCAGCTCCGGAAACAGCCACGCAGCCTGAGCCGTACGCCCGGTAGGTTTGTCGCAGCGGTGTATGGACTGCGGTGCGGAAGCGTAGATTGCTGCCATGCCCCACGCTTCGTCCAGAGTCCAGCGGTCGATGAAACTGTCGTGGCAGGATGCGCACTTCAGATTGATGCCCAGAAAGGACTGGGCCACGCTCTGAGCAAACTGAATCTCCACGGTCTGACCGGCACTGACTTCGCCGCGCCAGCGGATTCCGTCAATGTATCCCTGGCTGGCTGCTGTGGGTGGTGCAATCAGCTCGCGGGCAAACTGGTCGAACGGTTTGTTCTGCAGGAGAGCATCATAGAGCCAGCCACTGATCTGCTGGCGACCTCCGGTAATGAATCCGGTCCCGCTGTAGTCGTTGCGGAGCAGGTCATTGAAGAAGGTCAGCCAGTGATCTGAGTAGGCGATGCGGTCATCCAGCAGGGTGCGAATGAGGCGTGAGCGTTTGTCGGGTGTGGAATCTGCGAGGAACTGATCGAGTTGTTCGGGTGTGGGCAGCAGTCCAACAAGGTCGAGGGAGACGCGGCGAAGAAATTCGGCATCGGTGACGGGAGCTGGTGTGGACAATCCGCGATCGGCGAGCGATTTGTCGAGAATGCGATCGACAGGATGTTCGCGGCCAGCGAAGGCCGGGGGCAGATCAGGCAGCCGGGGCTTCAGTGGCGGTTCCCACGCGACGGGGGCAAAGGAAAAGCCCGGTTCCCATTCAACGCCTGTTTCAATCCAGCGAGTCAGGATCTGCTGCTCTTTCTCGCTGAGTCGAGGGCGATCAGCAGGAGGCATCTGCTGCTCTTTGTCCGAACTGGTGATCACTTCGATCAGTCGAGAATCAGCGGGACGGCCGGCAACGACATGCCCGGAACTGATCAGCAGTTCGCGGGTGTTGAGTGAAAAGCTGCCTTTGGCCTCGCGACCGCCATGGCAGGGGACGCAGTGTGTTTTCAGCACGGGGAGAACCGCGTGGGAAAAATCGTCCGGGGTTTGAGCGTACAGGGGCTGCAGAGCAAGGCACGCCAGTGTGAGCAGAGCAAGGAAACGGAATGTGCCGGAGGGCTGCACTGCGGGATCTCCCGGGAAGGCGGCAATCTGGTGAAAAAAGTCAGGGGGCATGTTACCGAGTTCTGCAGTCGGGTGCGAGCGTCGTTCGGCTGTGCACTGCA
>CAITYU010000361.1 GCA_903896675.1 uncultured Planctomycetaceae bacterium
GTAGTCGTTGACGGTGACGACGTGCACTTTTCCGGCGATGGCATTGAGGAATGCAGGCAGCGTGGCGACCAGCGTCTTGCCTTCGCCGGTGACCATTTCCGAGATCATGCCTTTGTGCAGGATGTAGCCACCGATCAGCTGCACCTCGTAGTGCCGCATTTTGAGAAAACGTCGCCCGGATTCACGCACTGCGGCGAAGGCCTCGGGCAGCAGGTCATCGAGGGTTTCTCCGTTGCGCAGGCGAGCCCGCAGTCTGGTGGCGGTCTGCCGCAATTCGTCGTCGGACAGTTTCTGCTGCTGCGGCTCGAGACTGTTGATGCGATCCAGCAGTGAACCGGGCAGAATGGTGGTGCGACCATCACGATCACGCACGAAACCCAGACGCCGCATGCGGCGTTCGTTGGAAGATCCGAACAGCGTGGTAATGCCGCGTTCGATCCGGTGAGTCGTGGCGGAGAAGAAGTCGCCGACTTTTTCCAGGAACTCCATTGTGGGCATCTATCCTGAATTCTGAAGACTATCGGATCCGCGAGCGCAGGTTGAAGCCGGCTGCCACAAAGGCAGCCATGCAAGCCAGCGATCGGAACCGGGCAATTGCCATAAATGCAAGTCTGGCAAGTCTATTTCAACCTGCAACAGACGGTCAATCCCGCGGTGTGCAGGTGGAAAACGGCAGCAGGCTGCCGGATCTCCGCTGAAACCACGGTGATCATCTGGTCAGCAATTCGTGTGCCTAACTCGCGAAATCTGAGTGATTTCGGGGATTTGCGTGGACTGTTTCCGGGGGCTGAGTGTGTTTCAGGAGCCCTGGAGGAAGGCTTTGAGATCGCGCATCAGGCTGAGGCAGCGGGCAGCGAAATGGTCCATTCCCGGAACTTTTCCCTGGGACCGCATATCGACGGTCACGATGCGATGGGTGCGAATTTTTTCCTGTGGCGAGCGTCCGTTGCGGGTGGTTTCGAAGGAAATGCTGAGGTCGACGGGTTGTCGCGAGGCGGTTTTGCCCCAGTGTCCGAAGAAGCCGGGTGTGCCGAGTCGGATCTGCATTTTGCCTTTTTCCTGATCGACGACGACGCCGCGATGTTCGGAAATGAAGGCGCGCAGTTTCATGGCCGTGATTTCGAGAGACGTGCTGACTTCAACTCGGTCACTGAAATGAAATACGCCATTGGATTCTGAGATGCGGATTTTGTCATCATCGCTGTGTCCGGGTTCCACCGTGGCAGCGGTTTCGAGTTCCGATTCGCGGCAGGTGCGATTTCGTCCGGCGGCTTTGGCGTTGTACAGGCACGTGTCAGCGCGTTCCAGCAGGCTCTGGACGGTGTCGATGCGGCGAGCGGTAGCCACTCCGAAGGACGACGTGACACTCAGTCCGGTGATGCCGCCGATGGAGCTTTTCATGATGGAAGTGCGCAACCGTTCGGCTCGGCGAACGGCGGCTTCAAGGTCGGTATCGGGACAGACGATGACAAACTCTTCCCCACCGTACCGTCCGATGACTTCCAGGGAGTAGGTTTCGTGCTGCAGCAGTCTGGCCAGATCGATAAGCACCTGGTCACCGACCTGGTGGCCATGGTTATCGTTGATGCATTTGAAGTGGTCGACATCGAGAAAGATGACACTGAGGCTGCGAGTCCCGTCCTGGGCATGGAATTCTTCGAGCATTTGTCGCAGTCGTGATTCCAGTTGTCCGCGGTTGGCTACGCCTGTCAGCGAGTCGCACATGGCAAGTCGGGTCAGCTTGCCGACGTCATCCGGCGACACTCTGCTTTTGTTGCGGATCAGCTGAATGACGCCGGCGATCTTCTGACCGGGTCCGATGATGGGCATCGTGTAGATGTCAGCTTTGATGAAATTGTTGCCACTGACGCGACAGCGGCGACTGGCGAAGTGAGCCCGACCGGTGCGCATTGCGTGAACGATCATCGTGTCGTCGCGTTCCGTGGCGGGGACACTGTCTTCTGTGTTGGGTGCCAGCAGGACATCAGTGGTCTGCCAGCTGCGGCGCAGGACATGCTGCACCGGCAACCCGGTAAGGCTGGGCATACCATCGCTCCAGATGCAGTAATTTTCACGAGCATCCAGCAGGAAGTAGCCATCATACAGTTGCTGAAACTGACACAGGACTCCGATGAACTGGCTGAGCAGGGCGATATCGTCACGGTGTTCCTGAGAGATTTCCGGTGTGCGTTCTGCGTCGTAGAAGGATTCCGTCAGGCGGAACAGGGCGGAACCTTCGTTTTCGTACCAGCGATTGAGTGTGCGGATGATGCTTTCGTCGTAGCGACGGCCGGATTTTTCCAGCAGGGTTGAAATGCTTTCGGCGTGCGTCATGCCTCGGCGGTAGGGTTTGACGGTGTTCAGTGAATCATAGGCATCAGCGACCGCCAGGATGCGTGGTCCGAGCGGCAGATCGATCTGCTGTCCGGGGACTTCAATGTGTGCGCTGCTGCCGGAGAGATCGTGGTGCAGCGTGGTCAGCATGGAGATGACGGTTGGGTCGGTATGGAACGCCTGCAGCATATTGACTCCGGCATGCTGGTGCTGCAGAACGAAGTCGTATTCTTCGCTGCTGAGCTTACCGGGTTTGTGCAGGATGTGGTCGGGGATTCCCAGTTTACCGATTTCGTGCAGGATGGCGGCAATTTCCAGTTGCCTGCGCTGTTCGTCGGTCCAGCCGAGGAGTTTGGCGACGCCACTGGAGATCACAGCCATTCTCTGGCTGTGCAGCAGTCCGGCGGGATCTCGCATGCGCATGGCGCGAAGAATCGTGGAGACGAGGTCGCGCGGCATCAGTTGGCGTTCGGCCCCGGCGTACTGATTGCGGCGGGCTTCTTCGCCCATCATCAGCAGTCTGAGCAGGACAGCGTTTGAATCGGTTTGCATAAGCACTGCCGGCGGTGCTGCAGGAGCGTTCGCCGCCTTGAGTCCGTTTTCGAGCGTCTGCACAGAATCGTATCTCGACTTGTTCAGGGTGATGCAGCCACATGCTGTACGGCTGCGTCTGGGATGCGGTCAAATTTCTGCCACCGGCAACCCTAGCTCAAAAAATCCCCCCACGGAATGACCCGCCATCAATTCGGAAACATTTCAGAGATTCCTGGACGTCAAAAGAACGGTCAGATTCGGCATAGTCTGATTAATCCGCACAATTGGTCGAGAGTTTGCTATGGGATCAGTCGGCAGCCGAGCTGTTGTGTCCCCCCTCACTTGGGAGGGCGAGGCTCCTGCCGAGCCGTTGAGCTTGCTTTTTTACCACGGAAGGACACGGAAGAACACGGAAAAAGGGCACCATGGATGGTGTTGCAACGCGCGTGGAACAAATGTGGCTTGTCCCGTTTTCTGCCACTGAACGTTCGTCAAGAATGATGGTTGTACCTTTGGGAGGGCGAGGCTCCTGCCGAGCCGTTGTGCTTGCTTTTTTACCACGGAAGGAC
>CAITYU010000362.1 GCA_903896675.1 uncultured Planctomycetaceae bacterium
CTGATTGGCTAGTGGCTTCACACCCGTGATATCCGTACCAATCGCATTCCCGGCGATCACGTTGCCCCGCGTCTGAATTTCATCGCCCGCAGTGGAGTCCTGCACCAGAACGCCCGGAGCAAACTGTGCCGCAGATGCTGCAGACGGATTACTGTTACCCGCGATGACGTTGCCCTCGACGTTGTCCCGGACGCCATCACCGTTACTGCCGATCCAATTCCCCCCGCTGTTCAGAATTCGCACCCCTGGGCCCTGATTTCCCAGCACGGCACCACCACCAGCCTTTAAACCAATCAAATTGCCGGCCACCACGTGACCGCCAGAGGCATCGTAATTGCCCTCTATCAATACACCAGCCTGAAAATTCCCACTGATCAGGTTAGCTGAACCCGCATGGTAGCCCTCACCCTGATCGACACCAACAAGCACAGATTCGGAACCGCCGTCAAAGATGTATACTCCCGCCCCTGTGGAACTGCGCGCTGCGCCGTTCCCAATAGCCTGAGATCCCGAAACATCCGTTCCGATATAATTACCCTGCAGGCGATCTCCCCCAAGCGAATCGAAGAAACCTACCCCTGCTAACTGATTGCCACTGATCAGATTCCGATCGCCCAACTGCCCCGTCGGAGACCCGATCAAACTCTCCTGTGAGATCTCCATCAGAATCCCATAGCCACCATTTCCTGCACCCTTTGTACCTGCAGCATTCGTTCCAACGAAATTGCCTCGAACCTGTGTATAAATCGAACCGAACACCCTGATCCCGTTTCCAATATTGCCCGAGACAACATTTCCTTCTTTGATGCCGATCCCGGAGGCAAATGCCCCCTGCACGAACACCCCATCCGCACCGTTGGGTACAACTGTCGAACCATCCGCCCCGACGCCAATGAAGCTTCCCGAAACGATGTTGTAATTGCCACCGTCCAGATTCACACCGGAACCAAGATTACCACTGATCACGGACCGGAGAACACCCGCCCCCCCAAGCAATTGATTCTCATTTCCACTGACTTCAATACCATCACCCAGATTTGCCAGCGCTGCATTGCCGGCCACTGTGGTACCAATCAAATTGCCCCTGAGCAGATTTAAGGAACCCACAATCCCAACACCATCACCAAGGTTGCCCGAAATCACATTCCTTTCGAAACTGTCGCTTACACCATTACCATCTGTTCCAATTCGATTCCTGTCACCACCAATCCAGATTCCACCGTGATTTGGAATGGCAGAGACACCGGACAATCCAGTACCTATCAGATTCCCAGCGACCGTATTTTCGCCTCCGCGTATCAGAATCCCACGAAGCGTATTCCCGGAGATCAGATTTCCCTCCCCGCTGTCAGTTATCCCATCGCCGTTTGTTCCGATCACTGTCTTCGTGGAATAAAGATCGATGCCATGCTCACCGTTGGCCACAGCACCGGTGCCGTCGATATTTGTCCCGATCAGATTTCCGGCAATCCAGATATCCGCTGCGGTTGCACCATCAACATAAATCCCGCTGCCAGCGTTACCACTGATCACGTTGCGTTCAGCAGGCTGGCCACCACCTATCCGGGCCTGAGTGACGTCTATAGACAGACGAATTCCAGCGTGACCATTACCGAGTGCACTCGAACCACCGTTTGCCACTCCGATACTGTTGCCCGCAATGGCATTCTGTTTCGCAGCAGAACCCAGCAGCACAATTCCTTCGAGCATATTCCCGGAAATCAGGTTCCGCTCAAGCGTGTCACTGATACCATCAGCATCCGTACCAATCAGATTTCCTGGGCTGTTCTGGACAAAAATACCAATCTGAGCGTTTGCTAATGCGGCACCTCCGGACACATTAGTGCCAATGCGATTGCCCGCCAACACATTGCCCCCGCCAGCAGTGATCGCCACCCCGTTGCCACTGTTGCCCGAAATCAGATTACCCTCGGCACTATCCCCGTCACCGTCGTCCTTCACACCAACCCGACTCGATGTGCCATTCTGAATCAACACGCCGGCATAGCCCAGATTGGCGAGGGCGGCCGTCCCTGCGGAGTTCGTGCCGATAAAATTACCCTGCACATCATTCATGTGCCCCGTTATCTTCACACCACTGGCCCCATTCCCGCTGATCAAATTGCGACGAGCCGGCCCGGAACCACCCAGCAGTGCACTGGCCCCCTCCAGCACAACCCCTTCCTGATCATTCTTCACCACCAGACTTCCACTGATGTCTGTCCCAATGAAATTGCCCTGTACCTGCACTCCACTCGTCGAGGCACCCACGTGCACTCCAATTCCACTGTTCCCACTCACCAGATTGCCGGCACCCGCCAGCACCCCGGTCGTCGACGTGTTCAACCCGCCAATCAGGGCGTTCGAGGCACCCACGTAGATCCCCGCAGATCCGTTCCCCACATCCGTCACACCATCAATGCCAACCCCCACATAGTTGCCAGCCACCACCACCCCGGTGTTGTTCAGGCCAAAACCCTCCAGAACCAGACCAGAACCCGTGTTGCCGGAAATCACATTTCGCTCTAACGGCAGGCTTCCACCAAAACGCACACCATCTATGTTTGAATAGATTCCATAGGAATAGTTGGCAGCCTTCGTCATGCCATCCGCGAGGACTCCAATCAGGTTCCCTGCCACAACAGCGTTCGAATTCAACGCTGCCGGGTAATAAGCCGTGACTGACAGGCTGCCTTTCAGTTCTACGCCGGCGTGCGGCACCGCATCACCCAGCACTTTCCAGCCATTGGCCGCTGTAATCGCTGAATTCACTCCCGCGCCCTCAGCAACCGACAGCTCAAAACCCGCGCCACTGTGCTCCTCAAACCCCTGCCATTCCAGTGTGTGATCACCCACCGTCAGATTCACGGTAGCCCGAGACGTCAGCATCCCACCATGATTGCCGTCATCCACAATCCGCGCTACACCATCGATCAGCAAACGGCCACCCCGGTCAGCACTCATCGCCAAAGTGTAATCGCCCGCCGTGGTAACCTTCAGTACCCCGGTTGCTCGAAAAGCAAAGTACTGGCCACCACGCCCCGGGACCAGGTGATTGTTACTCCAGTTGCCCGCCACACCCCCCGAACTGATCGTCAGGTCCGCCTGCGGAATCGTAGCCGTCGCAGTCGTGGACTGAATGGCCCCGGAAAACAACTTATCAGCGGTCGCAAGGTCCATCACATCCCAGTTGTAAAGCTGCAGGCCCGACTGGTTCCCGCTGATCACGTTGCCCTCAACCGCATCAGCCACGCCGTCGCCATTGGTGCCGATCCGCAGACCGGTCACCTGATTCGTCACTCGAATACCATACGTGTTGTGCGGCAGGACTTTAGCACCATTGGCAGCCACGCCGATGTAATTGCCGGCGATCACCACGTCGCTGGTCTGAGACAACAGCAGCCCAAAACCACCGCTGCACAGCAGATTGCGTTCATTCACATTGAACGCGTCACTGCTGCCGTCAGTTCCAATCCGAGTCTTCTGGGCACCGCCACTGACCTCCAGAGTAATCGTGTTGCCGTAACCCGTCAGGCCATCAGGCAGTACACCGATATAGTTGCCGGCAATCACCGTATCAGTTGTGCCAACCCCCGAGACAAGCAGCCCCGTGCTGTTGCTGGTGATCACGTTGCGCTGATCGCTGTCGTTGACGCCGTCGCCCTCCGTACCAATCACCGTGCGTTTGGCGCCGTTTGCAACGACCACTCCCTTGTTGGAAAACGCAGCGGTCGATGTGCCCGCTGCATTCAGACCGATGTAGTTACCGGCAATGACTGTATCTTCAGTCCCGGAGTCCCCGACGTAAATTCGGCCGAAGTCCGTAGTACTGCCGATCACGTTGCGTTCACGCTCGTTGGCAGGCCCGATGCCATCCGTACCAATCCGGTTGCGTTTGCTGCCGGCCCTGACAAGGATACCAAAGTTGGAGTACAGCCCGGTGACGCCATCAGCCGTCAAGCCCACATAGTTGCCGGCAATCACATTGTCATGAGCTTCGTAGATGTCAATATTGGCCGTCCCGCCAGCCACAACATTTCGCTCAGACACATTGTACGCATCATTACTGTTGTCCGTGCCCACGCGGTTATGATGAGTACCGAAGGCAAAGGCGATTCCTGCATAGCCATTCCAGAGCGTTACAAGGCCATCGGCCTTCAGCCCCACATAGTTACCCGCAATCACATTACCCGAAGTCGCTGCACCGGACACATGGATGCCATAGTACTCATTGCCCGAAATCAGATTGCGCTCAGCAACATCGCTGACCCCATCACCGTCCGTACCAACCCGCGCCCCCTGCACGCCACCACGCAGCATGATTCCAGCATCCCGATTCCAGATGCCCGACATCCCGTCGAGGTGCGTCCCAATGCGATTGCCCGCAATTACCACCGAATCCACAGCAGAAAACGTCGTAGAGTCTTCACCATCAATCAGGATCCCGGTATTTCCGTTCCCCGAAATCAGATTACCCTCCAGATCATCGCCGTTTCCATCGTCATTCGTGCCAATCACCAGATTCTGAGAGCGCTTTGCAAACACCCCGTAGGACGCATTACCACGCCCGGCGGTGCCCGTGGCATTCGTACCGATACGATTGCCCGACAACCGCACCGCCCCGGTTGTACTCTCCAGATACACCCCATACGTCGAATTGCTGGAAATTGTGTTGGTGGCCACGCCTGCAGTTCCACCAATCACCGTGCCCGCCACATCACCCGTCAACCAGACACCAGGACCAGCGTTGCCGAGGCCAACCTGACCATCGGGCGTCAACCCGATCAGATTATTGGCCAGCATCGTCCCGGTGGCTCCGGCAATGTATACACCCCACGCACCGTTACCGCTGATCAGATTGCCAGCCGCACTGGTCCCGATGACCGTGCCGCTGGCGCCACTGTCCACGCGGATCCCACCGAGGGTATTGGCAACCGCCGCCGTCCCCGCAGCATTCACCCCAATCCAGTTGCCCTGCAATACAGTTCCCACTGACGCCGCACCACCAATCAACACGCCCCGCGGATTCCCGCTGATAATGTTGCCGGCCCCCGTCGCTGTACCTCCGATGGCCACACCCGGAGACCCCAGCACATAGATTCCCGCCTGTCCGTTCCCGATTGCACCTGTTCCGGAAGAATTCAGTCCAATCGTGTTCCCCGCAATCGTCACTGAACCGGTGACATTGTCGACCCTTACGCCATAATTCACGTTACCGGCAATCAGGTTACCCTCGCCCGCGGCACTGCCACCGACGATCAGATCTGTCTGACTTGCACCGATCCAGACCCCATTCGAATTATCATTTTTGACTGTTCCGGCCGCGTTCGTGCCGATCCGATTGCCCTGGACTCTGGTCCGAATGGTATTGACGAGTCGCACGCCCTGATTAACCGATCCACCAATAACATTCCCCCTGCCGACAGAGGCTCCGCCAATGACAGTATCCGAAGTCCCGGACACCGAAATCCCGCCAATGTTCTGCAGTCGAACACCGCTGGCCGACACACCGAACACATTTCCAAGAATCTCAGCCTTATTTCCCCCCTCAATCATGACCCCGTCGCCAGCATTCCCGCTGATCAGATTGGCTGCGCCAGGCGTATCGCCACCAATTTGGTGGCCCTCGCCACCGTAGATACGAATACCGTCGCCAAGGGCTCGCGCACTGTTGCCATCCACCGAAGTGCCAATGTAGTTACCCCAGACACGATTACTTCCACCACCAACCAGCACCAGTCCACACGCCTTATTAGCCCCAAACACATTCCTGTCCGAAGCATTCAGTCCACCCACCACATTCCGATATCCCTCGATCCGCACACCGGCATCGCCCACTCCCCAGCCACCCACACCGTTGGCCGCAGACGACCCGGAACGAGTCAGTCCGATCCAGTTGCTGCGAATCACCGAATCACTGGCACTCACCAGAATCCCGGGCCCCGCGAAATTCACGATGCTGAAGCCACGGATCTCTGATCCACCGGCCCCTGTCCCCAGAACGAATCCCGGCACACTGCCAGCCGACGTGCCATTGATCTCCACAACCGGGCTCCCGTTGTACCCAGGGGCTGTCGTCGCATTGATCAGGACCCCCTCAGTCAACACAGGCAGGACGGCCCCAGACGAGACAACAATCTCACCAGCCACCGTGAAGACAATTTCATCCACACCTGCGTTGGCATTCGCATTCACAATCGCCTGATACAGACTGCCATTTCCGCTGCTGCTGGTCGTGGTCACAACGAACTGATGCCCGACACATTTCAGCACTACGTCGTTGCCCGTGCCCCCCTGATAACTCACCTGCCAGCGAACTCCGCCAGTTGTCAGTACCGATCCTTCCGGCAACCCCGTGAATGTTCCCACGACTGCATCAGTACCATCGTTCACAATTAACAGAATCTGATCGTTTGCCACACCCGTGTAAGCCCCCTGCAGGCTGATCTGCAGACTGCCGGAAATACTGGCTGCGCCATTCACAACCAACTGGTCATGCTGACTGCCAGCAGTCGTCCCGCCGATATCCACCTGCAGAATCCCGGATGCTCCCATCTGCAGGCCACCGGCTGTCAGGACTCCCGGAATCCCCCCCGGCAGAATGCTGCCAGTTCCACTGGTCTCCAGCACCCCCGAAACCAAACCCACACCAGAAACCTGGCCGGGCCCGTCGGCCGTCACAGAACCAGCCAGACTGCCGTCCACTTTCAGTAACCCCGAGACCACTTTTGTCAGCCCGGTATACTTCGCCTGACTGCTGACCCACACAGTACCGGCTCCCGCCTTCAGAAGGCCACCGGAGCCGGTGATCGACTGCCCGAGCTCCAGAGTGTTTGGGACGTTCAAAGTCAAAACATCGGTCATTTCCAGACGTGAAGCCGCCAGACTGACTGCACCGCTGGCGGCTCGCAATTCGACCACACCAAACGAAACATCCAGCGGCGCCGAAGATGACCATTGCAGATCATCCCACGTCGTTTCGTTGAAGGTAAAACGAAAACTGGTCAGCCCGGAAAACCCATTCAGAACAACCGTTTCAGCATCGAACTTGCTGTCAGTCGTGTAGGTCTGCTGAACCGTTCCACCGCTCGGTAAAGTCCCGGTAAATGTCACACTGCGAGGGCCAATTGACCCGTTCGTTTCAGAGAGTCGCATGGACTGCACGGCAAACAACTGACCGTCCACTGTGGTGACATCCACAAATCCACTTGTCGCGGTACTGCCCACCATCTGCTGCGGAAACTGATTTGAGAAATTGCTGGCACTGGAAAACTTCAGACCACTTTCTGTGTAAGGTGATGGAGTTGACGCCGTGAGGCCGGAAAACGTGATGGTTGGTTGCGGTACACCCCCCCCCGAACCTTCGACATGCACGGTTCCGGTCCCGGTCGCTTCAATTCGACTGTTGCTGCCGATCTTCAATCCGACCGCGAGGGATGCCGACGTGCCACTCACAGAAATTGATCCGGAGCCCTGCGTCTGCACCTCAGCGCCAATCAATTCGCTTCCCATGGATCCCGCAGCACCACCAGAACCCCAGATCTCAATCAGACCGTTAAAACTGCGCAAGCTGCTGGGTATCGCTCCACTCAGTATGCTTACTCCCGCCCCCGGCGACGAAGCTTCTGCAGCTGTCGTCCCACTCACAAAAATCTCACCCGCTCCCTGATTGACGATTTCAGCCCCCTGCAGCAGGACTCCGGAACTGCCAGCAGATGCTGAACTGCCGGAATTTCCCTCCAGCGTAATTATTCCCCCCTGAGATTTGACTTTGGCATCGAGAATTCGCAGCGCTGAACCCGAAGCGCCTGTACCACCGGAAAGAGTCAGATTGCCCAGCTCCACCGTAACCTGACTGCCGGCATTCAGCAGCACTCCCTGTTCGCCAGTCACAGAAATGAAGGCGCTGGCGGTCGCTGCAACGACGCCATTGATCGTGACCAGCCCAGTGGCGTCAATTGTCAGATTCTTCTGACCAGCAGACAGACTCTGCACACTGATATTCGACCCCATGAACTTTGTATTGTTGAACAACGAAATGTCGGTAGTCCATGTCTGTGCCCCGACCGTGCGGACCTCCGCCGCATAGACTTCAGCCGATTCCCCCGTGATGGATGCTGAAGCCAGTTGAGCCGCAGAGGTCCACTTCAAAACGTCGGTGCCAGCGCCGCCGTCCAGATTCAACCCAAAAGTTGAGCCAGGGTTGAAATTGGCGTTCACACTGATCACGTCGGACTGCGCCCCGGTCTGTACCAGAATCTGAGTCCCCGAGACCTTGTTCTTCGGCACGCGGACCTCGTTTGTACCGCCACCCGTCGCACCATTGATTGTTGTCGTCAGCGCATAGTTCGCATCCTTGAAAATGAACTCGCTCTTGCTGCTGTCATAGTCCACCTGCAGGTCATCGACGCCCGATGAACTTTCACTGATCAACAGGTCGCCATTGGCCGTCAGCCCAACGTTTAACGTCAACAGCAGACGATCTTCCAGTTGCTCGCCCGCAAAACGATGCCTCGCACGCCCCCGCACGCCAGCCCGTCGATAACGCTGAATGACCGTCGCTCCAAGGCTGCCGAGGTCCGCCGAAAGATCTCTCAGGCCCTGAAGTAATCCCGACACCGCCAAACTACGAATCGCTCTCTTTGACATCGCTAGTCCCCAACAGCAGATCCCTGCCTGCTCAACGACAGGCTGGACGGCAGATGACCCGTATGGGAAATACTACTGGTGAACAACGCGCAATACCAGTAATTCAATGGGAAAACGCGAGCCGAATGCAACTGTCGAGTACGCCGCGAGTTGCTGCCATTAGACTGGAATTTCCCTCGGATCGTTACGGTTGCACCTGCAACCCCTGCAATCGCTCCAGCCCCTGCTGATCCCCCTCGCGCTCATAAATCTCCCGCAGCAGCGTCTGCACATCCACACCACCCGGATTCAGGTCCAGGGCCCGCTCCAGATCCGCCCGCGCTCGCACCACCAACCCCTGACGCAGCAGAATCTCACCCCGCGTCGCCAGCAGAGCAGGGTGATCGGGAGCCTGCTGCAACCCGTCCTGCACCAATGCAAACGCCTCCTCAGCAGCCTCCACACCGCTCGAGCGAATCAGGCAGAACGCCAGATTGTTCAGCAGCCCATAACCTCGCTCGTTCGTCAACTGCAGCGATTTTCGATACCATTGCACTGCCTCGGAATAACGCCCCACCGCCGCCGCCGTCCCCGCCATCTTCGTCCAGATCACCGCCACATTCCGCCCCGTTGACTGCAACTGCGTCAACAAACGCTCCGCCCCCGGCCGTGTGCCCCCACCCGCCAGCACCTCCCGACTCAAACGGTCAATCGCCTGAGCCACCACGGCCGTATTCGCCAACGCCGCCTCCAGCAACTTCAAACGCGGTCCCACCTCCTCCTCAGACGCCAACGGCGGCAGCCACCCGCTCAGGACTCGCCAGTCAGCCGACGGACGACCCGCCAGCACATCATACTCAGCCACGAGCGCTAACCCCTGCAACCGCTGCAGCGCCGCAGTATTCCACGGGCTGTTGCGCCCCAGCAATGACTTCAACACAACTCGCACCTCTGCAAATCTTCCGGCAGCCAGCAGGATCTCCACGCGTCGCTCACTCCGAGCTCCAGTCACAGGCAGCGCCGCCAGTCTTGCCAGCAACTGATCCGCGACCCGACCAGCCTCGTCCTCCGCACCCAACACCCGCAGCAACTGCACCAGCAGCGAAACCTGCAGGGCATCCGCTACATCAGGATGCAACTCCCCAACGGTCCCCTCGGAAAGCACACGCACCAGATGTCTCTGCAAAGCACGCTCCGGAGCCTCCTGCCCCGATTCGCCAGCCTCCGCTGCCGGCCAGGCCGCTCCCAGCGACGCCACGACGTCAGGCCTCAGAGTCACTCCCACCGTGCGTAATCGCACCGCCAGATTCACAGCCTCCGGCTGCCGCGGATCCAGCAACACCGCCTCCTCCAGCCACCGAATCGCCGCCACGCCATCAAACTCGCCACCGTCCAGCATCCTGCGGACACGCTGCAACAGGACACCACACAACCCCGCCTTCAACTTCGGCTCAGCCCCGACAGCATTGGCCTGCCGCAGTAACCGCTCGGCCTCCTCGGACCGTTCCGCCAGCAGCAGCAGATCAGCCTGCCGCAACCGCAGATCAGCATCGGTCGGCGCTGACTGCAACTGCCCGCCCAGCTCCCGAATCGCCCGCTCCAGTCGCTCATCAGGCAACCGCAGTCGCCCCATGCGCTGACGCAGTCTCAGCAGACTGCTCACATACTGCAGGTCCAAGTCCGACGCACGCTCAAGAGCCCGCTCAGCCAGTTTCGTTTCACCCCCGCGTAACAACAGTTCCGCCAGCCACGCATGCGCCCGCGCATTACTCGGCTCTCGCTGGATCACCTGCTGCAGCAATCCCTGACACTCCACATCAGACAGCCGCCGCCACGGCGTTCGCTCACGAGAACGCTGCACCAGCCACATCTGCGCTGCAGGCAGGCTGGCGGGACCCAAATGTGCCAGTCCGTACATCCGCTCCCACGCCGCCTCACGATCCCCCACTTCCCAGAGAAACTCCGCATACCGAAATGTCGCCTGCTGATCGTTCGGCCGCAAACCCAGCAGCACATCGTGCGCCACACGCGCGGCCACCGGATCCCGCCGCTCCAGTGCCTCGTCCAGACGACCCGCACGAATCACCGCCTGCTCAGCACTCAGCACAGAAATACCACGAATCGAATTCCCCAATAACAGCGATAACGACAGCACCGGAACACCGCCCAAAAGAAACCAGACGTTGCGGGATCCCAGCCACAACTCAAACACCATGCGAAACAGCTTTGCCCACGGTAACGGATCACCATCCGGTAATCGCACGGCAATCACCTGGCAAAACGCACGCCGCTCCGCCGCCACAAAACGATTCCACAGCACTTCCAGTGGATTTGGCAGTTCCTGCTCAAATAATCCGGACTCTCCCCGCTGCTCCAGCAGTTCTGGTCGCAGCACCGGAGACGTCAGAAACAGCACCAGACTGTCTGCACTGACCAGCAGCAGCAACTGCCCAGCCAGTAATGTCAGCAGCAGCATAGTGCTCGAATGCCCAACGCCCCCTGCATGCAACAAATACGCTCCATACAGGCTGGCCGCCGCAATTGCCCCGCAGCCCAGCAGAAAACTGAGTCCCAGCAGGCACACGGACTGCACAACAGAGCGTCGCTGCAGCAACGACCAGCACAGGGCCAGCACCATCCCACCCGACCACGCACACGGCGACCAGCAGATTGCAGCAACCGAAAATGTACCCGCCGGACTGATCAGTTGACCGCCATCAGACCACTGCTCCCAGCCACTCTCCAGCGCCCGCAGATTCACAAGCCATGTCAATGTCTCCTGCAGCCATGGTGCCGCCAGCCGACTGATGCTGCGAGGCAATCCTGTGGCCAGCACAGGCAGTAAAACCAGCCGCGATAAACAACGGTCGCCCGCACGATTCTGACTGGCTCGCAGAATCGCCCACAATGTCAGACACAAGCCCGCTGCGCCCAGCCACGGTGACCACAACACAACCGCCAGCAGCAGGACCAGCATGCTGAGCACAAACAGCAGACGACTGCCGGATCCCCACACAACCCGTCGCCCCGCAGACGATCGATAGAACAGCGGCAGACACAACCAGCAACCCAGAAATGGCCACCAGAAAGCATCAGAGATTCGCTGCCGCCACAGCAGCACTGTCGGCACCAGTTGCAACAGCAGTAACAACAACACCCAACCTCGCAGGTGACTGCTGGCCGGACGCCTCAACGGCTGCGTTTCACCCGACTGCATCCCATTCCTTCCACACACTGAACCGCCACACGCAAAGCCTCTGTCCCGCCGCACCGAACATCACGGCTGCCCATTCCCACCATTCACTCCCGAACCAGCCTTGCGCCCCGGCGGAATCGCCAGCAATTGTGGAGCATTCCCTTTGCGCTGACCCGCCCCAGCCGCAGGCAGCGGATCACTGACCAGCACATCCCCCAGCACACGCTCCCAGTCCCCGGACAACAGCAGATCAAATCCCGGATTCTGCTCCTTCACCTGACACGAACACGGGCCGGCCAGAAAATCACCGGCCGCCGTAATCGTACCTTCCGCGATCCCATCACCCACCAGTGCATACAATACGCGCCCCCGACCAAAGACCGGAAACGCCATCGGCTCGGACAGGCCCGCCAGATC
>CAITYU010000363.1 GCA_903896675.1 uncultured Planctomycetaceae bacterium
CGCCTCCGGGCACTGCATCTGTTGGTTCGGCTTGCCCGCGGCTGCGATTCAGGCCTGACGGGCCGGTTTCCGAAAGCCGAGGGGGCAAACAGCTGAATTTGTGGGTAATGACAAGGGCTAAAGCCGAGGCTACGGGTGGGTTATGACGTGGGTGCTGATTGGGGTGCTTTCGGTCGCGGGACCCGGGTGAGGCTTGAGATCTGCGTCGAATGAGAGAGAATCCCGAACGGAACAGGTGATGATCGAGGGTTTGTTGGCAGGACCAACTGGTGGACAGGGCAGGTTGCATGACCGTACCGTTTGAGAATGAACTGCTGCTGGCGATCGCCCGCAGGAAACTGGTGCCTTTTGTTGGTGCCGGTGTCAGTCTGGGTGTGAACAAGCCTCAGGCCGCCCAGCAGTTCCCTGCATGGACACAACTGCTGCAGTCACTTGTTACGAAGTTGGGGCAGATAGATCCAAAGGCTGCAAATCGGGTAAGGGCGACCATTGACGACTGCGACCTGCTGGATGCTGCAAACATCGCGCTGAGAAAACTGGGCAAGGCCGATTTCGCAGATGCTGTCGTGCGTGCGGTGTCCGTGGCAAAGGGAGATTGTGATCTGACCCTGCCGCAGGCGATCTGGGGGTTGAATCCTTGTGTTATCGTGACCACGAACTATGACCGGGTGCTGCAGTGGGGCGACGGGGATCGGGACCCTCGGGTGGTACTGAACAGTTCGCATCGTGAGTTGCAGGATCTGTTCAACGATCATCCGCGTCCGGCGGTGTGGCATCTGCACGGACACATGGATCACGCTGACTCGTTGATTCTGGCTCCTGATCAGTACCGCCCACTGTATGCGGCGATGACTGATGCAACCAGCGAGCTGCGGAATGCCGCTTTGACCCTGCAGCAGATCTTCACGCGAGAGCCAGTGTTGTTCGTCGGCTTCAGCATGACGGACGAATATGTGCTGGATGCGATTGAGCAGGGGTTGCAGGTGTTTAAGGGCTATGCGCCGCCTCGCTGGGCGTTGATGAAGCGGGGGGATGAGCGGGCAAGGTTGTTGTGGGAAAAGTACAGCGTACGAGTGATTGAGTACGACGACCATGGTCAGCCCCTGATTGACCTGTTGCGGCGGCTTCAAGAGACGGCGTCACAGAGCGGCATTCAGACTGAAGCCACGAAGCTGAACAGTCTGCCCGCGATTCCGCAGCTCTGCATGGATTACGCACGGCAGCAGTGTGCAAATGTGCTGCCGCTGGGCATTCAGCCCAGTACGGATCTGTCGATCAGTCTGCAGACTGTGTACGTCCCGGCTCTCGTTGAGAATGCTCGGCCTGAACCAGACGAGCAATCAGAAGGGCAAAAGAAGTCTTCCCCCACGGAACGACCGACTTGGCAACTGCTGATGGAGCGGCTGGAAGGCGGATCGCTGTTTGTGGCGGGAAATGCGGGCTACGGCAAAAGCACGTTTGCAAAATGGCTGCGACTGCAGGTGCTGCAGCCGCAGTCGCAGCAGTTTCAGGTTGCCGAGCCGGACGAATTTCGGGAAGTTGTACCTGAATCGCTGCAGGGACGATTACCTGTGCTGATCCCGTTTCGCGACATTGTGGACGATCTGCAGACGCAGCCTCGGCAGACGGCGATGTCGGCCGCTGAATTACAGGCTCTGCTGCAGAAGTGGGCCGGTCGTTATGCCGCCAGCACCGGGGTGACTGCGGAATTGCTGCAGGCGTGGCTGCAGGCCGGCCGCACGCTGTTGATTCTTGACGGGATCGATGAATTACCGACCGCTGCGCAGGGGCCTAACGGGACATGGAATCCTCGCAATGTGTTGCTGGCCAGCCTGCCGTTGGCCATTCGGGAATGGCATCAGTCAGGGAATCGCCTGCTGCTGACCAGCCGTCCGTACGGGCTGGAGGACAACCAGTTGCAGGAGCTGGTGGCTGCCGGTGTGACTGGCTGCAGTCTGCAGCCGCTGCCGGAATCGCTGCAGCAATTGCTGGTGCAGCGGTGGTTTTCGGTGCTGCCAAAGTACATGCGGGATCCGCTGGCCGAGGCTAACAGAATGCTGGGGGCCGTCCGCAGTATTCGTCGGGTGAATGAGCTGATTGTCAGTCCGCTGCAATTGACGGCCATCTGCGTGGTATACGGGCAGGGGGGCGAGCTGCCCAAGGACATCCATGATCTGTACAACAGGATGGTCAGGTGTTCGCTCAGTGCACGTTACATGAACGATACGGTGCTGGTGGAACAGAATCGCAGTCGTTTGTCGCGGATCGCGTGGGGGATGCATACCGGGGAGCCCTTTGAATCGCGGCGTCGGAATCCGCTGGCCAAAGCCGGACTGGCGGAAATTGAACGGATTCTGACGGATTATATGCGGTCGAATCCGCAGCAGGATCAGGGGCAGCAGCAGGTGACTGCGGTGCGTGAAGAGCTGTTTCAGCGCAGCGGATTGCTGGTGCCGGAACAGGATGGGAAGGCCGCTTTTCAGCACTTGTCGTTTCAGGAGTTTCTGGCGGCCGAGTGGTTCTCAAAGACGGCGACGACGGACGGCGAGCTGAAGGGACTGTACCGTACTCGGGGGCTGGTTGCCAACTGGCGTGAAACGCTGAGATTTCTGACTGGTCGGCGGGCGGAGGAACGGGATCAGTCGGTGATGACGGCGTTCGTGGCTGAATTACTGGACCAGGTGGAGCAGCAGACACCGGGTCAGGTGCCAGAGCTGGCGGTGGTATGTTGTGACAGCGTGCACCTGCTGCTGGATCGGGGTTATCGATTGCCGGATGCCTTGCAGGCGTGTGTGCGTCGGTTGTTTGGTCAGTCGCTGCGGCAGGTGGCGGGCGTGGGGGTCTGTGATCAGTTGGGACTGCTGGTGGGACGTCTGGGTGATGACCGTCCGGGGCTGGATTTGAAAACGGCGGACGCGTGGGTGACGGTCCCGGCGGGCGAGTATTCTCTGGGGGAAAAGAAAGGCCGTGTTTTCGTACTGCAGCGGCCGGTGGAGATTTCGCGGTACCCTGTGACGAACGGGGAGTTTCGCAAGTTTGTGGTGGCGGGCGGATATGAGCAGCAGGCTTATTGGAAGTCGGGCTGGGAGTTAAAGTGTCAGCAGGATTGGGCAGCACCGGGAGGCTTTGCCATGCGTGGTTTTGAGGGGGAAACTCAGCCGGTGGTGGGTGTGTCGTGGTACGAGGTGTGTGCATTCTGTGAGTGGCTGAATGCTGCGGATGGGCGATATCAGTATGCGTTGCCGGAGGAGGACGTGTGGGAGGCAGCAGCGCGAGGTCGGCAGGGTTACAGGTTCAGTTGGGGTGACGATTGGCAACGTGATTGGTGCAACAACGGTTCACTGGGTCTTCGGCGAACGTCCGCGGTGGGCGTGTTTCCACGTTGCGTATCGCCCTGCGGCGCGGACGACATGACGGGAAACGTTTGGGAATGGACGGCGACAGAGTGGAAGGCAAAAAGTAAAAGGCGTGTTTTGCGTGGCGGTTGCTGGATCAACGACTCAGGCATCTGCTCTGCGTGGTTTCGCAACCGCGGCGAGCCCTGGAGCCGGATCAACATCACTGGTTTTCGTTTGGCGAGAACTTTACGACCTGGCCCCTGAACCCCTTTACCACTGTTTTCCCCTTACTGCTTTCACCATTGGGACATGGAATGCAGTGACGGGTGTGTTGCTGTTGGGGTTGTTTTGGGATTGTGGTTTTGGGTGTTAGGGGATGTGTGGCGAGTGGGGCGCTTGCCGCTTCGCGGCTTGGGTGTGGTGTGGTGCTCGCGCTGATGGCCACGGTAGGGTTGGGAGGGGGGGCTCGGGCTGAAGCCCAAGCTACGGTTGGTGGGTGTGGCGGTTGGGGACCGGGGCGGGAAGGAACGGTTGGGGATGGGTCGCGGGCTGAAGCCCACGGTACGTTTGTGGCAGAGGCCGTAGCATGGGCTTTAGCCCGTGCGGGAACAGTGCGTCAGGAATGAGGTGTTCAGCGTTTTTTTGGGGAGTGTCCGAGCAGGAATGCTCGGGCTACGGTTGGGGATGGGTCGCAGGCTGAAGCCCACGCTACGGTTGGGGATGGGTCGCGGGCTGAAGCCCACGCTACGGTTGGGGATGGGTCGCGGGCTGAAGCCCACGCTACGTTTGTGGCAGAGGCCGTAGCATGGGCTTTAGCCCGGGTACGAACTTCTCGTCATCCTTGAAATCCCCAGTGTTTTTCAGGGGATGGGGCCGAGCAGGAATGCTCGGGCTAC
>CAITYU010000364.1 GCA_903896675.1 uncultured Planctomycetaceae bacterium
CCCCATCTCGGGAGGGCGAGGCTCCCGCCGAGCCGAACAACCCATCTCGGGAGGGCGAGGCTCCTGCCGAGCCGTACGAACCAGCGGACTGACGGGGATTCGGCTCAGCAGGAGCTTCGCCCTCCCAAAGAGCCTCACTCTCCCGGAATCCGCAACACCACCGCCCACCGAAAACCGAAAACTGACCACTGACCACTGACCACTGACCACTGACCACTACCACCGCTGCGGCGGATTCTCCACAATATAATCAGCGATCAACCGCGCATAGAACGCCAACCCACGCTCCGAAAGTCCCGGCACCTCACTGTCAAACAGCCGAGCCGGCTCGGCGTCCCGCAAAAATCGCGGACTGCTGTCCAGAAAACGCACCTCCGCCTGCGCACAAACCGCCGCTAATGACTGAAATGGCAACCGACTGCGGAACGGCGTCGCACCCCGAATTCGGCACCTCCGAGTCGCCTCGGGACAATGCTCGCCTGCCACCACCTGCCACACCACCGGACAGGTTGTCACCAGCAGCCGACCACCATCCGCCTCCACACACTTCCGCAACACTTCAATCGGCGCTAAGGCATGCCGAATCTGCAACTGCAGATTCTCCGTATGATCCATGATCCAGCCATAGTCCTGCTGACCACAGGATTCCGCCCGAATCGCCAGCAGCTCCGCACCGTCCCGCCGCACTCGACTCAACAGCCAGCCAGCCAGCGCAGAATCCCGCAGCAGCTGCACACCACGCGAAGGTGATACCGCCACAGGACGCAGGGCCGGATGCTGACACACCTCACCATCCGCACCCGACGTCAGCAGACTGCGGTACACCCCGTCATCACCCACGTCCGACATGTCCACATGCAGAATCACCAGATCCGGACGCAGGTCACGCAAACCATGCTGATAACGCAGCAGCGCCAACTGCGGACAGTCGCCCGGCAAACCCGCATTCAGGACCTCCAGACGCATCTCAGTCACACGCGACAGAAACTGCTGCAATCGCTGCGGCAGTGTCGACTGCTCAGACACCGTTGCCCCCAGCACCAGCTCATCACCCAACACCAGAATCCGATAATCATCCTCAGTCTTTGCAGCCAGCGGAGCCGCACCACGCAGGCCCGCAGCACCGATTCGCAGCTCCGCCGCTCGACCCGCCGCCACTTCCACCTGCACACCGCTCACCGGCCGCAGACGATGATGATACAACGCTGATGGCTCCAGCAGCGTCTGCAGAGAATCACTGACCTGACTGCTGATCGTACGAATCGGAAAACCACGACCACGCAGCCACAGCTCCGCGACTCCCGCCAGCAGACACAATAACAGCAGTGCGATCAGCACCGTTCGCAGGAAGCCACCTATGCGACCGAACATTCTGCCATCGCCTGCCCGACTTTCCCTGAGAAATCAGCATACACCCCGCAAACTGTACCCGGGATCAGCCCGGCAACTCAAGACCGCAGCCTCAGCCGAACCCTGAAACGCCAGCATAACCTTCGCAGCCAATGGCAGAAAAACAAGCCCCACAGACCATGAAAACAAAAAACCGCCCCCGAAAAGGGACGGTTTCTGTCACTCAGTCAAAACCACTCAGACTCATCCGATAAACAAACGCTTACTGCTCTTCCTTCGCCCACAGAACAGACGTCAGCAGCGTCGGAGCAGACACCAGCTCGTCAGCCCGGAAGTAAATTGCGAGTTCCCGTTGAGCACTCTCGGGGCTGTCACTGCCATGAATCAGATTCATCTGACGACTGGCTCCCAGATCGCCACGGATCGTTCCCGGAGCTGCCTCGCGAGCATTCGTTTTGCCCATCAGAGTCCGCATCACCGTGATCGCCTCAGGACCCTCAATCGCCAAAGCCACCAGCGGACCAGACGTGATGAAAGATTCCAGCTCCGGATAAAATGGCTTCGACACATGCTCCGCATAATGCAGCCGGCTGATCTCCGGAGTCACCTGGAGGAGCTTCAAGCCGATAATGCTGAGCCCCTTGTCTTCGATACGAGTAATCACGCGACCGATCAGTCGCCGCTGAACCGCATCAGGCTTGATCAGGATCAATGTTCGTTCCAGTGCCATATTCCGCCAGTCCCAGTCTCAAAAACGCCGCGAATCCCCGTTGCCCAACACGCCGACCACCAACGCTCAGGCTGTCGCTCCCGCCATCTCACCCTGCATCAGATGCAGAAACTCAGTGAACAGATAATGACTGTCATGCGGACCCGCTGCAGCCTCAGGATGATACTGCACCCCGAAAATCGGCAGAGTCCTGTGACGGAGACCTTCCACTGTCTGATCATTCAGATTGATGTGAGTCACCTCAATATCGTCCGGCAGACTGGCCTCATCGACAGCAAAACCATGATTCTGAGACGTGATTTCCACACGCCCCGTCCGACGATTCAGAACCGGCTGATTCGCACCACGATGACCGAAACGCAACTTGTACGTCCGACCCCCAAATGCCAGACCCAGCAACTGCAGACCCAGACAAATCCCGAAAATCGGCTTCTTCCCGAACAAACCCCGAATCGTTTCAATCGCACCCGTCAATGGCTCCGGATCACCAGGACCATTCGACAGAAAGACACCGTCCGGATGCAACGCCAGTATCTCCGCCGCCGTCGCCGAACCCGGCACCACCGTCACCCGACAACCCAGATCCCGCAGATACCGAGCAATATTCCACTTCATGCCGTAGTCAATCGCCACCACATGCGGACTACCCGAACCCTCCACGGCAGAGACAAAATCCGCCGGACGACCCAGCTCTGTTAAACCCTCTGTCCACTCACTCGCCGACTTCGGCATCACCTCACTTACCAGATCCCGACCCACCAGCCCCCGAGCCACAGCGACCTTGCGCAGCAAAGACTGATCGTCCAGATCCACCGTCGACAACACACCACGCAATGCACCCTGCGTCCTGAGCACTCGGACCAGCGCCCGAGTATCGATGCCCTGGAGACCAATCACGTTGTTACGCCGCAGATACGAGTCCAGACTTTCCTCAGAACGGTAGTTGCTGGGAATCTCACACAACTCCCGCACCACAAATCCCTTCAGAAACAAACCCCGACTCTCAACGTCCTGCCCGTTGATGCCGTAGTTCCCAATCAAAGGATACGTCATCGTCACAATCTGACCAGTATACGAAGGATCCGTCAGGATCTCCTGATAACCCGTCATGCTGGTGTTGAAACAGACCTCGCCGTCAACCTCACCCTCGGCCCCAAACGCCTGACCAGTGAAAATCTGACCGTTCTCAAGCACCAGTTTTCCCGGACGTCCAGCCATTCCTTACGACCCTTCCATCACCTGACACGACCCCGACAGCAACCCTGAATATCGGCTTTGCGGCGCAAAACTGCGACAGTCTAACCCGCCCAGCGACCCACGACACAATGCAAGCCCCTGTTCTGTCAGGAGTTTCGCGAAAATCAGAGTCCCCCACAGACCCCAAATTTTGGTGGATATCTTGAGTTCCAGCAGAGAATCAACGACCATCCGCCCCCAACACCCACTTCACCCCAACACCACCCCGCCCCCCGCCCCCCGCCCACTGAAAACCCCAAACTGCCCACCGAAAACCGAAAACCGAAAACCGAAAACTGACAACTGACAAC
>CAITYU010000365.1 GCA_903896675.1 uncultured Planctomycetaceae bacterium
CCACGAAAGACACGAAAGGGTGTGCTGTCCGGGTGTATTAGGGCGAGCAGTTGTCAGTGGTCAGTGGGGGTTGCGTTTGGGAGGGCGAGTCTTCTGCCGAGCCGCAGGATGGTGTTGCGGTACGGGGGGTTGGTTTTTTGGGGGGCGGGCAGGGGGTGAGGTGAGGAGGGTGTACCGAGCTGGTGCTCGGTGGTCCCGGGCGGGCTTGGGCGAGCCGTCGGCGTGAACCGTCGGGTGATGGTTGGGTGATGTTTTTTTGCCGCGGAAGGACGCGGAAAAACGCGGAATAATGCAGGGATGGCTGGGGGGGATTCTTAACCACGAAAGACACGAAAGGGTGTGCTGTCCGGGTGTATTAGGGCGAGCAGTTGTCAGTAATCAGTGGTCAGTAATCAGTGGTCAGTTACCAGTGGTCAGTGGTCAGTGGGGGTTGCGTTTGGGAGGGCGAGGCTCCTGCCGAGCCGCAGGGTGGTGTACCGAGCTGGTGCTCGGTGGTCCCGGGCGGGCTTGGGCGAGCCTTCGGCGTGAACCGTCGGGTGATGGTTGGGTGATGTTTTTTGCCGCGGAAGGACGCGGAAAAACGCGGAAAAATGCAGGGATGGCTGGAGGGATTTGAACGACGGAAGGACACGGGAAACATGGAAGAATTCAGGAGGTGGCTGGGGGGGATTCTTAACCACGAAAGACACGAAAGGGTGTGCTGTCGGGGTGAATCGGGGCGAGCAGTGATCAGTTGGGGGCTGGTGTGACAATTCAGGTGTGTGGTGTTATTGGCCGATCGAGGGTGTTTTTTCGCCGCAGGCTTTCAGGAGGGTGCGCTGGACGGCAAGGTCATGTGTGTACGGGAAATCCGTTGCTTTTTCACCGCGGATGATCCTTGCCATGTCGGCGGCGTCGTCGACGTAGCGAATATAACGTGGGAAGGTGATGTCCTGTGTGCCGGTTTTGAAGTTGCTGTGGGCCGATGAAAGAGTCAGTACGGCGGCCGGATTGTCGAGTGGCTGCAGATGAAAGGTGCCTGCTGTGCCGCAGACTGTCAGGTGTCGTCGGCGGAAGCCGTCGACTTCCATCGCTGTTGCGCGGATAGTGGCGGTTGCCTGAGCATACTGCAGGACAGCCAGCATGTTGTCGTTGAGGTTGTCACTGATTGGACTGGAGTGGCGGATGTACGGGGTGACATCAGTCGGTTCGCCAAGGATTCCGACAACCAGATCGAGGATGTGGCAGCCCAGTTCGAACATCATGCCGCCGGGAAATTGAGCCAGCTCGGTTCGATCAGCAGGGTCCACTGTTTTGCTCATCACCGTATGCACTTCGAAGATCTGTCCGAGGCAGCCATCGCGGAGCAGTTGTCGCAGCAGCAGGATACCTGGGTTGTAACGATACATATAGCCCATCTGCACCAGCAGTTTCTGCTGTTCAGCGGCCTGCAGAATCGCCGCAAATTGTGGCAGCGACTGTCCGGCCGGTTTGTCGATGTGCACGTGCTTTCCGGCAGCCACGCAGACTGCCGCCTGATCCAGCAGGTCACGAACTCGCGTTTCCACCAGCACGGCCTGCAGGCCGGGTGTATTCAGCAGTTGTTCCCGAGTCATCCATGGCAGATCACGCCACGGATCGCGTTCCTGTGCCACTCTGCGGAGCTGTTCATCCGGTTCCACAATCCCGACGATTTCATAGTCGGGGTTGTTGCGGTAGACGGACAGTTTTGAGGCATGTGCATGACCGACTCCGATCTGCCCGATGCGGATCGGGCTGCGTGAAGCGGCAGCGGCGGTGTTGACGGCGCAGAGTCCGGCAGCGGCGGTGGCGAGGAACGTTCGGCGTGCGGCGAGTGCAGACTGCATCTGTTGGACTTTGAGAAGAGGGGTTGGAATCGAATCTGCGAGTGGGTGTGTGTGGGGGGGAGGCGGGCAGGGAGCGGTTGGCAGTTACTGCCTGCGTGATTTGTTGCTGTTTTTTTTATTGCCGGTCTGCGGTGGATTGTTCTGTTGATCGGGTAGTGCGGGCAGGGGGAGGTAGTCAAAGTCGAGGATCATTTTCTCTGCAAGTGCTGCGCGCAGTTCAAATTCAACTGCTGCGGTTTCCGGGCGTCCGGCGAGGTTATTGAGTTCGGAGGGGTCGTTATCGAGATCGTAGAGTTCATAGACTGGTCGGGGTGTTGTGAAGTAGGTGTTGATGAGTTGTGGGGGCAGTGTTTTGTCGCGGGCGGCATCGGTCATTTGTTTCCAGCCGGGTCCGCCGGCGGAATCGACGGGTGAGTATTGAACCCACGGCGTACAGTTGTAGATGAATTTCCAGCGGTCACTGCGGACAGCTCGGGCAAGATCATATCCGGAGCTGTTGATATCGGTGCGTACGGGTGCGTTGGATCCGTGAGAGCCGCGTTCGACGAAGACGAAGCGTCGGGGAGTGAATGGCTGGTTCTTCAGCAGTGGCAGGAAGCTGTGACCCGTCATTTTGGGTCCCGGTTCAATTCCGGCGGTGGCCAGCAGGGTGGGTGCGACGTCTTCACCGCTGATGAGGGACCGGGAATCACCGCCGGGCTGGACAACGTGCGGCCAGCGAATCAGGAACGGCACATTGGAGCCGGGGTCGTAGAGGGATCCTTTTCCGTGAGGCAGTGCTGCTCCGTTGTCTCCGGCAAAGACGATCAGGGTGTTGTCATAAACGCCTTTCTTTTTCAGCACATCCAGCACCTCGCCAATAGTGCGATCCAGTCGATTGATTTCGGCGAAGTAGTCGGCCAGTTGTTCGCGGAGTCCGGGCAGATCGGGCCAGTGGGGGGGCAACTGCAGTGTGGCTGGATCCGGTCGGAACTGCGGATCGGCGTTCCAGGGATGGTGCGGATCACTGAAATTGGCCCAGAGAAAAAACGGTCGATCGGCGGGTTTCTGATCGAGAAACGCAGCTGTCTGTCTGGTCACTTCAGCGTCACCGCAGGTATTCAGAAAGTCGACTCGATCAGCGAATGTGCGGAGATTGTTTTCTTCGTAGATGCGGTTGAGTGTGGGTGAGTTTCGGGAGGCCCCGTCGAGGTGGAAGCTGCGACCGCAGATTCCGGTGTAGTAGCCTGCCTGTTGGCGCAACAGTTCGGGCAGGGTGACTTCGTCGCGAGGCAGCGGGGCGGAGAAACGTGTCATGCGGGCAGCGACGGCTGAGCGTCCGGTCATCAGGCAGGCGCGGGACGGTACGCACTGGGGTGCTCCGGTGAAGAATCTGTGAAACCGGATGCCTTCGGCAGCGAGCTGGTCGAGGACCGGTGTGCGGACATTGGGATTTCCGTAGGTGCTGACGAAGGGGTAGCTGTGGTCATCACTGAGCAGCAGCAGGATATTGGGGCGATCGGCGGCATCTACCATGGGGGTGATGGTGAGGGCGATTGCCAGCAGCAGGCGGTGACTGGAAATCCGGAATGAGCTGTGGTGAGACATGCGACGGTTGCTCCGGTAGTACCGAAAGAGTGCGGTCCGGGAATGTACTGGTGCTGGAGGTTAGTGACTGCCGCAGAAGGAGGCAAATCGGGGTGGTTTGGCTCTGGGATGCGTTGGGGGAGAGTGTGGGTTGTTGATGACAGCGGACGGGTGTGGTTGATGGCGCAGTGTCCGGAGCAGCGAGGAATAAGGATTGTCGGTCCAATGGAAAATCGTCAGAATTCGGTGGGCTCATTTAGTGGGGTGAATGGAGCTGAGGTTACTGTGGCGGGTTGGGTGTGGGGAGCAGCAGGATGGGCGTATCCGGCGTGTTGAAGTGGCTGTTGTGTTGTTGCCTGAGCTGTGTTGTGCTGCCATCAGTGGCAGCGCAGCAGACGCAGTGGGTGTTGCCGGAGATCCCGGGTTCGCTGGTGCAGCGGGTGATCTTTGACAGTGCGGCGGCCGGTGAGCAGGTCAGTTGTTATGTGTCGCTGCCTCCGGATTATGACCGGCAGTTGCAGCGGCGTTTTCCGGTACTGTACTGGCTGCAGGGTACTGGCGGGGGGAATGCCGGTGTCACGCAGGTGGTTCAGCGGTATCAGACAGCGATGCGGTCCGGTCAGTTGCCGCCGCTGATCATTGTTTTTCCGAACGGTCTTTCAGCGGGGATGTGGTGCGACTGGAAGGATGGTTCGGTGCGGCTGGAGACGATTCTGACGGAGGAGTTGATTCCTCACATTGACGGAGTGTTTCGTACGGTGCGTGGTCCTGAGGGCAGGATCATTGAGGGATTCGGTATGGGGGGGTATGGGGCGGCGCGGCTGGGACTGGGGCATCATGAGCTGTTTGGTGCAGTGTCGCTGCTGGGTGCTGGTCCGTTGCAGCCGGATTATAGTGATCTGGTGAGGGTGGTTCCGGAGGGCGGTGAGCAGTTGCTGCTGGATATTTCTGGCGGTGATCTGCGGTATCTGGAGTCGCAGGGTCCGTGGCGGATAGCGGAGTCGGAGGCGGGCAGTCTGCGGGAGGGGCGGGTGATACGTCAGGTCGTGGGTGATCGGGACGAGACTTTGCAGCCCAACCAGGGGTTTCATCGTCATCTGGATTCGCTGGAGATCCCGCATGAGTATCGGCAGTTGCCGGCGGTACCGCATAATCTGAATGCGGTGCTGAATTCGCTGGGTGAGGAGAACTGGAAATTTTATCGGCGGGCACTGGCAGGTCTGGTGCCGCCGACGCTGACAGTGGAGCGATCGCAGTGGCCGAATATTCTGGTGATATTTTCCGACGATCATGGCTGGGCGGATCTGGGTGTGCAGGGTGTGGATCCCGACGTGAGGACTCCGCATCTTGACCAACTGGCTCGTGACGGCGTGCGATTTGAGCGTGGGTATGTGACAGCGCCGCAGTGTGTACCATCGCGGGCAGCGCTGCTGACGGGGCGTTATCAGCAGCGTTTTGGAGTGGAGGACAACAATCGTGGTCCATTGCCGCTGAGTGAGCTGACGATTGCGGAGCGTTTGCGTCCGCAGGGTTATGTGAGTGGCTGGGTGGGGAAGAGTCATCTGGATATTGGTGCTGTACGAGGTGTGGAGAAGTCGCAGCGGATTCTGCCGGACCACATGCCTCAGCATCAGGGATTTGACGAGTATTTCCGGGGGGAGCAGCGTCAGTATTATGCGTCGCATGATCTGCTGGGTCGTGCCCTGCCGAATGCTCCTGAGGTGATTACGGATAATCGTTTTCGGGTGGTGGTGCAGACGGAGGCGGCATTGTCGTTTCTGGATCGTCGGTCGGCAGAGCCTGAGCGGCCGTGGTTTTTGTATCTGGCGTTGTATGCGCCGCACGTGCCGCTGGAGTCACCGGAACCGTGGTTCAGTGAGACAGCGGAGCATCTGCCGCTGCAGCGTCGGCAGGCGCTGGCGATGATTGCTGCGATGGACGAGGGTGTGGGTCGAATTCGGGAGAAGCTGCGTGAGCAGGGAGCGGATCGGAAGACGCTGATTTTCTTTATTGGCGACAACGGGGCACCGCTGGGGACAGCGTGGGATGGTTCACTGAATGGTCCGCTGGCGGGTCAGAAGGGGATGCTGAGTGAGGGTGGTGTGAGGACACCGTTTGTTGCCGCGTGGCCTGGTCGGTGGCCGGCGGGTGTGGTGTATACGCAGCCGGTCAGCAGTCTGGATGTGGCGGCTACGGCTCTGTCGGCGGCCGGTTTTCGGCCTGATCCGAGTCTGGATGGTGTGGATCTGACGCCGTATGTGACGGGTCAGCGGAGGGATGTACCGCACGAACGTCTGTATTGGCGGTGGGGATCGCAGTCGGCGGTTCTGGAGCTGCCGTGGAAGCTGATTCGTCTGGGGAATCGTCCGCCGCTGCTGTTCGACGTATCGACTCCGGAGGGAGAGCATCGGGGGAGGAATCTGGCGACGGAGCAGCCGGAGGTGGTAGCGCGGCTGGATCGTCGGTTGCGGGAGTGGGCAGCGCAGTTGCAGCCACCGGGATTATCGGAGGAGGCTTCGGCCTTCAGCCGTCGTCACGAGGATTTGTTTGGCGAGCATGAGTTGATTGTGTCGGAGGGCGGAGTTGTGCGGAGTGCGGCACCTGTGCGGGGTGAGGAGGGAGCGATTCAGGGCTGGATTGCGCGGAATGGTGTGCTGAGGAAGACGGAGGCTGGATTGTTGCTGGAGCCGGAGTCTGAGTTGGCGGGTGCGCGGGCTTTTCTGACGAATTCGCGGCTGGACATTCCTGGGCCGGTGACGGTGGTGTTGAGGATTCGCGCGGTGGCGGGTGGGCGTGGTCCTGGGCGCCTTACGTGGAGGACTCGGGAGGCCAGTTTTGCGGAGCATCAGGAGTCGGAGTTTCACTGGCCGGAGGGGCCGGAGTGGCGGGATGTCAGTGTGGAGCTGGGTGAGCGATCGCGGATTCAGCACGTGCGGATTCAGCCGCCGTTGGGGGCTGAGGGTGTGGAGGTACAGTCGATTGAGTTCCGTGGGATTGGTGAGGTGGTGGAGTATCGGTTTGGGGGGTGATGTGTGGGTTGGTGTGTCTGAGGTCTGATTTGCCGTCAGTTAAGGAGTAAGGGGTATGACAGAGTTCCTGATTGAGGTTCAGGGATTGCGTAAGTCTTTCGGTGACCTGGAGGTGTTGCGGGGAGTGGATCTGGCGATACCTCGGGGTGAACTGACGGGACTGTTGGGTACCAATGGTGCGGGAAAGAGTACATTGATTCGTTGTTTGCTGGGGATGTTGCGTCCGACGGGCGGGACTGCATCGCTGCTGGGGTGTAAGTCGTGGGATCTGGCAGATTCCCAGAAGTCTCGATTGGGCTACGTGGCTCAGGATGTGCAGTTGTTTCCTCGTTTTCGTGTGCGTGATATGGTGGAGTACACGGCAGCATTTTATGCGCGTTGGGATGCGAATCTGGTGCGTGAGCAGCTGGAGCGTTGGGGGTTACCGGAATCGAAGCAGTGTGGGGTGTTGTCGGCAGGCGAGCGTCAGAAGCTGGGGATTGTGCTGGCGCTGGGTCATGGCCCGGAGCTGCTGATTCTGGATGAGCCGGCAGCCAGCCTGGATCCTCAGGCGAGGCGTCTGTTTCTGGAGTCGTTGCTGCAGTTGGCGGTGGACGGTGAGCGAACGATCCTGTTTTCGACTCACATTACATCGGACATCGAGCGAGCGGCATCGCATCTTGCGATTCTGCAGGGTGGTGTCGTGCGACTGCATTCGGAAGTGGACGGGCTTAAGGATCGAGTGAAGCGGCTGCGGATCCCTGGTGGCGTGGGCAGGGTGCAGGCGGAGGACCTGCCTGGTGTTTTGAAGTGGTGTGAGCAGGGTGGAGTGGTGCAGGCGACGATTGACGGGTATTCGCAGGAGTCGGCACAGCGGCTGCGGGAGCAGCGGGGTGTCGAAGTTCTTGTTGAGGACCTGAATCTGGAAGACATTTTTCTGGCATTCCACTGAATCGGAGCTGTTCGCCATGGTTCGTATTTACTGTGTACTGAAGTCATTGTTGTACCTGTTCTGGTGGGTTCCGCTGCTGGCGATCCCGCTGTTCGGCGTGCAGTATATGTTGATGAGTGCCATCAGGGCGCCTCTGACTGTGTCGGAGGGTACTGAAATCGACGATCGGTCTGAGGAGCTGGTTGGCGGCTACTGGTCAGTTGTGGACCGGGAGTATCTGCACAGCCGGAACGACGTGAATGAGGTGCGGGAACTGCGGAAGAAGCTGAGTTCTGCGGGGACCCTGGTGTTTGCCTTTTCTGCGGGTCTTCTGGAGCAGTATGCGAAGGAGTTATTGACCGAGTCCGAGTCCGGGGCAGGAGCAGATATTCGGTCGCTTTTGGGCGATGTTCGTAAGATGCGGTTTGTGAATTGTGGATTCACGGTTGGTGACTGGGAGATATTTTCGCAGTTGTCGGACCTCGAGGTTGTTGAGTTTCACGGTGTGAAGCGGACGTCTGAGGAGACGAGTGAGGAGTATGTGCAATCCAGTGCTGCGGCTTTGTCGAGGCTGCCGCGTTTGCAGACATTGCTTTTGACAGGAGAGAGTTTTGCGGGTGTTGGTCGGATGCCGGAGCTGCGAACGCTGGGTCTTGAGCTGTGGCAGGTGGAGTCATTTCTGGCCGGTGACGTTGCGGCTCGTTTTCCTCGCCTTGAGACGATTTTGATTCGGATACCGACTGAGGGTGAGGTGAGTGCGGGAGTGTATGCACGTTTGCGTGGTGTAAGTCAGCTGCGTGAGGTGCATCTGTGGTCGGGAGATGCCGGCAGTACAGGATTATTGACGAGGCATCTGGATAATTTTCGTCGTCAGTTGCCTGGGTTGTCGGTGCAGCGGCGTGACTGGGGACTGTCATTTGAGGACAAATGTCTGTGGGTGCTGCTGCAGTTGTCGCTGGCAGCCGCAGCTTATTTCATGCTGTGTGGCGTGCTGGAAACGGCATCGCAGGGGATGAATGTTGTCATTCCGGGTGTGTGCCGTGCGCATCAGCAGGTGCTGGTGATGATGTATCTGCTGGTTGCCGGTGCTGGCGTTCTACTGGCGTGGTGTCTGGGTGTTCGTGCGTGGCTGCCGGTTCTGGCTCCGATACTTGGTATGTCCCTGCCGACGACGCTGTTGGATGCCATTCCGGGGCGCTTGCTGCGGCAACCGATGCTTCTGAGCGGCAGTCTGATGCTGGGATTCAGTGTCACACTGCTGATACCTGCAGCCTTGTATTTTGATAACCTGTATCTGTGTGCTGCGATGAATGGTGACGATACTGTGCTGAATCTGGTACTTCTGTGTTTGACAGCCGGAACAGTTCTGCAGTCTCTGCCAGCGTTGCGACGCATGCCGAAGCATCTGGCTGAATGGGGTCAGACGTCGCTGCTGGTGGTGGTATCGGGTGGGACTTCCGGGCCGGGTTTGCCGGCTGTGAACAGCAGTCTGCTGCAGAGCGATCTGGCGGATCGGCTGAGGTCGGGAACTGCAATGCCTGTTTTGAAATCGCTGTTGTTCTTTCCAGTGATGGCTGGTTCGCAGTTTCTATTTTTCTACGGAACCAGTGACCTTGCGATTAAGTCTTTGAAAAGCAGCCTGTACTGGTTGGGTTTTTTGCCGGTGATGCTGATCGCCCAAAAGCATAGTATATGGCAGATGCATCGTTCTCGACTGTGGAGCGATTTTGTGCTGCCTTGCAGTCGGACGGAGTTCTGGCTCGCCTTGCGAGCGGCTGTTTTTCGGGATTTGCGATGGTTTTATCTGGCTGCGATATTGCTGCCGGTTGCCGTTGTGCCGTTCATTCATTCCGGCGTTGAAATCAGATCTGCGAGGTCAGTACTGCAGTTTGTGCTGGTGTGGGTTGTGGGCAGTGTGGGTGTGTGTGCGATGCATCACGGGGTGTTGTGCCGGATCGTGGCTGGATCGTGGGCTGGCTGGGTTAGTGGCGTGCCGGGGGTGGCGACAATTCCGCTGACGATCTGTGCGCAGGGGCTTGTGATTGTTCGCGGGGAGGCTTTTGGCCCGGCTGCGGTGCTGAGTCTGTTTTTGTTTCTGACAGGGTGTCTGCTGCAGTGGAAGCTGCGGGGGTGGCTGGAATCGGCTGAGTATCCTTCGAAGCGAATCGGCTGAGTGATCTGGTATGTTGTGCAGCGGAGTATCACGGTTGGAAACTGAGAGTTTTTGACGGGTTGGGTCGGGCAGGGATGCCTGGGGTAAGAATTTTGACTTCTGTGTCTGCGGAAACCGGGGGGACCGGGCGTATTTCGTCGGGGATTTGGTGGCGTCTCAGGCGGATTCGAGGGATGATGGCGGGTGGTGGGGTGTTGAGAACACTGCGGGAGTCTTGTGATGAACATGGACCAGCAACAGTCTTTGGCAGTGCCGTCGCGTCGGCGGTTGTTGGGGGCTGCGGGTACGGGCCTGGGGTTGCTGGCATTACCGGGTTTGCTGCAGGCGGAGGGTGCTGACGGCGGTGACAGTCCACTGTCTTTGAAGTCCCCCCAGCAGTCTGCGCGAGCGAAGCACGTCGTGCATATTTATCTCAACGGTGGTCCGTCACAGGTGGACACGTGGGATTACAAGCCAGAGCTGACGAAGTGGGGTGGCAAGCGGTTGCCGGTTGGCAATCTGACGACGGAGCGTGAGACCGGGGTTGCGCTGGCGTCGCCGTTTCGTTTTGAGCAGTATGGAGACAGCGGGCTGTGGTGCAGCGACGTGTTTCAGAAGACAGCGCGCTGGCATGCGGATCGGATCTGCGTGATTCGCTCGATGTTCGCCAATACTCCGAATCACGAACAGAGTATGCGGCTGATGAATACGGGCAGCGAGCGATTGTCTCGTCCCAGTTATGGTTCGTGGCTGACGTATGGTCTGGGGTGTGAGAATCAGAACCTGCCGGGATTTGTGACGTTGTGTCCGGGTCTGCCGGTGGCTGATTCTTCGAACTGGCGCAGTGCATTTCTGCCGGGCATTTATCAGGGCACGTGGCTGGATACTCGTAAAACCAGTCCGGTGGAGCTGATAGCCAACATTCGCAACCCGCAGACTCCGCCGGCCGAGCAGCGTCGTCAACTGGATTTGCTGCAGCGGGTGAATCGTCGGCATCAGCAGTCGCGTCAGGAGGATGCGACTCTGGAGGCGCGTATTCAGTCCTTTGAGCTGGCGTATCGGATGCAGATGCAGGCGACGGATGCGCTGGACATTTCGGGGGAGTCGAGGGCGATTCATGAGCTGTATCAGACGGACACAGTGCATGGTCGTCAGTTGCTGACAGCGCGGCGACTGATTGAGCGTGGTGTGCGGGTGGTGCAGTGTTATCACGGGGATGTGCAGCCGTGGGATTCGCATGGGAACATAGCGGGCGAGCATGCTCGTCTGGGCCGTGAGGCGGATGGTCCGATTGCGGCATTCCTGACGGATCTGGCTCAGCGTGGTCTGCTGGACGAAACTCTGGTGCTGTGTGGCGGTGAATTCGGAAGAACTCCGGCAGTGGAAATGCCGATTGGCGGCGGTGTTCCGACGGGTCGTGACCACAATCATCATGGCTTCAGTGTGTGGCTGGCGGGTGGCGGAGTGCGGGGTGGTCTGGCGTATGGCAGTACCGACGAGTTCGGTTATCGGGCGGTGGAGGATCGTGTGCATGTGCATGACCTGCATGCGACGATGCTGCATCTGATGGGTTTTGATCATGAGCGGCTGACGTATCATCATTCCGGTCGGGATTTTCGGCTGACCGATGTGCATGGCAGGGTGGTGCATGAGATTCTGGCGTGAGTGTCTGACAGTGCTGTGTGTGGTGCTGTGTGTGTCGGGCAACGCATCCGGATTAAGAGCGGATGAGCTGGAGGCGAGGGTTGCGCGGTGGAAGAAGGATTACGAATCGCGGGTTCTGCCGATTATTCGAGAGCGGTGTCAGCAGTGTCACAATGGTGAGAAGTCTGAGGGTGAGCTGGATCTTTCGAAGTTTGCCACAGGTGATCAGGCTTATGAGGCGGCGGATGCGTGGGAGCGTGTGGCGCGGCGAATTCGGCTGAACGAGATGCCTCCGCAGGGCAGCCCGGGTTTGAATGACCGGCAGAAGGGCACCTTTCAGAAGTGGGTGGATAGTCGTCCCAATCAGGATCTCTGCAGTCAGCTGGCCTCTGAGGAGACTCAGAGCTGGTATCGTGGCTATGTGATGAGTCGTCGTCTGACGCAGCTGGAGTATCGGAATGCGGTGCGTGATCTGCTGGGTCAGTCACTGCCGGCGGGTGAAGAGCCTCCTGTGGACGGTGCGGGTGGTGAGGGATTTGATACGGTTGGTGATTCGCTGTTTACGTCGACGCTGCATACGGAGGCGTATCTGCTGCTGGCGGATCAGCTGGTGGATCGTGCGTTGCCTGCGGGTCGACTGGAGCAGTGGCTGTCGGGTGCGGGTGAGCAGTCCGGTGGTGTACTGCGGGGGCTGTTGAGTGAGTCGCAGTGGCGTTTGCTGGAAGCTGCAACGGACGCCGATGCGGCAGGAGTGCAGTCAGCGGCTGGGCAGTTGATCGCGGGATTTGCGCGGCGAGCGTGGCGACGTCCGCCGACGGGGGAGGAAGTGGAGCGGCTGCAGCAGTTGTACCGTGTATCACTGCCGCGGCTGAGCGGTGTACTGGAGGCTGTTCGTCAGCCATTGAAGGCGGTGCTGGTATCGCCGCATTTTCTGTTTGTGGTGGAGACGGAGCCTGATGAAACGGGTGTGCTGCCACTGACCGATCATCAACTGGCGACGCGGCTGGCGCTGTTTCTGTGGTCATCAGTTCCGGACGAGGAGCTGCTGGCTGCTGCTGATGCTGGTGTGCTGGCGGACGAACAGCAGTATCGTCAGCAGATTCGACGCATGCTGGCGGATCCGAGGTCGGCGGGACTGGGTGAGAATTTTGGTCTGCAGTGGCTGGGTCTGAGGAATTTTGGCGGTGTGCTGCCGGATGCGGAAGTGTATCCGCAGTATTCGGAACTGCTGGCGAGAGATCTGCGGGAAGAGGCCGTGCAGTTTGTGTCGGGAGTGTTTCGTGAGAACCGACCGCTGACGGATCTGCTGGCGGCGGATTATGTGGTGGTGAATGGTCGGCTGGCGGGGCATTATGGTTTATCGCTGCCTGCGGATGCTGACTGGCAGCGAGTAACGGTGGCGGATGGTCGTCGTGGTGGTGCTGCGACACTGGGTGCGGTATTGACGGCGGCATCGTATCCGCGCCGCACCAGTCCGGTGCTGCGTGGTCGCTGGATTCTTGACGAGCTGCTGGGGACGCCTGTGCCTCCGCCTCCGCCCGGAGTACCACCGCTGGATCAGTCGGTGGCTGAGTCGGGCAGTCAGACGCTGCGTCAGCGGCTGGAGTTGCACAGGCAGAAGCCGGAGTGTGCTTCGTGTCATGACCGGATGGACCCGCTGGGATTTGGTCTGGAGAATTTTGATGGAATCGGGCGTTGGCGGGAATCCGATGGGGGCCAGTCGATTGATGCGGCCGGTCGTTTGCCATCGGGTGAGCAGTTTGCGGGACCGGCTGAACTGAAGGCGGTGCTGCTGGGGCGGAAGGGTGATTTTCTGAATCACTTCAGCCGAAAAATGCTGGGTTTCGCGCTGGGGCGTGAGCTGAATAAGTTTGATGCATGTGTTGTGGAAACCGGTGTGAAGAAGTTGCAGGAGAATGGCTTTCAGAGTTGGATTCTGATTGAAGAAATCGCGTGCAGTTACCCGTTTCGCAACCGATATTACAAGAAGTCTGATCCGCCACCGGATCCGGCGGGTGGTCGTGGTTCGCGGCTGATGCAGGTATTGCAAAGGTTTTCAGAAAAGGCCGCTGAGGCTCAGAAGAAGGCGGCCGAAGAAAAGGCAGCTGCGGAGAAGGCTGAGTAAGTTTTCAGTTTTCAGTTTTCAGTGTTCAGTGGGCAGCTGGTGGTGAGACGGGTGATGTCGGAGTGCTGACAGGTGAACCGGGTTGAGAGGGATGAGCATGGTGTCTTGTTATGGGTCGGGAGTTCGGGGTGGTGGTCGGCGATCCTTTCTGCGGGGCTGTGGGGCAGCGCTGGGGTTACCGTGGTTTGAGTCATTTCCGGGTGTGGGCCTGGCTGCGGCGGCGGGTCGCGTGCCGGCCGGTCCTCCGGTGCGTGCCGCCTTCATTTACTTTCCGAACGGGGTGTGGGAGAAGTCGTGGGTACCTGAGGGTGTGGGTCGTGACTATGTGCTGAGTTCCACATTGCAGCCGCTGGCGGAAGTGCGGGATGACGTGCTGGTGCTGACGGGACTGGACAAGAAGAACAGTCATGGTGGTGACGGTCATTATGCGAAGACGGCAAATTTTCTGACGGGGATGCCGGTAGCGAAGACAACGGGTAAGAACATCAGCAGTGGCGGGATTTCGGTGGATCAGTTGATGGCTCAGCACGTCAGCCAGTGGACTCCGCTGCCATCTCTGGAGCTGGGTACTGAGCCTGTGATCAGTGGCATAGACAGCAATGTGGGATATACGCGTCTGTATGGATCGCACATTTCGTGGCAGTCACCGAATCGTCCGGTGGCCAAGGAGATTAATCCGCGGCTGGTTTATGAGCGTTTGTTCGGTCGTCGGTTAGCGGGGCAGACGGCGAAGGCGGAGTCGTATCAGAACCTGCTGGATTTTGTGCTGGAGGATGCAGGTCGTCTGCGGGGGAAGCTGGGTCGGGATGATCAGTTCAAGCTGGACGAGTATCTGGATTCTGTGCGAGCGGTGGAGCGGAGGATTGAGTTTGCGGTACAGCCGCGAGCTGCGGGCTGGCAGCCGGATCCGCTGTCAGCCGAGGTTGCGCCACCGGCGTCAGGTATTCCTGCCGATTTTCGCGAGCACATTTCCATCATGCTGGATCTGATGATTCTGGCATTCCGCACGGATGCGACTCGAGTGGCATCGATGATGTTTGCGAACGATGTTTCGGGTCGCAATTTTTCCTTTCTGGATGGTGTCAGTGGCGGTCACCACGAGCTGTCGCATCATGAGAAGAACGAGGCGAAGATTGCGCAGTACGAGCGGATCAGTCGCTGGCATGTGGAGCAGTTTGCGGGGATGCTGAAGAAGCTGAAGGCGATTCCTGAGGGCGAGGGTTCGCTGCTGGACAACTGTCTGATACTGTTTGGTTCCAGCATTTCGGATGGCAATCGTCATGATCCGGACAATCTGCCGATTCTGCTGGGTGGTCGCGGTGGCGGGATTGAGTCGGGCCGGCATCTGGCTGCGGAGGGCAGTGTTCCGCTGTGCAATCTGTATTTGTCGATGCTGGATCGGATGGGTGTGGAAGTGGAGCGATTCGGGGACAGCACAGGCCGTCTGATCTGAGATTCCGCGTGATGCGGAAGTGGTGTTCAGTCAACAAACATCAGTTCATTGCTCATCAGCACAACCTGTGCGAGAGATTCGAGGGAGTTTTCTGCGAGGAACGCGGTGAATTCGGCCAGTTCTTCCGTTGTGGGGTCGCGGCCGAGGGCGAAGTTGCAGAGTCTGCTGACGGTGATTTCCGGGGTGTCTGCTGTGCTGCGTGCTGCCAGTGCTCTGGAGCGTGCCAGCATGAAATCGGAATTGAGTGCGAACAGGGCCTGTTGTGGCACGGTGGTCTGTGAGCGTCGTGGTGTGGAGGTATCGGCGTTGGCGAAGTCAAAGGTCTGAACGATTGCCGGGATATTCTGTCGTTCGACGAAGGAGTACACGGTGCGACGCATGTTGGCGGGGTCGGTGATGATCTGTGGTCTGCCGAACATGGCATCATTGAGTTCGCCGGAGACGAACAGCAGTGAATCGCGCATCTGTTCAAAATCCAGTCGTCGTCGATTGGCTTTCCACAGCAGCGAGTTCTGTGGATCGCGCAGCAACTGAGTCTGCAGTGCCGGATTTCCGTCGATGCTGGAGGTGCGCTGCCATGCACGTGAGGTCATGATCAGTTCGTGCAGTGGTTTGGTCTGCCAGCCGTGGCGGATGAACCAGTCGGCGAGGAAGTCCAGCAGGGGCAATTGCAGGGGGGCTTTGGTCTGCAGGCCGAAGTCACCGGGGTTATCGACGAGGGGTTCTGCGAAATGGTGCATCCAGACTCTGTTCACCCAGACTCGGGCAGTCAGCGGATTGCGATCTGAGGCGATGGCATTGGCGAGGTCGAGGCGACCGGCGCCGTCGGTGAAGGGCTGTCGTGCGGGTGTGAGGGCAGCGAGGAACTGTCGTGGCACGGGGTTACCGCGAAGCACCGGGTCACCGCGCTGGAAGATGACGGGTTCACTGAGCACCGTGTTGTCGGCAACGACCATAGCGCGAGCGGCGGCGTGCGGATGGCGGACGGCGATGGCATCCAGTTCCCCGACGAGTCCGCGAAATTTGTCCCCGGGAGTTCGGTCAAGGTAGAAGGTTGTGTCTTCCTGCGGGAACCAGACGGGGCCTTCACGACTGATCAGCAGGGCAGCGAGTGGATCGGTTTCCGGGGCTCCGGATTCCCATGCGGCCTTCAGAACTTCACCGTAGACGGTGGCGATTTCGGCGGGAGTTCCGGGTGAGGATGTTGTGAGAGCGGCGATGATGCGTGAGTCGACACCGCGAGCCATCCATTCAGCGGTTCGGGGTGTGGGATCCTTCAGCAGATCGTGCCACGGTCCGAAGACCGGATCATCCGGAAAGGCTCGTCGGGCGATGGTTTGTCGCCAGCGTCGCGTGATCTGTGGCCGCAGCTGATCGGGCACCAGTGACAGAAAGAAGATGGCGGTTTCGGAGACATCGGGCTGCGTGGTAGCGACGTGCACGAGGTAGTCGACGGTGCGTTCGCGGGCCAGTTTGAGAGTGGCCTGGTAGTGGGCCAGTTCCTGATCGCGGACCTGCTGAAGTTTGTCGGCGAATTCCTTTTCGAAGGCGGTACCGGCGGCAGTGACCGGTCCGATGCGGGGGCGTTCGAGGGGTTCGGAGCAGTTGGCGAAAACGCCGTAGAGTGAGTAGTAATCGGCAGTGGGGATGGGGTCGAATTTGTGGTCGTGACAGCGGGCGCAGGCCAGTGTCAGGCCCAGAAATCCGCGTCCGACAACATCGATCTGATCATCGATGACGTCATGTTTGTTGCGGTCGAACATGCGTCCGAGTGTCAGCAGTCCGAGGGCGGCCAGTTCGGGTGCGTCCTGTGGCAATCCCAGTCGATCGGCGGCCAGTTGTTCGCGGATGAACTGATTCCAGGGACGGTCGTTGTTGAAAGCACTGATGACGTAATCGCGATAGGTCCATGCGAAGGGTCGGATCCGTGCGTCGCCGTACATCAGGACGCCGTCTTTGGCATCGGAGTAGCGGGCGACGTCGAGCCAGTGTCGGCCCCAGCGTTCGCCATAACGGGGTGACGACAGCATTTCCTGCAGCAGTCGGGGGAAATCATCGGCGGTGGTATTAAGCTGGCGAGGTGTTGGGGGCAGGCCGAGCAGATCGAAGGAGGCGCGGCGGACGAGGGTCCGCAGATCGGCGGGTGGTGCTGCTGTAAAGTTCTGAGTCTGCAGTTGCTGGTCAATCAGAAAATCAATGGGGTGCTGTCCGGGTGGTACGGTCGGAGGCTGAATGGGCTGAAAGGCCCAGTGAGTCCTTGCGGAGACCTCGATGGGATTGACAACGGCCTGTCCGCCACGGGGGTCGACAGCTCCGTGGCGAATCCAGGTGGCCAGATCATCCTGCTGGGCGGGTGTCAGCGGTGGTCCGGCATCTTTGGGGGGCATGCTGAGTTCGGGGTCGCTGCCGGCAACGGCACGGATCAGCAGGCTGTCTGCGGGGTTTCCGGGAACAATTGCCGGGCCTCGTTCGCCGCCCTTTTCCCAGCCTTCCTTAAGATCCAGTCGCAGACGCCCGGATGCTTCATCGGGGCCGTGGCACTGATAGCAGCGGTCGATCAGCAGGGGGCGGATGCGGGATTCAAAGAAGGCCTGCTTTTCTGCTTCATCGGCCTGCAGTGAACGGGAGTACTGCAGCAGCAGTGTCAGCAGCAGGGGGATGGAGGTACGACGCAACATACCGGCGGCTTTCGAAACTGGCGGGAAGAGACGTGAGCAAACCGCGGAGGGAATGCCGCCAGTATGATTCGGTGCGGGTGCGATGGGAAGTACGGAGTGGTGAATTTTCGGGGTGTCTTCCGGATGCCGTGGGGTTGCGCGGCATGAAAGTTTCCGGTTCGAATCGGCGAATTTGGCCACAGCTCGGCAACAACTGGTCAGATTGCGCAGTCCGGATCGGCAGAAAAAGCAAGTGTGTACCGGGCTGAGGGGATTTCCGGCTGTGTGCGGGCAGCAGGTGGCTGGATCACGACTTTCCGGCTGATCGTTCGCATCTGTATCTTCCCGTCGCTTCGGTTTGATGGACCTGATGGAAAGCTGTTGTAATGAAATCACTGATGTCACTGTGTCTGGTCGTTCTGGCCGGAAGTTGTCTGTGTTCCGGTGCTGCAGCGCAGGAATCCTGGTTCAATGCTCCCAGTTACTGCGAAGTTCCGCATGAGCAGGAGCCCTGTCCGGAGCCGGATGCCGGACTGCTGGGGCGCAGTTATGGTGATCTGCAGTTCCTGCGGCTGGATGTGTCCAGCGACGTGCCGGGAGTGGATTTTGATGCGAAGGGGTTTCAGACATCGTTCAATATCCCGGCACGGTGGAATTCCAGTTTGCCGGAGTTTATGGGTCAGGACGTGTTTCTGACGACGACGTGGCTGTCGACGACGGTTGAGGACAGTGGTGTTCTGGCTGACGTTGATGCGCGGCAGTTCACGACGGGTGTTAACACCTATTTCTATCTTACGGAGGATGTGCGACCGTTTCTGCAGTTGGGTGTGGGCACCGAGTTCGCGCGGATTCGCGTGAATGCTTTGGGAGGCAGTCTGGATCTGGGTGATCTGAACAGTCGTCTGGTGGCCAATCCTGGTCTGGAGATCGACCTGATGGATGACCTGGCGTGGCGCAGTGTGATTCTGACGGCGACGGAAGACCGATTCGATGAGTCGCTGTATCAGTCGGAACTGATTTACTGGGTGAGTGACAAAATCTATCTGCGAGGCGGTGCTGTGGGAGATATCCAGAACGACGCGTTCGGCTGGATCTTCGGTGCTGGCTGGGCGTGGTGATGTGCAGTCCCGAGCGGACTGCGCGGCTGTCGTTGTTTGCGGAAGTTGAAAAAGAATGACACTTCGGCTTGTTCAGCGGGAGCGACATGTGTCAGTCGGCAGAGTGTGTCCACGCGAACACCTTTGTTTTCTGTGATGAAACGTTCGAATACCCATTTCCGCGTCTTGCTTAATCAAGGGTTCACACCTAGGATCAATTCTGCTGCGGAATCCAGTGCTGCGACAACGCTGTCAGTCCGCGGGGGTTGGTATGGAGGGTGCTCCTGTGGCAGAATCCGATGTTGCGGCTTCCGGTGACGCAGGTGCTGGAAGTGATTCGTCAGCGACCGATTCGGATCCGGCAGGTTGTGCGGCTGACTACAGCATGCAGGAGGCGCTGACGGAGGTCTTCGAGGCTGGCGGAGGGGTCTTCGTCGCATCTCACAGTGATGGTGGCAGTTCGGCGTTTCGCGAACAGTCCTGCAGTTCTGAAAGCGGTCCCCTGGGTGTCGATGCTGTAACGCCTGACTCGCAGCCCCCGACATTCTCTGAGCGACTGGAAAAATTCCACTGCTTCAATGACCGATATGTGATCGGTGAGGAGATTGGCAGCGGTGGTATGGGTGTGGTGTATCGAGGCTGGGATTTACAGCTGCAGCGTTGTGTGGCGATAAAGCTGATCCGTCAGGGGCTAAGCGGCAACGAGGGGTATCTTGACCGTTTTCTTCGCGAGGCGAGGATTGCCAGTCAACTGGGTCATCCCAGTGTGCTTGGGATTCATGACTTTGGAAGTGACCCGGCGGGGTCTGCTTACATCGTCATGGATCTCATCGTTGGAATGACGATGGAGCGGGCGATCGAGGAGACGAAGGTCAGTGAATCGAAGCGTGAGTCGCTGCTGACCACGTTCTTTCAGATCTGCCAGGCCATGGCCTTTGCGCACGCCAACGGGGTTGTCCATCGCGATCTGAAGCCGGCCAACATCATGCTGGGTGACTATGGAACGGTCACTGTTCTGGATTGGGGTCTGGCCAAGGTGATCAGGACCAGCAGTCCAGTGTCATCCGAGCAGTTTGGGGACGGGTTGCTTCCATTGGTCATGGCGGACACAATTCCGCCGATGGCGCAGCCGTCGTCCGAATTCGATACGCAGTTCGGCACGGTCATGGGAACTCCCCATTACCTTGCTCCGGAGCAGGCACGCGGGGAATTGGTTGATTACCGAGCTGACGTGTTTTCACTTGGTGGAATTCTGTGTCATTTACTGACGGGCTCGCCGCCTTTCGCCGGGGGCAGGGTTCTTGACGTGTACCAGAAGAGTCTGGCCGGAGATCTGTCCGCTGCATTTGCGGAGCTGGACCGTTGTGGTGCTCCGATGCCGATTGTTCAGCTGGCCAAGCAGTGTCTGGATCCGGATGCGTCCAGTCGGCCGAAAGATGCGAGTTTTCTGGTGGAGACTCTGCGGACGTATCTGGAGTCGGGGCAGCGTCGCGCGGAAGAGGAGCTGGTTCGTTTTTTCGACTTATCACTCGATCTTTTCTGTATTGCCAGCGTTCAGGGTTACTTCCGGCGGCTCAATGAGAATTTTACGCGGACCCTTGGTTATGCGCACAGAGAGCTGACAGCTCGACCTTTTATCGAGTTTGTGCATCCGGACGATCGTCCGAATACGCTGCATGAGATCATCAGGCTGTCGCGCGGGGAGCCGACAATACAGTTTGTCAATCGTTATCGACACAGGGACGGGCATTATGTTTCTCTTGAATGGACTGCTCGCTCGGTCAGAGAAGAGGGAGTGGTTTACGCGGTTGCACGAGATGTGACCGAGCGTCTTCAGCTTGAGGAGGAGAAACGGCGACTGGATGCAGATTGTCTGCGGCTGTCAGAAATTGTTGATTCGGCCGGTGATGCGATCATTGGCAAGGACCCTGATGGAATCGTCCAGAGCTGGAACTTCGGGGCTGAGAAACTGTTTGGATATGCAGCGGCGGAGATGATTGGTGAATCGATTACGAGGTTGATGCCGGTTGACAGATTTGACGAGGAGACAGTTATTCTCAGGGTGCTTCGACAGGGAGGTCGTGTTGATCATTTTGAAACGATTCGTCTGCACAAATCGGGCGAACCCATTGATATTTCTGTGAGCATCTCTCCGATTCATGACGTTTCCGGGAAGATCATCGGCGCATCGAAGATTGCCAGAAGCCTGAAAAAGCAGCGGACGCTTGAGACAGAGCTGCAGGAGAGTCGCCAGGCACTTGTGGAATTTGCGGAGAACGCGAATGTGCCGCTGCATTGTGTGGACAAAGCTGGCATCATTGTCTGGGCAAATAACGCAGAGATGACATTTCTGGGATACACTGCTGACGAGTACATAGGTCAGCCGATTGCGAAGTTTCATGCGAATCAGGCTGCCATAGGCAGTATTCTGGACCAGTTGCTGCAGGGAAATTCTCTGTCTCATCGACGGGCGCAACTGATTGCGAAGGATGGTTCCACGAAAGAGGTTGCAATTTACTCCAGCGGGTATCGCGAAAACGGTGAGTTGGTGCATACGCGATGCTTCACGATCGACGTATCCCGACTGATTGGGGAAGAAAGCAGCCCGTCAAGTGTTGCAAAACTGTCTGTGTAGTTTCCGTGGGCTGCGGGTACTGCCTGGGTCAGGATATCAGACGGCTCGGTCAGGGTCGGGGCAGAGTGTCTTCGTCGACTCCGGTAATGCGGGACCAGCGGCGGCGAAATTCCGGCCGATTCAGCAGTGTGGGGTTCAGCAGTCCGTGTGGTCGGCGACCTAGTGAGACATCCAGCAGGCTGCGGCAGGCCATGCGTCCAATGTCGCGAAACAGTTCGTCGGTCCACGCGATGGAGTGTGGGGCCAGCAGTACGTTGTCGAAGCGTGCGAAGCGGCTGGGCTGCAGTACCGGTTCATCGCGGAAGCAGTCGAGAGCGGCTCCGGCCAGTTGACCTGCATCGAGAGCGGCTTCCAGAGCATCTTCGTCCACGATGCCTCCCCGAGCCGTATTCAGCAGCCATGCATCACTGCGCATCAGGGCCAGTTCGGCGGCGCCGATGAGTCCGCGAGTCTGGTCGGTCAGGGGGCAATGGATGGAGACGAAATCGGAGGCCTGCAGCAGTTCGGTCAACGACACCAGCCGTACTCCCAGTTGTGCTGCGGTCGCCGTTGAGAGAAACGGATCGAACACCAGTGGTGGTTGCATACCGAAGCCCTGCAGCAGTCGCAGCAGTTCGCGACCGATTCCGCCCAGTCCGATGATGCCCAATTGACGTTCTCGCAGCTCACGCCCCATGAATTTTGTGCGTTCGTGCCACTGTCCGGTGCGTACCAGCCGATCCTTGATCAGTACGTGGTGTGAGAGTGCAATCATCCAGCCGACGGTGGCTTCCGCGACCGGTCGATCGACGGCACCGGCGGTGATTGTGACCAGCACACCGGCGTTCGTGCAGGCATCCACATCCACACTGTCATAGCCAACTCCAAAGCGGGCGACAACCAGCAGGTCCGGCGCCAGTTGCAGTGACTGGGCGGTGACTCCGGGAGTCAGTACGACAACGCCGTGACTGTTCGCCAGCTGATCCGCCTGAATGACCGGCTGGTGCTGAGTGAAGGGGTGGATCAGCACATGTGGAAAGCCATCGAACTGGTCCAGTCCCAGGTCACGAAACTTCGGCTTTCCGGACTGGTCATAAAAGTCGGCGGTCAGCGTGGCGTGGAAATGCGGGCGAGGGGTTGTGGTCATGTGGTGTGCCCTGCGGCTGGTGATTCAGTCAGTGCCAGTTGTTCGTCAACGAGAATGCGTTCGGGACGCGGTCCGGCGTAGACCCAGAGCATGGCCATGGGCAGGCTGGAATCGTTGCGGAAGTAGTGGACTCGTCCACGCGGGACCATGGCGGTCTGGCAGTTCTGCAGTTCATGAAGCTGCCCTTCGACGAGGCAGGTGGCCTGCCCTTCGATGATGCAGATGGATTCGTCGAAGTCGTGCAGGTGTGCGGGCAGTCTGCCATCGGGCAGAAACCGTGCGTAACCACCGCTCATTTCCAGTCCTGGCATCAGGTCTGCATTGAAGTGATCGACGAAAGTGGCGTTGGGGCCGACGCCCTGCACCTGTGTGGCCGTGCGAATTCGAGTGACGCGTTCGGCACCCGGCAAACCGCAGGAATCGTCGGGCATTTCCACTTCGTTGAAACTCTGCGAGACCAGTGTGCGAGCGGGCGTGTCTGAGGCCATGGCGGTGTGCAGTCTGGTTGGCGTGCTGCTGTCGGGATTGTGTGCAGCGTGGGGCAGCCAGCGTGGAATGGTGATGTTGTCAAGCGGCCCCAGCCGGTAGACTCGTCCTTCCACCAGCATTTCCAGTTGTCCGCAGAGTACTGTGATGGATTCGCTGAATGGATGAGTGTGGTAATCCAGACTGGCTCCGGGCTGCAGTGTGACCAGACTGGTGGTGAGTTGGCGGGCCGAATTGTGTGCACCCACCAGTGGTCGCACACCGACTCCGGCCTGCAGTTCGATGTCAAATCCGGCTGTCGGGTCAGCGATGATCGCGTTGCGATCGGGCTGCATCCCGGCAGGTCTTTGAGGCAGCACGGGCTGCAGTGGTCGACTGTCGCGGGCATCGAGGCTGGCCGCCGGCAGACAGTCGCGGCCGACGCTGGCCAGAGCCTGATGGAGGGATCGCAGCAGCAGTCCGGAGTCGGTTCCCAGACCCAGCATGCGAAATCCCTGTGTCTGCCGCTGCAGCAGATTTTCGGTACTGGTGGTGAGCAGTCCGCAGTGTCGCCCTGCTGCCAGCAGGACATCCTTCAGCTGCAGAATCTGCCGGGCGATTCCGGGGCCTTCCCATTGCCCGCGGAAACCGGCGGATGCTGAGAAATCTGCGGGTCCGAAAAAGAACACATCGACACCATCGACGGCTGCCAGTTGCTGAATATTCGGTACGGCGTGGATGCTTTCGAGAATGGGTACGACGAGAACCTGTTCATTGGCTTCGGCTGTGTGCTGGGGCATGCACTGGCCCCACGCGGTGGCTCGTTCACCGCCGATACCGCGACGACCTTCCGGTGGATAGCGACAGTCGCGGACTGCTTCGGTGAGCTGTTCGGCGGTTTCGATCCATGGGATCACGACACCGTCAGCGCCGATGTCCAGTGCGCGTTTGGTCAGCGCGGTGCTGCGTTCGGCGAGCCGGACGAGCACGACGGTATCACTGCGGAGTGCTGCTCGGATGTGTTCACTGATGTCCTTCCAGTCGAGGTGGCCGTGTTCGGCATCGACGACCACCCAGTCGACAGCGAGGGCCACTGCCATTTCGGTGAGCGAGGCGGATTCGAGGGTGACCCAGAGTCCCACGACCGGTTGCTGCTGCTGCAGTCGTTGGCGGAATTTCTTCAGCGCGGCTGTTTTCATGGAGTGATCAGATTCTTCTGAGGTGTCCGAAGGAGTTTTCCATGGCATCCTTCAGCAGGCTGCCATCGTTGGAATAGACGACGAAGCGAGCGCCCTGACGCATGGTGCGTTCCGCCTGATCCCGCTTACCGAACCAGCAGCCGGCAGCGACATGAGCGCGATTGCAGACGTCGATGATTTTCTGCAGTTGCGTGATCAGATCGGGATGATCGTATTCGTTGGGTATTCCCATCGTGGTGGTCAGATCATTTGGTCCGACGAAGATCGCGTGGACTCCGGGAATGCCAGAGATGGCTTCGAGGTTTTCGATGCCGCGGAGTGATTCAATCATGGGAATGAAGACGGTGCTGGCACAGCGATCATTTTCGATATATTCGCGGGTTTTCGGGCTGGGCCACTGGTTGTCCCTGAGAACTTTTTCGAGTGCAGCCCCCTTGAGAGGCCGGCAGAGCGCTGCGGCGGCCAGTCGGCGAGCGTGATCAGGTTCTTCGACATAGGGCACGACGACGCCGTCGAAGGAGTCGCAGACTTTGGAGACATCATCGGGTTCGCGGCTGTGAGTGCGGGCGAGGCAGGCGATGCCACGAGCAGCGAGGGCGTAACGCATGGGCAGGAATTCAGCGAGGTCGAGGGCGTTGTGTTCGCAGGTGACGATGACGAAGTCGAGGGTATTTTCGGGGAGGAATTCCACGATGGAGGGCGTGGTGGTGTGCTGCAGGAAGGTGCCAAAGACAGTTTCACCGCGCTGCAGTTTTTCGCGCAGTATTCGTCCGGTTCTGGGGAGTGGCATGGTCGGGTTTCCCGGGCATGAGGCAGGTGGGTGAGTGTGTCATGATAATGTTGCGGTGGCGTGCCTGCCACTGGTGTGGAGTGTGGGAGCATCCCGTCGAAGTTGCGTTTTGGGGTATATCCGGGGAAGATGATGTCTGACGGCGGGCACTGGTGTTCGATTCCAGCGTGTTCGGGCTGATCCTGCCAGCGGATGAGCCCGGAGTGCTGACGGCAGTTCAGGGGGAAGGCAGCGGAATATGTGTGGCGAGGCAGAACGGGTGTGGCGGAAGTTTTTGCGGCATGTGGCGTTTTGTGCTGCTGTGCTGGCAGCGGTGCTGCTGTGGTGTGCGGGTCACGGTCGACTGCTGGCTGCGGAGCAGTTTCTGGCGGGTGCGG
>CAITYU010000366.1 GCA_903896675.1 uncultured Planctomycetaceae bacterium
ATCACCGGCAATGTCCGGGAAGGTGAGCTGATCGCCGGATGCTGGGAGTGTGTTTGTATCCCAGTTGGTGTTACCTGAGGTGTCGGTTTGGAACAGGGGATTGATGTCTCCGACCCAGACGAGTGAAGCTGGGAGGGCGCGATGTTCGAGGGATTCGGTGAACATTCGCACGGAAGCGTTGACTGTTTGCAGTTCGCGACTGAATGCTCGGCTGAAGGCCTTGCGCCGTGGTTGTCGGCCACGTCGTGGTGATGGTTCGGTGAGCAGTTGTGATGCGTTTCTGAGGAATCTGGAGAGAGACATTGGCAAGATTGCTCCGTAACTGCCGTGACAGATCTGTGGCACGCACGTAACGAGCAGTTTTGCTGCTGCCATACCCGAAAAATCCGGGGTTCCTGGAATTTGTAGAACGACGGAAATGTGGCACTTTTGGCGGTATTTGATTTGGGCGGACGCACTCTTGATTCCTGCCGGATTCGTAGTACCATAGGTTTAAGCTATGAGTGTGCCCGGTGGCTGTGTGGGGGGGGGGGCTCTGGCTGGCAAGGGTGTCGATTACTGACACTTTGAAATGACCGCCTGATACATCATTGGCACATTGTGTTCGAAGCAATTTGATCTGAAGTGTGCCTGTGATACAGGATGAAACATCAGTAGGTATGCTGGCCGGTGCCGTGGCGGGTGACCCAGTGGACTGGAATCGGTTTGCTGAGCACTGTCAACGGGTGATTGCATCATGGTGTCGCAGTCGCAATCTGTCCGAGGCTGACCGGGATGATGTGGTCCAGGAATCGCTGCTGATTGTTTTGATGAAAATTCATCAGTTTCGCCGTGTTGGGCGTGGCAGTTTGCGTGCGTGGCTGCGGGCGATTGCATGGCGATGTCGCTGCGAGGCGGTCCTGCGAAGTGACAGTGTCATGCAACTTCAGGAGAGTCACCAGCAATTTGCAGCAGCGAGTGATCAGATCAGTGAGTTGGAGGAAGAGTTTGAGCGGTTGCGCAGGCTGGAGCTTCTTGAGGAGTGTCTGGCATCTGTCCGGCAGCGTTTACAGCCCACGACGTGGCTGGCCTTTCAGCAGTTGGCATTGCAGAACATCCCGGGGGCTCAGGTGGCACAGCAGGTGGGCATAACTTTGGAGGCCGTGTATGCGGCTCGTCGTAGAGTGGTGTTGCAGTTGCGGAGAGAGTGGCGACGTCGCGCTGCGGGAAAGGGATTTCCCATTCCGGCCGTGTTGCATCAGCATGATGATGAAGCAGATGATTCAGGGCCTGCAGCATCTGTCTGATGGGGGCATTCGACACGTTCCACGTTGAATTGAAGACGCTCGCATATGGCTCAAGAACCGTCGTCCTGTCTGCATCCTGTCGAGATTGAAGCTTACGTTGCGGGACGTCTGTCGGAGGCGCGTGTTCAGGCACTGGAACTTCACATTCAGCAGTGTGGACAATGTCGTCAGTCGCTCGCACTGGCACTGCGTGATGGTTCGGGTGATCAGGTGGGTGAATTGTTGAATCTGGTGGCCGCAGGTGATTCGGAGGCAGCCCAGCCAGATGTAATGACCGGTGACGCATCGGATATGTTTTCACGGTACCGACTGATGCGAGTTCTGGGGCGTGGTGGGACAGCGATCGTCTGGGAGGCGTGGGATTGTGTGATGAAGCGATCCGTCGCGGTGAAGCACCTGCTGGCGGAAAAGTCGCCATGGCAGGAGTCGCGATTTCTGCAGGAAGCCAGTGTGCTGGCTCGGCTGTCGCATCCGAATATCGTGTCCGTTCATGAGTTGGCGTATCACCATGGCCGGCTGGCGATTGTGATGGAGCATGTGCCGGGTGTAAATCTGGCAAAATTTCTGCAGGGCAGTCCGGTTGCGGAGCGGGAGGCGATGCTGCTGTTGAAATCACTGTGTGCGGCCGTCAGCCATGCTCATGGGCAGGGGGTGATTCATCGTGATCTGAAGCCATCGAATGTGCTGCTCAGCTGGCAGGGGCAGCCGGAGTCTGCTGCGCGAAAACTGTCGAATGCGACGATCAAGATTACGGACTTCGGGCTGGCTCGCGTGATCGATGCCAGCCAGCAGACGGAGGTGGGTCAGCGAGTGGGGACGCCGGGCTACATGTCACCTGAGCAGGTGGCTGGAGATGTGTCGGCGACGGGGGAGCGAACGGACGTTTATGGTCTGGGGGCGATTCTGTATGAATTGCTGGTGGGTCGACCGCCGTTTGTCGCTGATGATCCGCTTGTGACAATGTCGCTGATTCGTGAACGGTCCCCCGTTGCTCCTCGACTACTGTTGCCGGCGATATCAGGGGATCTCGAGGCGATTTGTCTGAAATGTCTGGCGAAGGTGCCTGCACAGCGGTACGGAAGTGCGGCAGAACTGCAGGCGGATCTGGAGGCGGTGCTGGCGGGGCGTCCGGCTCTGCTTGTGATGTACACGGGCTGGCGCAGGGTGAGGGTTTGGTTGCACAGCCATCGTCTGCTGACTGCGAGCCTTGTGACGGCTGTTGTGGGGACAACAGGATTGGTGTGGCAACTTTCACGCGTCACTTCCCTGAGGGCTCAACTGGATCAGCAGACTATCCGGGTCCAACAGGCGGAAACTGAGATAAAACAATTCAGAAGGCGTCTGCAGGAAGAATTGTGGAATGCAATGGAGAATTGGGATCGCTCACTGGGGTACCTTGAGAATACCGGGGTGCTGCTCGTATCCGACAGAAACTCGGCAGAACGGCGGCAATTGCTGGGTGCTGCTGCACTGAAGGCATTCAAGGCGTACTTCGACAGCAAAGATGCAACTGATGGATATTCGGCTGGCGAGATTCAGGCCGCTATGCGGTTTGTGGATCTGCTTCATACTTACTCACCTGAATACTCAACCACACCGGAACTGGCGAAAATCGCCACAGCCATTGACAGCCAGAAGCGCGCCGGTATGCCTGACAGGAAGGTGCGAGAACTTCAGGTTCAGTACCTGTATCTGAATGGTCGCAGCCAGTGGGTACGGCAGGACCATGCTGGATCTGCCGAGAGCTTTCTGCAGGCAACGGAACTTGTGCGACAAGTGATACGGGAGCTGGATGCTGATGATCCGCAACGGGATCTGCTGCTGACCAACAGAGCCTCGATGCTGCTGGATGCCGCAAACCTGTATACCCAACTGCCGGACTCGGCGAAGGCCATCAGCCTGCTGAGCACGGCCTGTGAGATTCATGAGCAGCGGCTGGCGGAGCAACCGGATTCTGTTGAGCGACAACTGTCTGTGGTGCGGATGCAGTGTGCGATGGCGACGCTGCTGAAAAATCTGCAGGATTCCGCAGCAGCAGTGAAGCAGGCTCAGCAGACCCTGCTGAGTGCCCGCCAGATCACTCTCACCAATCCACTGCTGCAGCCCGAACTGATGAGGTTACAGGACGAGTTGCAGGCAATCATCGACAGCCAGAACACGGCCACCGCTCCGCCCAACTCGAATGCTGCTGCTACCGGTGCACAGCAGTGAACAGGGGCATCCGCCCCGGTTGGCAGGCAGCGAAAAAGATCGGATGGTTGCTGACATGTGGCCCGCCAATCCCTCAGATCAAAAGTCCCACGCCAGTCGCATCCCGACACCGTCGTACGAGTTGCCGTCGGGGGTGGCAATCGAATCGCGAAGTGTATGGGTGTAGTTTGTCTGAATCTTCATGTTTGGATTCAGAAACCAGTTCAGTCCCAGAGTGATGTCCTGGAGTCGGCCACCATTGAGGCCGGAGTCCACGAGGCACAGCTGGTTGTAGCGAGCTCCCACCTGGAATCCACCCATTCCGCCATTCTCACCGAGATTCTCTGCGGGGGATACGCGCCCGAATACCCCCTGTTTCTTTTCGTATTCGCGATGCTCGCCCGTCAGGAAATACAGTGCTTCAGCGTACCATCCGTAGAAGTAAACGGTACCCAGTTCCGCGGCTGCCGGAGCGGTTGTGCCGTTGCCGACGGCATTGTGGTTCCAGGCACCTGTATATTCCGCCTGGAACAGCAGCGAATCCATCTGGTGGACGAATTCAAGTCCGCCGTACTGGATGTCGTTGGCCAGAAACTGACCTGTGGTGGCGAACGTCGGATTCATACCACCGAGACCGTTACGCAGCGATCCGCGAGCTCTGTACTGAGTCTGACCGTTGTTCGGGTCACGCAAACTTCCAGACACTCCCACATGCGTCAGGTAGCGTCCCTCGTCCTCGTACCAGAGCAATGCTGTCACTCGGCTGGTCCACGCGTATTCCCCGTCGCCGATTCCCAGGCCGAACACATTGGTGTTGTTCTTGAAGAATCCTGTTGACCACGTACCCAGTTCGTCGGCCCACGTGTCGTAAACCACGACTCCCGGAGTAAACCCGTTATTGTACGCGCCGTAAAAAATGTCCTGGTTGTAAGAGCGTTCCATAAAGTCCAGATAACGGCTGCTGGTAAGATGCTCAAAGCCGATTGGTTCCTTCACATCACCCACTCGCACATTGCCCACCACCGGAACTTCGCGGAAAGTCACCCAGAGGTCAGTGGGAGCGGGAACGCCGATGATCGTGGTTTCCGAAGGAGGAGATGGCAGGTTGTCATTGACCGAATTCACAAAGTCGAATTCGGCACACCAGTCGATCGTCTCGTACATTGTGCCGTCCGCACGCAGTCGAGCACGACGGAAGCCGACGGCGTCCTGATCGGTAAAAGGGCCGGTGCCGTTGAAAGCCTGCGAGTCACCTGCAAGGAAGACCGTGTCAAACTGCACACGCCCCCCGATGTGATACTTGAACCGTTTGTCCTTCGTGGCGGCCTCAAATCCATTGTTCCACTTTGCAGAGAACGCCTTAGGATCTTCTGCGACCGCGGCCTGCTGACCCTCGGAAATGACTCGCGAAGATGAAATCTGAGTTGCCAGCAGTTCGTCACGCTCCCGTAGTTCATTCAATTCCTGCCGCAATTGCTCATTCTGGGCCTCAATCTGCTCAAGTCTGGACTGCAGGGATGCGGGGTCCTCAGCCAGAATGAACGGGCCTGTACAGCAGGCCAGAAGAGTCATCAGGCTGCTGCAAGCCAGTCGAGTGTTGACCCGCTGGCGGGTCAACACGGAAGAGAATGTGAGCACTGCGTAAACCTTTGGTGATTTTTTTGTGAGCGACCGCGTGAAAAATCGTCACAAAGCCAAAGGTTTTTTCGATGTGAATTGTAAAGAATAGCGATTCTGACACTTTTGACACTGGTATCGAATGTAATGCCGTGGCGAACGTGGCGGAATCTGCCGAATCTTATCGGCCGATGCCCTGGCCCGAGGGTCGTCGTGACTTCTGAGCTTTCAGTTCGAAATGCGCATCCCCAAGGATTTCAGTCAGCCCCTGCAGAAACTCAGGCCCCACCGACACGCGACATTCGTTTCCTGTTGTCAGTACAAATCGCAGACGGTTGCCACGAATCGGTGCTCCCTGCTGGTCTTTCAGGGCATCTGTGCCGGAATCCACCAGCAGTACCACGTCAGTGGCCCCCGGATAACGCTGCAGCAGACCACGTACCCGCTGCATGTCGTCGACGGTATGAATTCCGGTTTCAAAGCGGATGGCGACCTGCGACGTGAACTCCTTGTCCGCCTGATCGAGGGTGAGGAGTCGATTGACGACCACGTTGGGTTCACGGCCGCGACGGTCCACTTTTCCGGCGACAATGACTACGTTTTCCGCGCGAATCATTTCCTCATACCGCGCATAGTCTTCGGGCCACGCAATGCAGCGAATGATTCCGGTGGGGTCTTCGAGGTCGAAATTGGCGTACCGCGAATGTCCGTTGCGGCTGGATTTTTTGGCGGTTGCCAGCTTGATTGATGAAATCATGCCGCCGATGACGACCTGCGCTCCGTCTTCCATGTCCGCCAGCTCGTTGTTACGGTTGGTCGCATACTTCTCGACTCGTCGAGCATGCTGTGTCAGCGGATGCGACGTCAGATAAAAGCCAATTGTTTCCTTTTCGTACTGCAGTTTCTGAGCGTGGTTCCAGTCTGCCACGTCCGGCAGTGCAGCCACTGCATTCGGAGCATCTTCATTGCCGGCGTCGTCGTCACCGCCGAACAGATTTTTCTGTCCGCGAGCTTTGTCCTTCTGGCGGGCCGTCGCCGCCTGCACCGCTCGTTCCACCACCGCCAGCTGCTGTGCCCGATTACCGGGCAGCGAATCCAGCACACCGGCTTTGATCAGTGTTTCCAGCACACCCTTTGTCAGCACCTTCGGGTCCACTCGCTCCGTCAGTTCGAAAATATCCCGAAACGGTCCCTTCTTTGAGCGTTCCTCCACAATCGCCTTCACAGCGTTCTCACCCACGCCCTTGATTGCGCCCAGGCCGAAGGTGATGCGACCATCCAGCATGCCGAAATCCACCTCCGACCGATTGATGTCGGGCGGCAGGATTTCCAGCTTCATACGGCGAGCGTCATCGACGTGTTCACTGATTCGCTCAGTGCTTTCCATCTCGCAGCTGAGCAGTGCGGCCATGAATTCGACCGGGTAGTGCGCTTTCAGGTAGGCCGTTTCATAGGCAATCAGGCCGTAGGCTGTTGAATGTGATTTGTTGAAGCCGTAGCCGGCGAAGGCCACAATCAGATTCCAGAGTTCCTGAGCGATCTGCTGCGAAATGCCATTACTGACGGCTCCGGAAATGTAATCCGAGTGGAAGCCTGTGATGACCTTTTCCTGCTTTTTGCTGATGGCCTTGATGCACTTGTAGGCTTTGCTCAGCTCAATGTTCCCCACACGATTCAGGATGCGCATCACCTGCTCCTGGTAGACCATGACTCCGTAGGTCTCCTCCAGGACAGCGTCCACCGTAGGATGCACTTTGCGTGGTGGTTTGCGACCGTGTTTGACATCCACGTATTCCATCACCATTCCGCCTTCCAGCGGACCGGGACGATACAGGGCGGATGTGGCAATGATATCGGCAAAGCAGTCCGGACGCATTTTGGTCAGCAGGTCCCGCATGCCGCCGGATTCCAGCTGAAATACGCCCTTGGTTTCACCTCGCTGCAGCAGAGCAAAGGTGCGCGCATCTGTCAGGTTGTTCTTGACCTGCTCGAGGTCAAAGTCCGGATGCGAACGCTTCACGTTCTGGATGGTTTTGTCCAGAATCGTCAGGTTGCGGAGCCCCAGAAAGTCCATCTTCAGCAGGCCGACCTTTTCAACGGTCGGTCCGTCCCACTGCGTAATGATGTCTTCCTTGCCGGTGATTGTCTGCAGGGGCAGTACGGTATCGAGTGGCACATCGGCAATTACGACTCCGGCCGCGTGCGTACCGGCACTGCGTGCCAGACCCTCGACCGCCATGGCGAAATCCAGCAGCTTGCGAGCTGTGGGGTCATTCGTCCATGCTGCTTTCAGGTCCGCACTTTCCTCCAGCGCATCCTTCAGGCGAATGTTGAGCGTATCAGGTACCATCCCAGCCAGCTCATTGACTCGCGGCAATGGCACATTCAGCGCGCGGCCGACATCGCGGATCGCGTTTTTGGCTTTGAGTGTACCGTAGGTGCCGATCTGCGCTACGTTTCGCTCGCCGTACTTCTGCTTGGTGTAGTCGATCACCATCTGCCGTCGGTCACGACAGAAATCGATGTCGATATCAGGAGGCTCGTTTCGGCTGGGGTCAAGGAAGCGTTCGAACAGCAGGTCATACTTCAACGGGCAGACATCGCCCAGTCGCAGCAGATAGGCAACGATCGCTCCGCACGCGGATCCTCTGGCGCCGCAGGGAATGCCATTTCGGCGAGCAAACTCGACAAAGTCCCAGACAATCAGGAAGTAACTGGCATAACCCTTGGATTCGATGACACTCAGTTCGTAATCCAGCCGTTTCCAGTGGGCTTCCGTCAATTCGTCGCCGTAGCGTTCGTGCATGCGTTCACGGCAAAGATCCCGCAGGTACTGAATGTCCGTGCGACCTTCAGGCGGTCGAAATACCGGGTAGAGCTTGCGTTCACCCAGTTGCATGTCGATCCGATCGGCAATCTCCTGTGATCGGGAAACAGCATCTTCCAGTCCGATGAATCGCGAATACATTTCTTCCGGCGGGCAGACGTGCAGTCCGTCGTGCTCCATCTTCATGCGTTTTTCATCGTCGATGGTGGTGCGTGTGTTCACGCAGAGCATCACATCCTGCACTTTGGCGTCGGCTTGTGTCAGGTAGTGGGCGTCGTTGGTGGCGACCAGCGGCAAACCCATCTTCGCGGCCAGATCGACCGTCATTTCCATGCACTGACGCTGAATCTCAAAGCCGGAATTCTGAATCTCCAGATAGAAGCGGTCGCCGAAGACCCGTACGTACCATTCCACCAGCCGCTTTGCGTCGTCCTGACTGTCTGCCAGCAGCAGTCGGGACAGTTCTGAGGATGCGCAGCCGGACAGGCAGATAATACCTTCGTTGCATTCTTCCAGCAGGCCGCGGTCGATTCGCGGTTTGTAGTAGAAGCCTTCCAGATAGGCGGCGGACGACATGCGGATGAGGTTGTCGAAGCCGCGACGATTCATGGCCAGCAGGGTCAGGTGCGTGGCAGCTTCCTTTTGCCGGCTGGCGCTGCGGTCCGTGCGGACGCCGGGCGCAACGTAAGCTTCATAGCCAATAATTGGCTTGATCCCGCCTGACTTGCAGGCATTGTAGAATTCGATCGCACCGTACAGGTTGCCGTGGTCCGTGATGGCGACGGCATTCATGCCGCAGGACTTGACATGTGAGACAAGGTCCGGAATGCGGTTGACGCCGTCCAGCAGGCTGTAATGGGTATGACAGTGCAGGTGCACAAAAGGCCGCGCTGAAGCAGCAGGCGCCGCCGGCGCCGGGACAGGGTCCGCCATGAATCTGAATCCCGTTGGCAAAGTGTAGCAGTTGCTGTCGGCAACCGTGCGGGATGATAGCAGGTGACGGGGACTTTCGACAGCCTGCCGGCCACTGAGGACTCAGGAATCCGGCCCCGCTGAATTGCCTCCGCCGGCCTTTTCTGCGAATCTCTGTGACCTCCGTCATTTTCAGGACAACTGTTTTGCGGATTCAGGAAACACATGAAAAAACATCTCCACGTGACTGCATTGGCCCTGCTGCTGGCCATCGCCTCACACCTGCGTTCCTTGGCTGCACCCCAGGACGGGGGAACTTCAGCGGTGAAGCCACAGACGATCGCCGAGATGCAGACGGCAGCCATCGCCAGCGGCTCGGCAGAATTCGGATACTGGGGCACTGATCCTGCCAGATACACAGGCTGGACCTCACATTCAAATCGCCTGATTCCGGTGTATACCTACGGCACCAAAGATGCCGGGGCGGGTGTGGATCTGCAGTCGTGGTTCGGCGAACGCAGTGCGTATCGATCCGCTGAGGCATTGCAGAAAATCTATGGCTACCTGCCCGAAGGCACTGTGGATCCGCAGGCCGTCTGGATGGATCAGACCAACATCTTTGATATCCAGAAGGCGGCGGCAGCGTCCGGAAAGAAACACATTTTTCTGGTGGTGTTTGATGGGATGGACTGGCAGACAACGCAGGCTGCTGCTCTTTGGAATCGCAAGTCGGTCAGCTATCGCGAAGGGCGCGGTGATGGGACTCATTTCCAGCGTTATGACGCTGCCGGTACGTCGCAGTTTGGTTTCATGGTGACCAGCCCGCATAACGAAGGCACGGATGTGGATGTGGATCAGCAGAAAGTGCTGAATCCCGGCGGTACGGTCCGTGGTGGCTATTCAGCGGCTTCTGCGGGGGGCACTCCCTGGGACACTCCGGCGGATCCCGGCTACCTGATCGGCAAGGGACGCAGTGACAGTCCGCAGCACGCTTACACGGATTCGTCATCCTCGGCCAGCAGCATGACGGCCGGACTCAAGACTTTCAACGGCGCCATTAATGTGGACGCAGCAGGACAACCCGTGTCCACAATCGCCCATGTGCTGCAGGAGCAGGGCTGGCTGGTTGGAGCCGTTTCTTCGGTGCCCATCAGCCATGCCACACCGGCGGCGGCCTACGCACACAACGTCAGTCGTGACGACTACCAGGACCTGACTCGCGACATGCTGGGACTGCCTTCCGTGGCTCATCCGCAGCAGCCGCTGCCGGGCCTGGATGTGATCATTGGTGGCGGGTTTGGTGCCCGAGCGAAACAGGCGGATGGCGTCAAAAAACAGGGGCAGAATTTCGTCGAAGGCCATGTGTATCTTGCCGATCAGGATCTGCAGGCTGCGGATGTGCAGTCTGGTGGAAAATACACGACGGCGATCCGGACAGCCGGGGTCGATGGCACGGTGTTGCTGAATACTGCTGCTGCCGCCGCCGCAGCAAAGAAGACGCGGTTGCTGGGTTTCTTCGGTCAGGGCAACAACGGCGGGCACCTGCCGTTTGCGACTGCGGACGGGGACTATGTGCCGTCACCGGGCGTCGGAAAGAAGGCTGAGGCATACACAGCCGCTGACCTGCAGGAGAATCCCACGCTGGCAGAAATGACAGCGGCCGCCATTCAGGTGCTCAGTCGCGACAAAAGTCGCTTCTGGCTGATGGTGGAACCGGGGGATGTGGACTGGGCCAATCACGACGACAATCTGGATAACTCCATCGGGGCCGTCAACAGCGGGGATGCCGCGGTGCGGGTGATTACGGACTGGGTGGAACAGAACAGTAACTGGAATGAATCGCTGCTGATCGTAACGGCCGATCACGGGCACATGCTGAATATTTCCAAACCGGAGGTGCTGGCGGGTGCTGCCGGGACGACTGTTGCTCGACTGGCGGATCCACCGGGAATCCACAATCTGCTGCAGGCTGCTCCGCATGTATTCAGCGGCAGTGAGCCTGCAGGTGAGCCTGCGTTTCGCAGTCTGCGGGAACTGGGAGTGACGATGATTGTCAGTGTGGACGGGGCTGAGCCGGATGTGGCGGGTGCAGCGAAGTTCGGGCTGCGATATGTGCACATTCCGATTGGTTATGACGGTATCGATACGCAGGCCGGCCGCGCATTGGCTCGCGCCGCAAAGGAAGCAACCGGCAATATCTATGTGCATTGTCACCATGGTCGCCATCGCGGTCCGGCGGCAGCGGCAGTCGTGTGCATGGCTGCGGGATCGCTGACTGCGGAGCAGTCAGCAGCGTTGCTGGCGATGGCCGGTACCAGTCCGGATTACGCAGGTTTGTGGCGTGATGTGGCAGCGTGGCGGGCACCGGCCGGCGATGTGGTACTGCCGGAGCTGAGATCCAGCGCGGGGACCGAAACTCTGGCTGCGGCGATGGCCCGGCTGGATCGTTCACTGGAATCCATCCGTGTGGCTCGCAAGGCCGGCTGGAAACACACTGCGGGACCAGCGGGAATCAGTTCAGCGCAGGCGGCGGTGGTGGTGGCTGAAGGGCTGCGAGAAAGTGCTCGGCACGCTGCGGCCGGATACGACGACCGCTTCCGGACTCTGCTGCAGCAGGCGGAGCAGCAGGCGCTGGAATTGGTTGCTGCGTTGCAGCCGGAGCCGGCAGAACTGGCTGCGCAGAAGCTGGTCGATCTCGAAAAATCGTGTGCTGGCTGTCATGCGGAGTACCGCAACTGACTGCTTCTGGAGCTGACCGATGCGGTGTGGATTGCTGCCGTGGGTGCGGACGGTTTGTTTGCTGACGTGGATCGGCTGCCGATTGGTTGAGGTCAGTGGCCAGGATGTGGCGTGGCTTGCAGAGGTGACTCAGTCGCCGGAGAATCCTGTGCTGGAGCAGTCGGGGCGGATCGAGCCGCTGCTGAAGCTGGCTGGACAGGAGACCGGCAGTCTGCAGCAGTGGCAGTCCGAGCGTCAGAATCTGCGGCAGCGGTGGCTGAACTTTCTGGGGCCCATGCCGCAGCGGCCGGAACTGGATACGAGGACGCTGTCGACCGAGCAGGTGGGAGCGGTATCACGGCAGCTTGTGGAATACAGCGGGGAGCCGGGGCTGCGAGTTCAGGGATATCTGCTGATGCCGGATGATGCGGTCCGTCTGCCCTCCGGAGAGGTCTTTGCGGGCAAACGTCCGGCCGTGGTCGCTCTGCATCAGACCACGAACGTGTCGATTGATGAGATTGCCGGTGTGAGCGGACCTGCGGCAATGCAGATCGGACTGAAGCTGGCCCAGCGGGGTTTCGTTGTGTTCTGTCCGCGTTGTTTTCTGTGGCAGGACGCTGCCAGTCTGAACGATGCTGTGCGTCAGCATCGCGGCAGACATCCTGCGACACTGGGCATGGCGAAGATGCTGTATGATGCGACCCGAGCGGTGGATCTGCTCAGTGCCCTGCCCCGCGTGGATGCTCAGCGGATCAGTGCGATTGGCCATTCGCTGGGTGCGAAGGAAGTGTTGTATCTGGCGGCTTTTGATGAACGGGTGCGGGCTGGTGTGTCCTGCGAAGGCGGCGTGGGGTTTCGCAGTACCAACTGGGATGCGGACTGGTATCTGGGGCCGGCCATTCGCGATCCGCAGTTTCCGCTGAATCATCACCAGCTGCTGGCACTGGCGGCGCCGCGACCATTGCTGGTAGTGGGTGGGGAAAGTGGGCCGGGGGCTGCGGATGGCGAGCGTTCGTGGGTGTTGCTGAACGCTGCTTTACCAGTCTGGAGACTGTATCCGCAGCCAGTTCGGCTGGGGTTGCTGAATCACCGTCAGGGGCATGCTGTACCTGACAGCGCCTTCGAGCGGATGGCGGAATGGCTGACTGTTTATGCAGGGCTTTGAGGGATGGCCGACCGGCTGGTGGGAATGAAGTCGGATTTCGCAGCCGGCTGAGTCAGTGTCGGGGTGGCAGTATTGCGGCGTGTTATCTGCCGGGCAGGGCCGGGGCGGTGCTGAGGATGGAGATCACCTGATCCTTCAGTGCCGGGGTGACAGAAACGCCATCGCCGCCGAAGATGGTTTCCTGTCCCTGCCAGTCGAGGCAGTGGCCGCCTGCTTCACGCAGGATGGGGATCAGGGCGGCGATGTCCCATGGGGACATTAACGGGTCGATGGCAATTTCAGCGCGGCCGGTGGCAACCAGAGCGTGACCGTAGCAATCACCCCAGCCGCGGGCGATGCGGACCTGATCCATAACCCGGACGATGGTGTCGAACCGTCCGGTGGTGCGCCAGTGTGTGGGTTCGGTGAACATCAGCCTTGCCTGGCTGATGTCGCCGGTGGTTGGCACCTGGGTGCGTCGCGCGGCCTGGTCACGTATTTTCCACCAGCAGCCGTGGCCATCGGCAGCGTAGACGACTTCGTCCATGGCCGGGAATCGGCAGACGCCGGCGACCATGCGATCGTTGTGTTCGATACCAATCAGCGTGCCGAAGAGCGGGACACCGTGGACGAAGGCTTTTGTGCCGTCGATGGGATCGACGATCCAACGGTAGCCATTTCGGGAAGGTGTGTCGGGGAATTCTTCGCCGAGGACCCCGTCGTCGGGGAAACGGAGTTCCAGTTGCTGGCGGATGAGCAGTTCGGCACCGCGATCGGCGACGGTGACCGGGGATTGATCGGCCTTGGATTCCACAAGCAGTCCGTCAGTGCGGTAGTGCTGCAGAATGAGTTGGCCGGCTGAAGCGGCAAGTTCGAGTGCGAAATTGAGTCGATCGAGAAGTTGTGTCATGGTGGCAATGGAAAGTTTGCGAAAACGGCGGACGGAGGCGGGAAATTGCAGATTGTCTACTGGGTAATCTCGCCGAAATCCCCGGGCAACGTGTGGTGACGGAATGAAAATCCGACTGGATTCCCCGAAACCGGGAAGCCGTGGGGACTGGAAATCCGTCGAAAGCTTGGCAGAATCCTTGTTTCCCTGTAAAGAATCGCGTGTCTGGTCGGTGTTTTTACCGCTTTGGGTTTGAACATCCCCAGGAGAAATGCAACAATACTCGATTCCCCGGGAACACCTAATCTTTCGTACACCGTTCGTTTGGTGGTAGTTTCCGCGGGGATTTTCAGTGATTTTCTGTGATTTTGGTGGTATTTCTGGCAGTGTTGCTGGTGTTTTGTTGGCATTGGCAACGCCGTTCAAACCTTTTGCATTTAAGTGATCTGGTGTGCCATGTTGAAGGACCGGACTCGTATTGAGCGTCAATTGGCTTTGTCGCAACAGAAGTTGTCGGCTTTTGAAGCACTGCTGGCCAACGAGGGTGTGACGGGCAAGGCTAAGGGGCGCAACGCGACGTGGCGTCATTTGAATGCCGATTACCGGCAGTTGAAGCGACGTCTGCTGGCTGTTGTGGCAGTGGAAGCTCGCGAAGCTGCTGCCGTCCAGCGTAAGGCGGAACTGGCAGCAGCCGGCCAGACTTCCGAAGGCTGATCGATCTGACATAGCCATTGCCTGTGGCCATCTGCAAGGCTTTGTTCTGCAGTTTGCCAGTGGCGTTGGAATCCGGAGAGGTGGCAGAGTGGCCGATTGTGCAGCACTGGAAATGCTGTGTGCGGGAAACCGTACCGGGGGTTCGAATCCCCCCCTCTCCGCTCAAAAACCCTGGTTTTCCCAGGGTTTTTCGCATTTCTGGGCAGTTCCTTTGGCCGTCTGTAGCGCCCATGCAACTCGGTGCATGGCGTCTGCGGCGTTGCAATTCGCGTCGCGCACCCAAATTCGAGTCGATTTTCGAGTCGCGCTGGGTCGCCAAAATACTGGGGTCTTGCATGTCCCAGTTTGGCAACGATCCACGCCGGTGGAGGCGGTAGGAT
>CAITYU010000367.1 GCA_903896675.1 uncultured Planctomycetaceae bacterium
CTGCCGACGACAAGGGCTCGCTGCGTTTGACTACATCCGGGCAGCGGTCAAAAACCTGTTCGCGGGCAAAACGGCCCCAAGGTTGCTCCCCGCTGGCTAAAAGGACTGTGAACGGTTACGGTTTTTTTTCAACACGTCGTTAAATTCCACTTCATTCGGCAGGTATCGCGCCAGCAGCGGGGATTTTTGTTGTAATCCTGACGGCAGTTGATCTCGGCCCGCCCCCGTCCCCAGCCGAGTTCCGGCATCAGACAAATCACGGATACCGCGATGCAGATCGATCAAACCCCAAACCGCTGCTGTCGAGCGCAGCACCTGCGCTACTGCCACGCGAACTCTGGCGCTGCAGCTCCGCCAGACCTTTGCGTGTGTGTCGCGGCGGCGGTGATGCTGGTTCTGCTGCTGACAACGTGCCCGCTTTCCTCAGCCGCTGTGGCTACTGACCGTCCTCCCAACATCGTGATGATCGTGGCCGACGACCTGGGGTATGCGGACCTGCACTGTCAAGGCGCCTCCTATCCTACGCCGCACCTTGATCAGCTGGCGGCCGCCGGAACGCGATTCACCGATTTCTACGTGGCTCAGCCGGTGTGTACGGCCAGTCGAGCCGGGTTTCTGACAGGATGCTACCCCAACCGTGTCAGTCTGCAGGGGGCATTGAATCACACCAGCCGCAATGGCATTCATCCGGACGAGCAGCTGCTGCCGGAGCTGCTGCAGCAACGGGGTTATGCCACCGCCATCTTCGGCAAATGGCACCTCGGAACAGCGTCCGACTTCCACCCGCTGAAGCACGGGTTTGAGCAGTATCTCGGCATCCCCTATTCCAATGACAACAGTCGATATCATCCGGTGCTGGCGGCGGAGATGCCGCCCCTGCCACTGTATGACGGCCTGCAGATCAGTGAGCGCGATCCGGATCAAAGCCAGTTCACTCGTCGCTTCACGGAACGCGCTGTCAGCTTCATTCAGCAGCAGGCCCGGCGTCCATTCTTCCTGTATGTGCCACATGTGATGCCGCATGTGCCGATTTTTGCGTCTGAAGCATTTCGTGGCAGATCCAGAGCGGGTTTGTATGGCGATGTGGTGCAGGAACTGGATTGGTCCGTGGGCGAGATCCTGCGGACGCTGGACACGCTGCAACTGCGGCAGAACACGCTGGTCATCCTGTTTTCAGACAATGGCGCGTGGCTCAGTTATGGTGAACACGCCGGATCAAATCGTCCGTTCCGTGAGGGCAAACTGACTGTATTCGAGGGTGGTGTGCGGGTTCCCTGCCTGATGTCGTGGCCGGGCACAATTCCAGCGGGCCGTGTGTGTGCGGAACCCATCATCAGTCTCGATCTGCTGCCAACGCTGCTGACGTATGCCGGTGCTCAGATGCCGCAGCGACCGATTGACGGCCTGCCGATTGGTGCTCTGCTGGAAGGCGATGCGGACGCACGTTCGCCCCACGAAGCTTTGTACTTCTATGCCGGGGATGAGCTGCAGGCGATTCGCAGCGGCCGCTGGAAACTGCATCTTCCGCACCCGTGGATTACGACTCTGGCTGAACCCGGGCGCGGAGGAAAGCCGTCCGGCTGGGGCTTGGCAAAAGCAAAATCGATTACTCAAAGCGGCATTGACGGCATCGCCAGTCGCCATGGCGGACGGATCGAACAGTTGCCGTTGTCGCTGTTTGACCTGCACACGGATCCGGGCGAGCAGCATAATGTGGCGGATCAGCATCCGGAGGTTGTCCGGCGACTGACGGAGCTGGCCGACGTGATGCGGCGGGATCTGGGTGACAGTCTGCAGGGGATCAGGGGTATGGGTGTGCGTCCGGCCGGGCTGGCGACGGCGGAGCAGTGATCATTGCTTTGATTCAAAGCTGCTCCACAGCCCAATCCGGAAGTCCCGGCTCCTTTTCGCTGGCCACAATGATTGTCGAAACGGTATTATTCAGTCCTCGCCTGCCTGCGGAATCTTTCCCACCTCAGCACTGCTCCGGACCCGCCTCCGTGTTGTTTCTTCTGCGAAACCTGCTTACCGGTATTCTTTGCCTGCACTGCACACTGGGTGCAGCGTGCCACGCTGACGAGTTGTCTTTGCCGGCAGGCTTCCTGCAGCAGCACTGCATCCGCTGTCATTCAGGCGATCAACCGTCCGGTGGTCTGCTGCTGAGGGCCGAGCAGCCGGATCTCAGCCATCCGGATGAACGAGCTCGCTGGGTGCTGCTGCACGATCGCGTTGCTGCCGGTGAGATGCCCCCTGAGGGAACTCTGCCGGACCCTGCTGTCCGTACCCGCTTCCTGGAAACTCTCAGTGCCCTGATCATCCGCAGCGAGTCGGGCAACTCACGAACGATCCTGCGACGCATGAATCGCGAGGAGTATCAGCACACGGTGTGCGATCTGTTTGGCATCACGGTGGATCTGCGGACCATACTTCCTGACGAAGCTGCTGACCACGGCTTCGACACGATTGGTTCGGGCCAGGCGGTATCGACCGAGCAGATGCTGTTGTATCTGGATGCAGCCGATGCAGTTCTGGATGAAGTTTTCGGGCCTGCTCAGGCTCCCAAACCGCAGCGGACGACAGTCAACTTTCGAGACCTGCGATCCGCGGACACAGCCGACCGGGTTGATGCGGACGGCGTCGTGTTGTTCAGCGGTGCCAAAAGTCTGCCGCTGTATGGCGTGGCGGTCCGTGGCCCGGCAGCGTGGCGTCTGACGTTTGAGGCGATGGCCATTCAGACGGACAGGCCGGTTGTGATGCAGGTGGAGGGCGGAGTGACCGGGCGAATTCCCGGGCATGTGGCCGGCTTCGTCGAACTGCCTCCTGACAAACTGACGCGATTTGAACTGATTGACCGGGCGGTCGAAGGTTCTGACACGTTTGCATTCAGGCTGGTGGGTGGATTTCCGTGGTGGAGCGTCAAGGCCGAGGAATACGGGGGCGCCGGGATCTTTCTGGGTGACATCACGATTGAGGGCCCATTGGAGCCGTGGCCGCGTCCCAGTCGACTGGCATTGTTTGGGGGGATTGACGAGCAGCGGGCTGTCGCCGGGGATCTGCGGCGGATTCTGGCGAGGTTGCTGCCGAGGGCCTTCCGCCGTCCCGTTGCTGATTCTCAACTGGACCACCTGACGGCGATTGGTGCCGCGGCTCTGGCCGACGGCCAGACCTTTCCACAGGCGCTGCGAAAGTCTCTGAAGGCCATGCTGTGCACGGCCGAGTTTTTGTATTTTGAGGAACCGACGGCTGAATCTGCCGGGCCGGCACCTGCGGCCGATCTGATCGACAGTTATGCCCTGGCAAACCGGCTGTCGTACTTTCTCTGGAGCAGTCTGCCGGACGCTGAGCTGCTGGAGGTGGCGGCGACCGGCAGTCTGACGCAGCCCGCGCTGCTGCGTGCTCAGGCGGAGCGCCTGCTGCAGGACGATCGTGCCAACCGCTTTGTGCAGCGATTCACGGACCAGTGGCTTCGTCTGCGGGACATTGATTTCACGGTTCCGAACGATCAGTTGTATCCGGAGTACAATCAGTTGCTGAGGCAATCGATGCTGGATGAGTCGCGGGCATTTTTCCGCGAGGTATTGCAGCAGAATCTGAGTATCAATACTTTTATTCAGTCGGATTTCGCCATGCTGAACAGACCTCTGGCGGAATTCTACGGGATCGAGGGTGTGTCTGGGTTGCAGATGCAGCGGGTGCCGTTGCCGCCGGGCAGTCTGCGCGGCGGGGTCCTGTCGCAGGCGGCTGTACTGAAGGTCTCGGCCGATGGCACGCGGACGTCGCCCGTCCTGCGGGGAGCGTGGATTCTGAAGCATTTGTATGGAACGCCGGCGGCACCGCCACCTCCCGGAGTGGCGGCCGTGGAGCCTGACATTCGAGGCGCGACGACGATTCGCCAGCAACTGGAAAAGCATCGCAGCGATCAAAGCTGCAATCGCTGTCACAATCGGATTGATCCACCGGGGTTTGCGCTGGAGTGTTTTGATGTGATTGGTGGCGAGCGACAGTGGTACCGGGTCGCGCAGGGCGGTCGCCACGTTTCGAAGCCTCTGCACCCGCAGGCACCGGGACACCACGTGCGTTATCAGCAGGGCGGGGACGTTGATCCATCGGGTTTGCTTCCGGATGGCCGACCGTTTGCAGATCTCAATGATTATCGGCAGTTGCTGCTGTCTGATCCGACTGCCCTGCCCCTCGCAATGACTCGACTGCTGACCGAATACGGTACAGGTCGTCGCATGACCTTCAGCGATCGCGGTGAGTTGCAGCAGGTGATCAGGCGGACGGCTGGCGGGAATTACGGTTTGCGGGACGTTGTGCTGGAGATCATCTGCAGTCCGCTTTTCTGCAGACAATGAAACAGGGGCAGTTCATGTTCAGTCAGCAGTCTCAATCCGCCGGATTTCTCAGGAACGGTCGACTTTCGCGACGGTGTATGCTGCGGGGTGGCGGGGTGGCCCTGCCCTTGCCATTCCTGAGCTGTATGACCACGGCAGTAGCTGGCTCGGGGGCGGTGGAGGAACGCCGTCGCCGGATGGTGGCCATCAATTTCGAGCTGTCATTTCATCCACCGAATCTGATGCCGGAAGTGGCAGGAGCAGACTATTCACTGCCGAGCTATCTGCTTCCGCTTGAGCCCCTGCGGCGGGACTTCACGATCGTTTCCGGGACGTCTCATCCGGACGTCGACGGTGGCCATGCGGCATCGAAGTCGTGGCTGACCGGAGCAGCACATCCGGGGGCTTCCAATTTCATCAACAGCATCTCGATGGACCAGCTGGTGGCGAACTCGATTGGCCTTGAAACACGCTGGGCCAGTCTCGTACTTGGCAGTGGGGGCATCTCCGTGTCGGCCAACGGTGTACCGGTGCCGGCCATGCCTTTTGCTGCTCGGTTGTTTCAGACACTGTTTGTCGAGGGCGATGCGGACGAGCAGAAGCGACAGATTCAGCGGCTGCAGGAGGGCCGGAGTGTACTGGATTCGGTCTCAGACGGTGTCCGTCGCATGCAGGTCCGCGTGGGGGCTGAGGACCGCGGGAAGCTCGAGCAGTATTTTACGGCGATTCGTGAGGCCGAGCAGAGACTGCAGAAGGCCGAGCAATGGCAGCACAAACCCAAGCCCCGTGTGGATGCAGAACCCCTGGTTGAGCTGCGGGATCTGAATGACATTACCGGCCGAGCGAAGCAGTTTTACGACATCATGTACCTCGCGCTGCTGACGGATTCGACTCGCGTCATGACCTACAGCGTCGGCGATTCCAATGCTGTTGCCTCATTGCCCGGCATCACCATGAATTATCATGATCTGTCGCATCATGGGCAGGATCCGGAGAAGCTGAAGCAGCTGGCGATCATTGAATCGGCTCACCTGAAACTGTTCGGTGACTTCCTGACAAAACTGAAGGCCGCGGACGAGGGCGGGGTGAGTTTGTTGTCGCAGACCATGGTGCTGCTGGGTTCCCACATGCACAGTGGGGGGCATGACAATCGCAATCTGCCTGTGATTCTGGCGGGAGGCAGTTTCCGGCACGGGCAGCATCTGGCATTTGACCGTACCAATAATACTCCGATGGCCCAGTTGTACGTCAGCATGCTGCAACAGATGGGACTGGCAGCCGAGCGGTTCTCCAGCGGCGATCGTCCGTTGCCTGGGCTGGAAATGACACCCTGAGGACTCGGGACGACGTTTGCCTGTGATTGCCGCACTGGCTCCTGAAGCCCCGCGGTGAGTGCCGGTTCAGCAGGCCAGTCCGAATGTGGCGTGGGACTGTGGCCTTGTCATTACCCATGAAACCAAGCGGTCCCCCGGAGCGACTGTTTCGTTTTGCTCTGCCCGCGTTTGCGATTCAGGCCTGAAGGGCCGATTTCAAGACGTCTGCTGTTTTCGCGGTCGGGTACGGCTCTCCCAGGTGCTTACGCACCTCGCTCTGCTGAAACCGGCCCTTCAGGCCTGCGGGGGTGTTGAAGGGTGTCGCGACCAGGTGCTTACGCACCTGGCTTCGCTGAAACCGGCCCTTCAGGCCTGGTGCGGGTCTCGGCGGCCTGGCGCAGGTTTCGGAGCGTGGTGTGCGCCTCCGGGCACTGCATCTGTTGGTTCGGCTTGCCCGCGGCTGCGATTCAGGCCTGACGGGC
>CAITYU010000368.1 GCA_903896675.1 uncultured Planctomycetaceae bacterium
CTCGCACACATGCACCGGCACGTCCGCTGGAATCTCTGCCAGCAGCGGCCCCGTCCGATACACCAGATACAACTGCGGCATGAAGCGGTCGCGATCCAGATGCCGCAGGATCTGCACCAGCTGCCGCTCAGTGCCGCCCCCGTGCATGCCACCCACCGCCAGCATCACCTTCAATCGCCTATTCACCACCTGACGCACCCGCTTCAGGCACCAGTTCCAGCACCGGTGCAATCGCCGCCAGAGCCCCGATCAGGAACGTTATATGCTCGTCCAGATCCACCCCCAGATCCGCCGCGCCACGCACAATATCGTCCCGACTGACCGCAGCAGCAAACGACACCGTCTTCATCTTCTTCCGCACAGACTTCGCTGTCATTCCCTCCAGACGACCGGGCCGCATCAGCGCACAGGCCACCAGAAATCCACACAGCTCGTCGCACGCATATAATGCCTTGTCCAGACGAGATACCCGCGGACAGTCCGGCAGATAATCCGCATGCGACTTAATGGCATAGATAATTTCGTCGCTGTAACCGCGCTGCTTAAGTATTGCAGAACCCTGCAGTGGATGATCCGGTGGATTCGGCCAGCGCTCATAATCAAAGTCATGCAGCAGACCCACGGTTGCCCACTTCTCGACATCCTCGCCGTACTTCACCGCATACGCCCGCAATCCGGCCTCCACGGCAAACATGTGCCGCTGCAGAGCCGGATTCTGCACGTACTCGTTCAGAAGTGCCAGATTCATCGCTCGATCCATCAGCCACCTCGCACCCGTCGCCACAGTTTCTTACGAAGTCCCAGAACAATCCCGGTCAGAAAGCCAGCCAGATGAGCCGCGTTGGCGATCGGACCTAGCGCACCCGACATGCAGATCAGCAGAAAAAACATCGAATAGACAATCTGATCCTGAGGCAGGCCGATGCCGTCCTCCGGTGCTGTCCGCCCCTTCATCCACGCATACCCGATCAGCCCGAAAACCACTCCCGACATGCCGCCGAAATTCGGCCCGGACCAGTACAACTGAGCCAGATTGGAAATCACCGCCGTCAGCAGCACCAGCAGAACATATCTGGCTGTACCGCGAGTAAACTCGATCCAGCGACCCAGTCCCCACATCCACTGCATGTTGAATAAAATGTGCAGCACACCGAAGTGCAGAAAAATCGGAGTGATAAAGCGCCAGATTTCGCCACGCCGCAACACCCCCAGCGGATTCGGTCGAAAAGGATCCACCAGCAGCAGCTCGATCGGTGTGTATTCCTCTGGCGGAGTCTGTATGAACAGTTTCGAAAGCAATCGCGACTGCGAGTCATTGCAGGTGGGCATGAACAAACCACCCTCCTGAAAACTGGACTTCCAGTCCGTCGTCACCGCCACCACAAGAATCGAAATACCAATCAGCAGAATCGTGGCCGGAAATGTATAATACCAGACTCCCGACCAGCGCTGCTTCAGTCGCCGAGATGCCGCTGTGTTCAGACGGGCCTCCGGAGCATCCTGCTGCTTCAGCAGCTTCCGCCCCTCCAACTCCGCCGCCGTAATCTGAGCTGCCTGCGGATCACTGAGAAACTGCTGCAGCAGACCCGTCGCCGTTTCCTTCTGCGCATCATCAACCAGCCAGATCACCCAGCGACCATCCTCCTGCTCGACACGCACGCGGATCGAGTTCCGGGAAAGCCACCCAGCCAGTCGTACGGCGTCCTGCTGCTGTTCCAGCTGATGCAGTTCTCGCATAGTTTCTCAATTCTACCCTCTGACTGTCGACCGCTTCCGAAAAACAAACAACACCGGTGCCACCGGATTACCTGTACCCGTCTCAATCACATCCACCTGACACTGCTGCTGCTGCTGAGAATCCTGCAGCACCGCCGCATACTCGTCCATGCCACCAGCATGACCCCGATAACACAATACCGTCAACACCCCACCCTCACGCAGTAAGTGCCGCGCTGCGGATATCGCCCTGACCGTGGTGTCCGCTCGAGTCACCAGAGAATGGTCACCACCTGGCAAATACCCCAGATTAAACATCACCGCACCAAACTGACCAGACCGGACCGTTTCCGCAGTCCGCACCAGTCGCTCCAGCTCAATCGCATGGTCAGCACACACCAATCCTACACCTGCGATCCCGTGTTGTGCCAGCAAAGCAGCCGTCTTCTCAATCGCCGCCGGTTGCAAATCCACCGCTAAAACACGCTGCGGGTCAAAGGTTCGAGCCAGAAACAGGGTGTCGTGACCATTTCCTGCTGTGGCATCCAGCAGCCAGTCACCCCCACGAACCGCACGCCGCACGATCGTCTGAGCCTTCTCGGTCAGATCACTGCGACGACGCCCTGACTGTTCCTGTGACATGCCAACCACTCGATCCGCAGCAAACCGCTGCAACAAATCCAACGCAGCAGCCGGTGCCGCCAGTGTCCCATGTGACCCTAAACCATTCAACACACCAATTCTTTTGTACTCTGTGTGGTGTTCAGCCACCACCTGACGGCGGCGAGTTCCCGCACGCACACCAGCTCGATGACCCACCACCGCTCGCACACCGCCCAACCAACCTCCCGCCAGTAACAAACGCTCCGCACTCGCCCGCAACTCTTCACGCCCCGCTACTGTTGTGCCGTCCCAACCGTCACACCCCAGATCCACACCCTCCCGATCATAGGTCGCACCCACCAGAAAACGATCCGTGGACCCCTCCACAGGTACCAGCCAGTGCTGATCCACAACACCAACCCACCCCGGCACCTCGGAGTCCGCTTTTGGCAATTCATTCACGACAACTTCAAGAATTTCACCACGTAACGGATGATCAGGTACTTCCGGATACCATGGATTGGCCTGCACTCGCCCCGCTGCTCCCAGACACAAATACATCCGGTCCACGGTTAACCCGAAACGCGGCACACTCACGCCATCAGGTCCAGGAACAACGTCTGTAGCAATTTCCAGGTCAGCAGCCAAAAACTGGCCCCGATTCTGAAAAAACTGACGTGTTTGTTCCAGATAGGAGGCCACATTCAGTTTCCATGCCGGCATCACAAAGCCCGTTTCCCGTCCATCCGGTCCAGACTGCAGCTGCACCTGACCCCGCACCGATTCGTATCGCTCCTGCAAAAACAACTGCCGCTCAGAATCCTGCTGAAAACGTCTCAGAATTTTGATTGCACTGAATAAACGATCAGATTTCAGTTCCTCCGCGACCTGCTCATAGAACTGTACGGCCAGCGTCAGTCGTTCGTGATAGCGGTCAGGAGTCGTGAATTTGCGACCGGAGATGGGCATCACCAGTCCGGCTGCGACCTGCGACGCTGCAGGGCGACGGGGCGAGCCAATCAGGCAGACCTGATCACCCTGCCAGTGACAGGTCCATGCCAGTGCGGACCCGGCCAATCCCTGCCCGACAATGAGCGTTCGCATGATTTCCTGTTTTCCCCTGAATTGCCGATACTTTCCATATATTGTCAATTTGCTTCAGTTTCCGGAACGTTTATCCTCTGAAATCTGCGTCAGTTTCTTCGATTGCTGTTTCACTCCAAAGGATCCCGCCATGACGTTGCGTCAATCAACCGCACGCCGTTCATTCCTGCAGTCCGCCGGTTCCACTGCTCTGCTGCTTCCCGGTCTTTACGCATCAGCCAGCCCTGCGCGTCCGTCCCGCAGTGCTCTGGAAAATCTGAACATCGCCTGCATTGGTACAGCCAATCGTGCCGCCGAAGACGTCAGCGGAGTGATGAGCGAGAACATTGTCGCGATTGTCGACATCGACTCGAACTACCTCGATCGCTGCAAGGCGATGCTGACGGAAAAGAAAAAACTGACACCTCGCACCTACGCGGACTACCGCGAGATGCTGACTGCGGAAAATGACAAAATTGACGCCGTTGTGATCGGCACAGCCGATCATCATCATGCCCCGGCAGCGATCCGGGCAATTCGGGCCGGCAAGCATGTCTACTGCGAAAAGCCGCTGACTCACACCGTCTTCGAATCCCGTCTGCTGGCGAAAGCCGCTGCGGAAAAAGGTGTGGCTACTCAGTTGGGAACTCAGATTCACGCGGAAAACAACTATCGCCGCGTCGTCGAAGTCATCCGTTCGGGCGCGATCGGCAACGTGACGGAAGTGCACGTGTGGGTCGGCAAGGGCTGGGGCGGCGGGGAACGACCGGCCAAGGGTGACCCGGTACCAGCAACCCTGAACTGGGATCTGTGGCTGGGACCGGCTCCTGAACGCCCCTACGCCAATGGAGCCTACCATCCGGCCAACTGGCGGCGCTGGTGGGACTTTGGCGGTGGCACAATTGCCGACATGGCCTGCCACTACATGGACCTGCCATTCTGGGCACTTGACCTGCGTCATCCCACAAAGATCTCTGCCGAAGGTCCGAAGGTGCATCCGGAAACCTGCCCGCTGGGTCTGATCGTCCGCTACGACTTCCCGGCCCGCGGCACCATGCCCGCACTGAAGCTGACGTGGTACGACGGCGACATGATTCCCAAAAAGATCGCCGATCAGCCGGTCCCGGCCAACGGAGTCATGTTCGTCGGTACCGACGGCATGATGTTCGCCGACTACAGTCGCTATCGACTGTTCCCAACCGACAAGTTCGCCAGCTTCAAGCCACCGGCTGAAAGCATCCCGAACTCCATCGGACATCACGCCGAGTGGATCAAGGCCTGCAAGGATGGTTCACCCACCACCTGCAACTTCAATTACTCGGGCGCACTGACCGAAACCGTGCTGCTGGGTACAGTCGCCTACCGACTTGGCAAGACCCTGGACTGGGATGCGGCCAACCTGACCGCCACCAATGCTCCGGAAGCCGCCAAACTGATCAACAAGGAATATCGCAAGGGCTGGGAAGTTGTCTGATTGACACGCCCGCACTTCTGATCAAAAGCAAAAACCTCCAGTGGCCGGTTGCGGCTGCTGGAGGTTTTTTGTTGGGCTCAACGCGAAATCCTGTGCGCAGCCAAAGATTGCCGTGCCGGGGGTGTTGAACCTTCGGGAGGGCGAAGCTCCTGCTGAGCCGAACAGCTTGTCAGGTCGCTGAAACCTGCGGCTCGGCGGGAGCCTCGCCCTCCCAAGGGGGTGTTGATGCCGTTTTTTTGTTGTTCCTGTCTGCGTTGTTCAGAAATTCAAAATCAAATGTTTTTCAGCAGTCTGTAGTAATATGGGTCGGTCAAAACTGTTGATAACTACCTTTTTA
>CAITYU010000369.1 GCA_903896675.1 uncultured Planctomycetaceae bacterium
CAGCGCCGGAGCAAATCGTTGTTTAATCTGAGTCAGCAGGTTCATGAAAGCTCGCCACGATCGGAAGTCAAACAGCCGGATTTTTCTTGACATTTGCCACCCACACGTTCCTCGGCGGCGGCGTTGTGGAGTATAAACGCGAGCTGTCGCATTCGTCAGTTCAGGACCGCGTGTTTCCCGGGGTTTGCCGCATTCCGCACCCGCTGAACTCGCCTGAATTCCCGAATTTCAGTACACTGACACTCACCCTTTTCCCACCCACCACCAGCCTGAAGGATTCACCATGCCCAGCCGGCGACATTTCCTGACACTCCTCAGCCTTGCCGCCGCCGGTTGCAGTTCCGGCAGCGCTCCCGAAAACAGCGGTGCCAGCGTGCCGGCCCCAGGCCCCTCCGGTGACCCATCAGCAACCGCCACAAAGAAAAAAATCGGCTACTCCACCCTGACCCTCGCCAATCCCTTCTTCCGCATCATCGCTGACGCCTTGACAGCGGAAGCCAATAAACTGGGCTACGACGTCGTCGTCGTTGATGGCGAACAGGATGTCAACAAACAAACCGCACAGGTCGAAGACTTCATTACTCAGGGCGTTTCCGCCATCGTGCTCAACCCCTGCGACTCCAAAGGCATCGGCACCGCCATCCGCAAGGCCAACGAAGCCGGCATTCCCGTCTTCACCAACGACATCCGATATGATGGCACCGATGGCACCGTGGTCTGCCACATCGCGACTGACAACCTGCAGGGCGGGCAACTGGCCGGTGAAGCCATGGTCAGAATGCTCAGCGAAACCGGTGGCAAAGTGGCTGTGATCGATTACCCGGATGTGGAATCGTGCCAACTGCGAGTCAGGGGGTTCCGCGAAATTGTCGATGCCCACAACGCCAAACCGGACGCCGCAAAAATTGAAATCGTAACGGTCCTGAACGGTCGCGGAGCCCGTGAAGCCGGACACGCTGCCGCTCGCGATGCCATCCAGGCACATCCCGACCTCGCCGCCATCTTCGCCATCAATGACCCTTCCGCCCTCGGAGCCCGCGTGGCACTCGAAGAAGCCAGCCGCGCCGATGCTGTCAGAATCATCGGCTTCGACGGGGCCCCCGAAGGCAAACAGGCCATCCTTGACGGACGCATCGTCTGTGACCCCATCCAGTTCCCCGAACGCATGGGCAGCGAAACTGTTGTCATGATCGACAAGTACTTCCGCGGTGACGAACTGGCACCGCAGATCCTGATTCCATCGGCCCTGTACTATCAGGCAGATGCCCAAAAGGACCCGTCCCTGCAGACCGCCGCAAAATAATTGCCCCAACACCCGCTGCCTGCCGTTTTCCAACTGCTCCTGCCCGCCTGCCATCGACCCAGCCACTTCAGAAAGCTGCTCCCATGCAATCCCGTGCCCTCAATCGTCGCTCCCTGCTCCAGTTGTCCGCGGCCATCGCTGCCGGCAGTGTGCTGCCTGCTGAAGCCCTGTTCGCTGCCACCGTCAGCAACGCCGGCCCCTTCAGTAAACCCAACGACTCACGCCTGCAGGGCCTCAAGGATCTCAACGGCTACTTCCCCTTCACTCCTCCCACCACCGTCCACGAATGGAACCAGCGCAAACAGGTCGTCCTGCGGCAGATCCAGGTCGCTCTGGGACTCTGGCCCATGCCCGCACGACCAGCCATCAACGCCACCGTCCACGGTCGCGTCGAACGGGATGATTACACGGTTGACAAAGTCATCTTTGAAAGTGCCCCGGGACTGCTCGTCACCGGCAGCCTGTACCTGCCCAAAAATGCCTCCGGCAAACTGCCCACCGTGCTCTGCCCGCATGGACACTGGGCCAACGGTCGATTTCACGATCATGGCGAAAAGACCATCGCCCAGGAGCTGGCGTCCGGCGGCGAAACGGACCCCGTCTGCGGACGGCACCCGCTGCAGTCCCGCTGCGTACAACTCGCCCGCATGGGATGCATGGTCTTCATCTACGATATGCTGGGCTATGCCGATGGTGGCTCGCTGACTCAGGAACTGGCTCACGGCTTTGCTGAACAGCGACCGGATCTCAGCAGCCCCGAACGCTGGGGACTGTTCAGTGCCCAGGCCGAACTCCGCTGCCTGAACGCCATGGGACTGCAAACGTGGAACTCACTCCGCGCTCTCGACTGGATCATGTCCCGCCCGGACTGTGACACTGCCAGAATTGGCTGCACCGGAGCCAGTGGCGGAGGTACACAAACCTTCATCCTCACAGCGCTCGACGAACGTGTCACAGCCGCATTCCCCGCCGTCATGGTCTCCACCGCCATGCAGGGTGGCTGCACCTGCGAAAATGCGTCTTACCTGCGAGTCAATACGGGCAATATCGAATTCGCCGCCCTGACTGCACCGCGACCGGTGGCCATGACCGGTGCTGACGACTGGACGGTTGACATCGAAACCAGGGGTTATCCTGAACTCCGCAAACTCTACGCACTGCTCGGTGCTCCGGACAATGTCCTCGCCAGATACCGGAAGTTTCCGCACAACTACAACCTGCCCAGCCGCATGATGATGTATCAGTGGTTCAACCAGCACCTGCAACTGGGGATCAGCGAAATCAGCGAACGCCCCTACACTCCGCTCACTCGCGATGAAGCCACTGTCTTCACTCCTGATCATCCAGCCCCACCCAAAACGGCAGACGCCGAAGTCACCATGCTGCGCGGACTGGATGCAGCATCCCGTCAGCAGATTGCCGCACTGCTGCCAAAGTCAGCAGACGGTATGACGGAATTTCGCCGGGTCGTGGGCGGAGCCCTGGAGGTTATGATCGGACGCTCGCTGCCCCCCGCTGGCAGCACCACCTTTGAAAAACAGATTCAGACCTCCCACGACAAAGACGCATGGACAGAATTCCGCGGACTGCTCAGGCTGAACTCGCACGGTGAAGAACTGCCGGCCATCTGGCTGCTGCCAGCCAACTGGAATCGCCACGCCGTGCTGTGGGCCGACGGGCAGGGCAAACGCGGACTGTTCGACGCCGACGGTACCACACTGCTGCCCGCCATTCAGGAACTGGTGGCCAGTGGCTTCGCCGTCGGAACCGTCGATCTGTACCTCACCGGAGACTTCACGGACGACGGCAGGCCGATTGCCGAACATCCCCGCGTCAACAACAAGCGAGAATTTGCCGGCTACACTCTGGGGTACAACCATCCCCTGTTCAGCCAGCGAGTTCATGATCTGCTGACACTGATTTCCTCGACGGTATTCCATGAACGACAGCCGGAACAGGTCCACCTCATCGGACTGAACGGAGCAGCACCGCACGCCATCTGCGCCGCCGCCATCGCCCGCGACAAACTGGCCAGCCTCGCCGTCGATACCCACGGCTTTCGCTTTGCCGGCATCACTCAGATCCGCGACGTCAATCTGCTGCCCGGAGCCGTCAAGTACGGTGATCTGCCCAGCCTGCTGACACTCTGTCTGCCCATCCGCACGGCCGTCGCCGGCGAAACCCCGGAATCCCTCGGCACACTGCTGCAGGCACCCGGCGGTCAATCGGTCACACTGCTCGCCAGTGGCAGCGCTGCTGCACTGGCTGCCACCGTTCACCCACGCCCGAAATCAAACTAAGCCCCAGCGGACAAAATTCATCAACCGCCCGGATTCCCGCCATCCTCACAGACTGCTCGACGCGATTTATGGCACCACGTTGTCGTGATCGCTCGAGCAGACATGAGGCCATGGACCCACAGCCGTAGCCTCGGCTTTAGCCCTCGTCATTACCCACAAATTCAGCTGTTTGCCCCCTCGGCTTTCGGAAACCGGCCCGTCAGGCCTGAATCGCAGCCGCGGGCAAGCCGAACCAACAGATGCAGTGCCCGGAGGCGCACACCACGCTCCGAAACCTGCGCCAGGC
>CAITYU010000370.1 GCA_903896675.1 uncultured Planctomycetaceae bacterium
CAGCCACGCTGTACGGCTGATCCACGAGACTCTGTGGATCAATCACCAGCCGCACTCCACCACTGAAATCCTCAGCGATCCGGTCCTGTGGCCCCTGCTGACCCGCGAAGGTCCGCTGAACCCCGAACAGATCGCTGCGGATTCGCAGTGGTAACAGCCCTCAGTCATTGGTAAATAAGCCGCTGCCGCAAAAATCCGGATTTCAGCCCGGATTCCCGCCCGGCATTCGCCTCGCTGATCAATTTTTCTTGACAGATTTGCCGCGCTTCCGTCTACTGCTGCCGATACACTTCCTGCAATCAGTAACATTTTCTGACTCCCTCTGCCCCCGGCTTCCTGCGTGTTTCCTCTGCTCGCCAAACTGCTGCTGCTCATCACCGTCATGGCACACGCCATTTTCGGCTGCTGCCTGCATCACCAGCACAACGCGAACGCAGCCAACTGTCGGACCTCCACGAATCTGACCCACCCCGGATGCTGTGCACACGGCAGCCGCACGGAAACGCCACACAACCGCAGCCCCCAGGACTCCACTCCCCCGGCCGAACACTGCACTGCCGAGGACTGTCTTTTCGTCGATACTCGCGCAGAACTTCCCCAGTTGGCACCCGCCATCTGCCACGGGCTGCCCGCAATCACCGATGTTCCGGCCGCCGCCAACGCCTTGCGACCGCATCACAAATCCCCCGTTTTTGCAGCCCATCACTGCCACGGGATCGCACTGCGCATTCGCCTCTGCTGCTGGCTTGTATGACAGTCGGCACACGCTGACCGGCACTGACTCTGCGGTCCGGCCTGCATACTGATGTCGGGCCCACCCTGCCCTGCTGATTGCCAGCACCTGCATTCCCCGTCGCACACACGCAGTGCGTTCGATGCACGCACACGATTGCGCCCGCTTCCAGGATCTTCCATGACGACTCACCCCGCCACTGCTCCGCGACGCAGCCACTTGTACCGGTTGCTCTTCACTTCATCACTCGTATTCCTCAGCCTGCTGATTCCGGGTGTTCGCCAGCGACTGCTGGTCGCCGTCAGCTCAGCGCCAGAAACACCACCCGCTGCAGACAGTCACGATGCCGCAGCGCACCGCACGACGACTGCCGTTGAGGCCATCGCGCTTTCCACCGCTGCCCAGGCGAACCTCGGCCTGAATTCCGCCACACTGCTCACCATCAATCGCTCCGACTACTTCCGTTCCATCAGGATCCCGGGCGTTGTGGTCGACAGACCCGGCCGAACTCAGATCCACGTCTCAGCACCGCTCACCGGTGTCATAACACACGTGCACTCACTGCCCGGGGAAGCTGTCACGCCCGGAACACTGCTGTTTGAAATTCGCCTCACTCACGAAGAACTGGTCACCGCTCAGACCGACTTCCTGAAAACGCTGGGGGAACTGGAGGTTGAACAGCGGGAGGTCACACGGCTGGAGCAGGTGGCCGAATCGGGCGCACTTTCCGGACGAACACTGCTGGAACGGCGTTATTCCCGCGATCGCCTGCAGGCTCTGCTGAAAGCCCAGCGCGAAGCACTGCGACTGCACGGACTGACCGACCTGCAGGTCGACGCCATCGCCACCGAGCGCCGCCTGCTCCGCAGCCTTCTTGTCACCGCCCCGGAACCTGACGAACACTCCCACGATGAACCGCTGATGCTGGCCACTGACTCTGATTCAGCCCGACGCATGGCCAGCAACCCGGCTGAAACTCAACAGGAACAACCGCGTCAAACGGCCGAAAACGGAAATTCGTCGCAGCAGCACAGCGGCCACCTGCTGGTCATCGAACAACTGGCCGCCAGCAAAGGGCAGGCCGTGCGGGCCGGGGATCCGCTGTGCACGCTCAGCGATCCCGAACATCTGCTCATCGAGGGCCACGCTTTCGCCGAAGACCGCGAACTGCTTGCCACCACCGCTGCAGAGCAATGGCCCATCGACGCCCTGTTCCCCGGTCGCAATTCCGATGAGCAGGTCTCCGGCCTGCACATCGCCCGAATTGCTGTCGAAATTGACCCGCAATCCCGCATCCTGCCGTTCTACATTGAACTCAGTAACCCCCGCATTCGCGATCTCAGCGGACCGAACGGGCAGCGGACCGTGGAATGGAAGTATCTGCCCGGCCAGCGTCTGCAGCTCTCAATACCGGTCGAACACTGGAGTGATCAATTCGTGGTGCCAGCATCCGCCGTGGCCAGGGATGGAGCAGATCGACTGGTGTTTCGCCGCAACGGACGGCTGTTCGAACGCGTTCCGGTGCACGTGCTGCATGAGGACACTCATTCGGCCGTCATCGCTGACGACGGCTCGCTGTTTATTGGTGATGTCATCGCCGGCAAATCGGCCACCCAGATCCTGATGGCACTGCGCAGCAAAGCCGCGCCCGTTGATCCGCACGCCGGACATTCTCACTGACTCACCTGACCGCAAACGCCACGGTACCGCCCCATGCTTGATGCACTCATCAGATTCTCACTGCAGCAGCGAATGCTGGTTGCCGCCGTTGCCTGTCTGCTGACGGCCGTCGGCATCTGGCAGTCGGCGAAACTGCCAATAGACGTATTTCCAGACCTGAATCGTCCGCGAGTTGTGCTGCTGACGGAAGCCCCCGGCATGGCCCCGGAAGAGGTCGAAACGCTGATCACCATGCCTCTGGAAACAGCCATGAACGGTGCCAGTGGCGTTGAACATGTTCGCAGCTCGTCAGGCGTCGGCATTTCCGTCGTCTACGTCGAATTCGCCTGGGGCACCAGCCTGATGACGGACCGGCAGGTCGTCGCTGAACGCCTGCAGGCGGTCCGTGACCGCCTGCCTTCCGGCATTTCCCCGCAATTGGCCCCCGCCGCATCCATCATGGGACAAATCCTGCTGCTGGCCATGTGGAACGACAATCCCGCTGTGACCCCCATGCAACTGCGCACCTCAGCAGACTGGATCCTGCGTCAGCGACTGCAGGCGATTCCCGGAGTTTCCCAGGTGATCGTCATGGGCGGTGAACGTCGCCAGTATCAGGTGCTCGCCGATCCCGCACTCTTGCAGAAATTCGGAACGACACTCGAACAAATGCAAGCGGCTGCTGCCGCTGCCGGTGGCAGCGGTACCGGAGGATATCTGGACCAGCAGAACGCCGAAGAAATGCTGGTGCGGGTGACGGGGAAAGTCCGGGATGCGGACGATATCCGTCGCACTGTCGTCACCATGCAGGGCGATCGTGCAGTCACCATCGGCGACGTGGCCGAGGTCCGGGAAGGAGCACAGGTGCGTCGGGGAGACAGCGCCGCGTTCGTACGTCAGCCCGACGGCAAAGCGTGGAGCGGCGGACCGGCAGTCATGCTGAATATCACAAAACAGCCCGGAGCCGACACCAGAAAAGTCACCGAGCAGGTGCTGCAGGCCGTTCGCCAGCTGCAAAGCTCTCTTCCCCAGGGCACACGCGTGGAACCTGCCTATTCGCAGAAGTCCTTTATTGATCGAGCCATCGGAAATGTTTCCGATGCCCTGCGCGATGGTGTCATACTGGTTGTCATCATTCTGTTTCTGTTCCTGATGAATCTGCGAATCACTTTCATCACCCTGACGGCAATTCCCCTCTCTGTACTGATCACTGCGCTGATTTTCGCGGCCTGCGGCATCTCCATCAACACCATGACGCTCGGCGGTCTGGCTGTTGCCATCGGTGAACTGGTGGATGATGCAATCGTGGACGTCGAAAACATTTTCCGCAGGCTTCGTGAAAACCGACTGCTGCAGCATCCCGCACCGGCTTTGCAGGTGGTGTATTCCGCCAGCGTCGAGGTTCGCAGTTCGATTGTCTACAGCACCATGATTGTCGTGCTGGTGTTTATTCCGCTGTTCGCACTGGACGGCATGGAAGGTCGCCTGTTTGCTCCGCTGGGAGCAGCGTATATTGTATCAATTCTGGCCTCACTCCTGGTCTCGCTCACAGTCACGCCGGTACTGTCGTTCTGGCTGCTGGGCAACACTCGTCGGCTGACAGAGCACGAAAGTGGATTTCTGCGGATGCTGAAGCGTCCGGCAGAAGCGATCATTCGCTTCAGTCTGAGACATCCGGTGCTGAACCTGACCGTCACAGCACTGGTGACTGCAGTCTCCGCCGTCGCTGCAGCACGTCTCGACCGGGACTTTCTGCCTCCATTCAATGAAGGCACCGTGCAGCTCAATGTGCTGCTGCCGCCTGGCACCTCACTGAATGCCTCCATCGACATCAACCGCCGCGTCGAGCAGGCACTGCAGAACAATCCTGATGTGATCAGCTTCAACCGGCGCACGGGCCGAGCCGAACAGGACGAACACGCAGAAGGTGTGCACGCCAGCGAATACCTGCTGGAGCTGGATCCGCAGTCACCCGGAACTCGGGCCGAGCAGCTGGAGACCATACGCGAGGCTCTGGCCGATATCCCCGGAATCGTCTCGGCCGTCGAACAGCCGATCTCACACCTGATCTCGCATATGCTGTCGGGCGTCCGAGCACAGATTGGAATCCGCATCTACGGTGATGACGTGGACCAGTTGAGAAAGGAAGCGGACAGCATGCAGCAGGTGCTTTCCGGTATCAGCGGCGTTCGCGATCTGATGCAGGAGCCTCAGGTCCGAATACCCCAGCTCCAGTTGCAGCCTGACAGGGAAAAACTTCGGTTTTACGGACTGACTGCAGCCGACATCTCAGACTTCGTGCAGACGGCGCTGCAGGGGCAGGTTGTCGGTGAAGTGCTCGAAGGTTCCCGGACGATTGATCTGGTGGTACGACTGCAGGATGCGTATCGCGAGGATCCTCTGGCACTGGAGCGGCTGCCGATCGCCCTGCCTCGGGGGGGTACTATCCCGCTGTCGGCCGTGGCCCGGATTGCCCGCGCTGACGGGCCGAATGTCGTGAACCGCGACAACGTCCGTCGTCGAGCCCTGATTCAGTGCAATGTGGCAGGACGTGGCCTCGTGGAGGTTGTTGAGGACATGCAACGGGCACTGCAACCAATGATCAGCCGATTACCTCCCGGCTATTCCGTCGAATTCGGTGGTCAATTTGAGAGCCAGCGTTCGGCCGCTGCCGGGATCATGGTGCTGTCGCTGGTCTCACTGATCGCTGTCTTCCTGCTGCTCTGCTCCATGTTCCGCTCGGTCAACCTCGCTCTGCAGGTGCTGGCCGCACTGCCCATGGCCTTCATTGGCGCTGTTGCAGCACTGGTGCTCACCCAGCAGACGCTGACAGTCGCTGCCATGGTCGGCTTCATCTCGCTCGGAGGCATCGCGTCACGCAACGGGATTCTGCTGCTGAACCACTATCTGCATCTGGTCAGGCATGAGGGCGAGCAGTTTACCGAGGCGATGGTGGTGAGAGCCGGACTGGAACGACTGGCTCCGGTACTGATGACTGCCCTCACTGCCGGTATCGCTCTCGTGCCACTCGTCATTGCCGGTCACCAACCGGGTCGCGAGATTCTGTACCCGGTGGCCACGGTGATCCTCGGAGGCATCGCCAGCTCGACACTGCTGGACTTTTTTGTTCACCCTGCATTGTTCTGGACGGCCGGTCGCAAAGCTGCCGCACGCGCTATTCATCACGAACACGACGAACGGGAGACACTGACATGAAGAACAGCCCGAGATTTCCGCTGCTGCTCGTGGCGACCCTGCTGCTGTCCGGCTGCTCCCGCCCTCAACAGAATTCCGCGACTGGTGCAGCAGCTGCCGCAGAAACCCCGCCGCACGATCATGCGGAACATGACCACACGGCTGCAGGGCCGCATCATGGAATGCTGCTGGAAATGGGAGACGGCGAGCTGCACGCCGAACTGGTGCATGGGCGCGACTGGGCCACCATTTACATACTGGATGCAACGGGCACCACCGCCTGCCCCATTGACCAGTTGCAGATCACGGTCAATGTGACAACCCGGAACCGGGGTACTCAGTTTACGCTGAAAGCGTCGCCTGAAAAAAACGATCCGGCCAACTGCAGCTCCCGCTTTGTTTCCGCTGACCCACAGTTGGTGGACGCACTCACCAGCACAGACTGCAGCTGCCGGATAACTGTGTTGAATGCCGGAATTCCCTTCGGCGTGATTGTACCTCAGAGCGATGAACACATTCACAAACACTGAGCCCGCAGTGCCGGTCACCATCATTTCTGCTCAACGTAAAATGAAGTGCGCGGTGTGAGCAAGCCAACGAGTGTTGTCCTGTAGTTGGGGGCACCGAAATAGAGCTCGGTAGTTCCCCTTGGGGGGGCGAGGCTCCCGCCGAGCCGCGGGCATTCAGCGATTGGGAGGGCGAGGCTCCTGCCGAGCCGCGAAATCCAGC
>CAITYU010000371.1 GCA_903896675.1 uncultured Planctomycetaceae bacterium
TGTTCCTGATGCACTGAGTATCGGTCCATCCGTGGCTGGGTAGTCGAGAGTGATTGAGGAGCCCGGGCCTGTCGGTACGGCGAGGGGTGCAGCGGCGAAGTTGACGAGATTGGCGTTTTTATCCGGCCGACTGATGTCGACTGTGAGGTCGCTGGCCGCCATAGTGAGGCCCTCGACACCGACGAAGCCGACATTACCTGCAGTAGCCTTGAGTGCAGTCCACTGCAGGCTGCTGTCTGCCTGTGATGTGGCGATTGCGATGGCGAGATTGACTCCGCCGAGTGCCAGCCCCATGGCAGTTTGTGAGCCGCCGTTTACACCGGCAAAGGCTGAAACATCCGAGGCCCCGATGGTCAGCAAATCGACATTCGTGGCGGTTGTGTCAGCAGCAATTATCAGCGACGCTGTTGACCTGCTGATTGCAAAATTACCGTCAGCATGGAGAAAGTCTGAGACTGTGAGGCTCAGGTTTCCCGACGCTACGAGCAGTTCGCTGCCGTAGTCGAGCAGAATTGACGCATTCTGCCCTGCTGGGATTGACAGATTCTGCACCGCGAGGTCCGCCACACCTGTGAAGGGATTTCCGTTGAGTGTTCCGGCAGCCTGATTGATCGAGACCGTAAGATCAGTGCCAGTCGCGGTAAAAGCGGCAGTGTTCGAGACGCTGGCAGTTGCGGCGATGGCCTTAGCTGCGGACCACCTTCTCTGATCCTGGCCTCCGTGGTTATCCACTGGTGACGCAAGCATGACCCCAAAACGAACCCCGGTCAGTGTCAGACCTGATGCGTCGAGACTTCCGGCGTTGGTGCCGATGAACGCATTGATGTCGCTGCCGCCAATCGTGAGAATTTCAGCTGAAACCGGTGTGCTGCTGCCCGCGATTGTCAGGTTCTGCGTGGACTTCTCGATGGACACTGATCCGGAAACTGCGAGGAAGTTTTCGATGGTAAAGCTTGTTGTTGCCGTGACGCTTCGCTGATTCGCTTCCATTTGTGGCAGGACCACGGTGATACCATCCACGGAGACGGTTTGCGGATCCACCGGGGACGTTGATGTGTTCTGAGTTACGGAGGCAATTCCGCGCACCTGTCCGAGATTACCACCGGAGAGTGTGAAGTCTCCTGATGCGAAGAGTTGACGAGTTCCGTCAGCGTACAGGATCAACGCGCCCACGCCGCCAGTCACACCCGCGGAGTAGCCGGAACCAGCTCGAACTTCCGCTGTCAGATTTGCTGCTGCGGCTTGTATATCGCCCGCAGTTCTCTGAAAAGCGAGGTCGCCACTGAGGTGGGCAAAGTCACCAAGCTGCAGATGCAGGCCAACAGCAGAAAGCACCATCAGGTCGGTTGCGGCCGGAAGATCAGCGAAGCTGTAGATCACCGAGCCAATATTCAGGGTGGTTCCGGAGAATTCTTCGTCTGTTGTGTTGTACCGCAGTGACGCATAATTCGCGGAGACCGACGCAAAGTCACCTCCGGTCAGTGAGAAGCCTCCGCGGACCTCGAGTGCGACGGTGTCCGTATCTGTCAGAATCAGCCCCAGGCCGGCATTTGTCAGCCCTGCAGAGAACGGTCCTGCCTGCATGGAAGCCGAAACGCCGGTAGCAACAGCAGTGACACTTGTACCGGACACCTCGAAAGCAAAATCACCATCGATGGCGGCAAAGCCTGCGATACTGAATACGATGTCCTCGCCGGCAAAGCGTCTGGCATTGGCAGCAACATCAATCGAAACGGACTGTCCGTTGACATTCACCGTGCGACTGACATCCGTGGGGATTGTGCTGCGTTCCGCATACAACGATCCTGACATCGAAAAGCCCGAAAGTCCGTGCAATACGGCTGTGCCTGTGGCTTCGAAAGCATAGGTATTGCTGTTGGTGACCACGAGACCAAAGGCGGCGTCGGTAATAGCAACTCCGGTTGTGTCCTGATTCAGTGCCACATTGATCCCGGAACCCACGACTCGCGTTTCACCCGCGGTCTGTTCAAACGCGAGGGTACCGGACACTGTGGCAAAACCATTCACAGAAATGCTGCCGGTGCAGCTGAAGTTGGTTGCGGTGTTGTCGAAGTAACTGCTGAGAAAGCGACCAAAGGCATCCCGCTGCGAATCCGGTGGAGAGAATCGAAGGCCATCGGGGAGAGCCTTCACTTCCAGAAGCAGGCCTTCGCTGTCCGTGGTTACATCGAAGTATCGATCATTGCTCGGGAAGGAATACAGGCCAAACGCACTGGAAAAGCCGCCGGTCATCGAAACAGACGGGGGGATGCTGAGAAATCGAAAAGAAGTACCGATGGCTGGCAGATAATCGTTGACAAGTCTTACCTCAAGCAGGCCATCCAGTTGTACCGGGGTGAAGCCGGTTACCATTATCTGGTCAAACCCATCTGTGTCATTGCCCCCCGCCGGGTTGCCACGTTCAGTGCCACCGATTTCGATCTCCAGCACGTCGTTGGGCGTCAGGCTGAGCGAATCAAATTGCAGAATCTCTGTAAGGTCGCTGGTCAGCATCAACCGCTGTTCCAGACTTTGTCCCTGCTGCGAGATATCTGCCGATGTCCGGTACCTTGTACCACGCTTTGAATATCGGCTGTGATGTGTTCCGCTGCCCGTCCGACTTGTTCCGAATTCCGTGCGCAGCCGATTCCAGAGTTGGCTCAAACCCATTGCAGTTCAACCTCAGAGAAATGAATCAGTCGGACTGATTCAGCAGATGTCCGAACACTCAGGCAATGGGAGCAGGAGGATGTTCCGCAGTGAAGGGGTTCGGGGAGACAGGAAGCGGCAATCAGCTGCAGATCTTGTGAAGCGATGATCTCAGTGGGTGCGGGCTTGCGGCGTACTGTGTGCGAGGCGTAAAGCAAATGCATCTGTTAAAGTGCGCAATTGTGCGAAAACAGGGGAAAACGGCATGGTGGATTCCCCCACCCAGGGGAGGGTTGCCGGCCGGAGGCGAACTTTTTCCAACGTTCTGGTCAGGTCGTAAGGCACCGCGAAGCGTGTTGTTCAGTTCGGCTCTTCTCGAATATCGGTCTGGCACGGCCGAACGCGGGAATCCTTAGACGCACACTGGACTTTGGGCTGTGTAAATGGTGTGGGCCTGCCATTGCGCAACTCATTCGGATGGATTCGCTGCAGTTTTGTCTATTCAAAGCGAGCGTGCAGTTCGTCCAGTGTTTTCAGTGACGCTGAGCAGCACTGAGGACAGTTCGCGCAGCGGTATCGAGCCGGACATGAGGCTCTCGAAAGGTGTCCTCGGGGAAGTCACCTTCGCCGGGCATGTGGCCCGGGTTTTGATGCATCTTAGTACCCGGATGGGCGGACCCGGGCTCCTGCGACTATTCAAACAGCCCTTCCAGTGGATTGCCGAA
>CAITYU010000372.1 GCA_903896675.1 uncultured Planctomycetaceae bacterium
CGGCGGCCGTACGACGTTTTCATTCGCTGGCAGGTGACATCGATGCGGCGAAGATGATGGTCGATGAGGAAACCGACCATGAGGCTCGCGAATATGCTCGAGCCGAACTGTCCCAGCTCCAGGCTCAGCATCGTGAACTGAGTGTGGAACTGGAGGACATGGCGACAGCCGGCGACTCGATCACTCGCGGTGCCTGCATCATGGAAATCCGGGCCGGCACTGGTGGCGACGAAGCCGCGTTGTTCGCGAAGGACCTGTACGACATGTATCTGGCGTGGTGCAGTCAGCGGGGCTGGAAGACTGAGCTGCTGGAATTCAGTCCGACGGAACTGGGTGGTCTGAAAGAAGTGGTGTTTTCAATCACCGGCGAAGGGGCATTTCACGCGCTGCAGTTCGAGAGTGGCGGTCATCGAGTGCAGCGTGTGCCTGAGACGGAGCAGCAGGGCCGGGTGCATACCAGTGCTGCGACTGTTGCGGTGCTGCCTGAGGCGGATGAAGTGGAAATTGACATTCGCCCGGAAGACCTGGAAGTTGATACGATGCGGGCCGGTGGTCCTGGGGGCCAGAAAGTCAATAAAACCGAAAGTGCCGTGCGAATCACACACCTGCCCACCGGTATTGTGGTGAAGTGTCAGGACGAGAAGAGCCAGCACAAGAATCGGGCAAAGGCGATGCGAGTCCTGCGCAGTCGCATTCTGGAACAGCAGCAGCAGAAGCAGCAGTCCGAGCGTTCGCAGGTTCGGCGTACACTGGTTGGATCCGGCGACCGTTCGGAACGCATCCGCACCTACAACTTTCCCCAGAATCGGTTGACTGATCATCGCTGCAATCTGACACTGTACAAACTGGACCGGATCATTCAGGGAGATCTGAACGATCTGATCACGGAGTTGCTGGCGTTTGACCGCAACGAACGACTGAAGGCCAGTGAAGAGCGACTGTAAGCGTATTGACGCCGCACAGGGAGACCTCAGATGAGTACTCGGGGCAGGGTTCTGATTGTGGTGGGTGACGCGACGGAAACGCTGGATACGATGTATCCGTACTACAGGCTGGTGGAAGCCGGTTTTCAGCCGGTTGTGGCAGCACCGGAACAGCAGCGTTATCAGATGGTGCTGCATGAGGTGAAGCCGGGCTGGACGATCACAAAGGAGTGGGAGGGTTACAGCATTCAGGCGGACGTCGCGTTCCGGGACATTCGTGAGCAGGAGTATTCCGGGATTCTGTTTTCGGGCGGTCGAGCTCCTGAGTACATTCGCTACGACGTCGATCTGGTGCGAGTGACGAAGTATTTTTTCGCTGCGGGCAAGCCGATCGCCAGCGTTTGCCATGGTGTTGAGATACCGGCGTATGCGGACTGTGTGCGTGGTCGTCGCATGGCGACGGTTCCCAAGTGCCGTTTTGATCTGGAAGTGTGCGGCGGGATTTTTGTGAACGAGGCCTGCGTGATTGACGGCAATCTTGTCAGCGGTCGGACCTTTCACGACAACGGACACTATGTGGCGCCGTGGATCCGACTGCTGGAGGCTCAGGCGACCGCCGAGGGCCGCTGAGTTGTTGCGCGGTGCAACGCCTGGTGGCGGGCCCGGGTGTGTAGATGAGGCACGCGCCAGTGTTTCTGCAGGATGGGGAACCTGCCCGGGCTAAAGCCCAGGCTACGGTGGTGTCCTCGCTGCCGGGAATGGCTGTCGGCTATTCGCCGTCCTGCTTCAGGTAGTCCTTGAATTTCTTACGGAATTTGGAGACTTTGGGGCCGACAACAGCCATGCAGTAGGGGTTTGAGGGATTGTTGGCGAAGTAGTCCTGATGGTAGTCTTCTGCGAAGTAGAAGGTGGACTTGGGTTCCAGAGTGGTGACGATCGGGCTGTCGAAGTCGCCGGATTTGTTCAATTGAGCGATCATCTCGGTCGCCTGCTGCTTCTGTTTGTCGTCGTGGTAGAAGACAGCCGATCGATACTGGGTACCAGCATCGGCACCCTGGCGGTTCAGGGTGGTCGGATCGTGTGTGTAAAAGAAGATTTCCAGCAGTTGTTCGTAAGTGATTCTGGACGGGTCGTATTCGATGCGGATGGCTTCGGCGTGTCCCGTCAGCCCGGTGCAGACTTCCTTATAGGTGGGGTTCTTTTTGGTGCCGCCGATGTAGCCGCTGACCACTTTCGTGACCCCTTTGACTCGCAGAAACACCGCTTCCGTGCACCAGAAACAGCCGGCGGCGAAGGTCGCCGTGGCCGTTTTCTTTTCTGTCTGACTGCCGGCGGTTTCGTCTGAGCTGATCATGACTGCACCTTTGCTGCGAAAATTCTGCGAAACAGGTTGAACTGTGATCCGGCGATGGTGGCACCGACTGGAATCTGTCTGCCAGGCAACGCCTGTGTGCAGCGAATCCTAGTCAGGAACCGGCTGAACGGCAACAACATGCCCGTGATCACAGACAACATTCCGGCGACATTCAGGTTCTGCCGGGGATCGTGGTGGGGCCGAATGAAGCTGGGGGTGACAGGGTGAACGAGGCGTTTCTGCGTGGTCACCTGCGTCCGCGAATCCTGTTTTTACTGAAAATAAACGGGTTTTTTCGCCCGTGAGCTGACGTGTGCAGGCTGTGGTTGGCAGGGACACACCCGGGCACTACCGTACCCGGCTTGCCCGTGTTGTCCCTATTTCCCTGCGGGATCGGCGGTGATGGTCAGTCGCTGTGGCTGGCTCTGCCACGCGACAGGCAGGTTGCTGAAGGCTGCGGCCGCAGCGGTGGGGTCCAGCGCCTGACCCTGCGGACTGACCGGAGCACGCAGTGTCAGTTCACGAGGGCTGATGAGCGCTGCAATGTGCTGCATGTCGCCGACATCTCGCAGGATCCCCGGAATGATGTTGGCCAATCGCTGCTCCTGATAGGGCTGGTCACTCACCCACGTACTGAGAAGTCCGGTGATCTCGGCGGCCTTCAGGCGTTGATCCAGCGCTGTCGCGGCAAGTGCTGCAAAGGAACCACCGCCAGTCGCTTTGACATGCACGGAATCGCACGGCAACTGCTGTTGCAGACACGTGGCCGAATGCCGAATATCACGCACCCACTGTCCGGCCAGAGGCCGTCCCAGCCAGAGGGACCATTCGGCCGAATTGTGATCGGGAGCTCTGCCGATGCGGTCTCCGCTGACCGCCGTGCTGCCGGTAGCTCGCAGTTCCAGCACCGCCCAGCCCTGTCCCTGCTGTTCGGCGGCCTGCTGCTGCCTGCGCACCCAGTCGGTGTCAGGCCCGGAATCGCTGACCAGCAGCGTCAGAGCGTGGTCAGGTCGCGCCGGCTTACGGCCGGCCAAAGTCAGCGTGATTCCGGGTTCAGGCTGCAGCTCGAGGACAAATCGGCCGTCGTCCTGAATCTGCAGCTTGCCGGCGTTGTCACCTGGAGTCGTATTGCCAAGCGCTGTGTTGAGTCGTTCGCGAAGCTGTTCCGGCGGGACCGGCTGACGTGCGGTGAGCAACTGACGGGCCTCGCGCGCTGCAAACTGCGGCAGCGTCACCCAGTCGTCCGGCCGCGTTGTTCCGGGGTAGCAGCGGAGCGTTTCCGGTTCTTCGAGGGAAATCTGCGGCTCAGGAATCGGCTGACCGTTGCCCCGCCCTTTCAGATGCTGTGTCATGAAGCCGTACATGGCTTCCCGCATCGTCTGGTTGTAATCGTGTGGCGATTCCACGATGGTGTGTCGCGGCAGGTCCTGCTGCTGGTAAAGTGCGAACATGGGACGCGCAGCGCTGATGGATTTCGCGGCCTCGCCGACGGAGAACTGGAAGGCATCCTGAGTAGCGCTGATGATCATCAGAGCCCGGGGGGCGGTAAGAGCCAGGATGCGGGATTCTTCGGTCATGGCCAGAGCCCCCGGTACCACTTCGCACATGCAGCAGGCTGCTCCCAGATAGGCGTGATAGGTTCCCACCGAGCAGACCGGAACGACAGCCCTGAAGCGTTCATCCCACGCTCCGGCATACATCGACTGATTCCCGCCTCCGCTGGCTCCGGTGATACCCAGTCGCTGCGGATCGACTTCCTGGCGAGAGCAGAGGTAATCGACAGCGCGGCCGTTTTCGTACACCTGAATTCCGCTGAGCGGTCGTCCGATGGGGAACAGTGTGGCGGCTGTCATTTCGCCATGATATTCGCCCAACGGTTCACCGATGGCCCGTTCGCCGGCCCCGAATGCGTCAACAGCGAGCACGAAGAAGCCGAGTGCAGCGAGACCGGCACAGCGGGCCTGCACGTGTGGATCCTGTTTGGCACCGGCCCAGTGGCCATGCACACACAGCACGGCTGGCAGTTTTCCGGGGACCTTCGGAACCCACGCGTTGGCCGTCATAAAGACGCCCGGCAGAGTCTGGAACACAATTTTCTCGATGCGGTATGCGGGCCGATCGAGCGTCTCAAGGATGCGGGCTTCCAGTGGCGCGTGTTGTTGGGGGAAGCCGCCCCAGGCCAGTTCCAGTTGTTGTCTCAACAGTGTCCGCTGAGCCTGCCATGTGGGCAGATCCGCTGGCGGCGTATCCCGCTTTCGCAACTCGGCTGCCGTCTGTCGCACATAATTGAGAAACGGTTTGTCGGCAGGCGTTTGAGCGTGAGCGACGGCGAGTGTCAGCAAAGGAAGCACAGTCTGCAGGAGCAGCCTGCGGGCTGCACTGCGAGGAATGCTTCTGAGGACG
>CAITYU010000373.1 GCA_903896675.1 uncultured Planctomycetaceae bacterium
GCGAAAGCCCGATCGAGGTCCGGCATCTGGGTTTCGATTCCGCGGTAATGATACGAATGCGTATCCCAGGCCCCATAAGTCACCGTCACAAACCGGACGCCCGCTTCGACGAGGCGACGCGCAATCAGGAAACGTGCACCGGCCGAAGGCCGGATGATCGACCCCCACGGCCGCATACCGTACAGATCACGAGTCGCTTCCGTCTCACCATTCAGACTGAATGCCGCTTTGGATTCCGGCGAATCGAGCAGCGCGTAAGCCTTCTGATAAAAAGAATCCATTGTCGCCACGGCATCATCCTGACCAATCGAGCGGAAATGGTCGTCGACCAGCGACTTCCAGTCGCGCCGGGCCGCAAAGCGAGCGTTGTCGATACCGCCGGGATGATTCAGATCCCGCACCGTGAACCCGCTGCGGGCCGGGTCAGCCCCCAGGGCGAACGGACCATAGGCGTTGCTGAGATACCCGCTGCCCAGGAACTGGCTGCCAGCCGTCGGTACCACGACATAAGGCGGCATGGCCCCCCGCGGACCGTACTGCTGAGACACCACGCTGCCCATGCTGGGATACACCAGCGCCGGACTGGGACGGTAACCGGTAAACATGCTGTGCTCACCCCGCTGGTGGTCCACTTCCGTATGCGTCATGCTGCGGACAACGGTCAGCCGATCCGCCACCTTCGCCGTCTCACGCATGTGTGAACTGAACTGCATGCCGGACACGCTTGTGGAGATCGGATCCAGAATGCCGCGATATTCCAGCGGAGCATCAGGCTTGGGATCAAAGCTGTCCATGTGGGCGAATCCGCCCTGCAGGTAGATGTGAATCACCGATTTCGCTCGCGCTGCAATTCCTGACCCCGCCGGCCCCCGTTCCTCGGATGCCTCCAGTTTCAGCATCTGCCCCAGTGTCAGTCCGGCACCAGCCAGCCAGCCCGCATACAAAAAGTCTCGGCGACCGACCTCGGGCCCGGGACAGACACGACGATTATTCATCACAGTTACATCTCCGCAGAATCAGAAACAGCGTATCAACTACACCTGCAGTGTGCCCACGAATATTAAAATGTAGTTAACAACTACTTATTAAATGCTATACTATGCATATTAATTCTCTATGTCATTTCACACGCGGCAGACTGTACTCCACCATCAGCCGTGGCCGCTGTTTTAAGTCATCAAATTCGGAAGCATAAAAGTCCCAGCCGTTGCCGCCGGTGTTAAGAAACACCCAGCCATGATTGGCCTCACCATTCACCCAGATCTGCACGGTGTCAGTGACATCGAAGATGATCTCTGAGGAGTTGGCTGCGATTTTTCCGAACGTGAAAGCGTCCTTATGGCGACTGGCCTCCAGCCCGTCGGCTGAAACCCCGGATACCAGACTGCTCCACGTAGCCGCACGATCAAACGGAACCAGCATGCGATGCAGATTGACCGTACTGCCCTGATCGAAGGCACTGACCAGCAGGCGAGCCGAATGAATTGCCGCTCCCGGGGGAATCCGACCCGGTTCACTTCCGATGATTTCGTCAAATCGCAACAGGCACTGACTTTCACCTCCATCGTTATCCGCGTCGGTCGAGGAATTCGGGTTGCTCTCAAGGATGGTATGCGGAGCCAGCGCCCAGATCTCCGTGTCCACAGTTCCCCGATATCCGTTGACGCCCTGTTGAAACGACACCGTGACTCGATCGGCTACGATCGCAGCCGGACCGTTTTCAGGAATCAGGCCGGAGCCCGTGACGAGTAACGGACAGGTGAGGGCCAGTTTCAGCAGCAGGTGGATCATGATCAGTTCAACCTTTCCGGGGTGACGGACGCGGGATTCATGCGAAGAGCAGAGGCAGGAGCGAATCGGTTCACGCTGCAGGGGCAAACTGTGATCCGCTCCTGCCGGTATGCCATATCACTTCAGCACGTCTGAAGCCTTCTTTGCCGGTTCGGCAGCGACCGGGGGACGCAGTCTTTCCGGAGTGTCAGGAATCTGTTCCAGCAGCGTATTCGGAGCGCCTGCCTGCTTCGTCAGGGTGAACGCGTCATACAATTCGCCCGTCGCCGTAAAGGCTTCAAAGCTCAGTTTGTCGCCGCTCAGGTGAATAATCTGATACAACTGAGTGCCTTCCGCCTGGCGAGGCATGAAGGGATGTCGCTGCAGGTTGTACATTTTGGGACCGCTGACCGAGACCACATAGACAGTCCCGGTGAAGGTATCGCGAGAGTTGGCACCAGTGGCGACATTGGCTGCAGCGACAGGCGTTTCCAGCCCGGTGCGGCCGTAGCTGTGATCGTGCCCCTGCAGCACCAGGTCCACGCGATGCTTGTCCAGGATCGGTTTCCACAGGGCTCGCAGCTCCCTGTTATCGCGATCCTTACCGGTTGAAAACATCGGGTGGTGGAAAGTGCAGATGACCCATTTTTCTGTGTTTTTCGTGAGCACATCGTCGAGCCAGACTGCCTGCTCTGCCTGCTTTTCGTTACTGTTCAGGCCGATGATGCGGACTCCCTGGTAGACCAGAGTAAAGCAACTCTCTTCGAGGCCGGCCGGGCCGTTCTCTGGCAGAGTGAATGACGGGCGCCAGTGGTGTGAAAGCTGGCGATCCGTTCCCCGCCGGGCCATCTCGTGGTTACCCGGTACCGGGATACTGGGTACCATGGCATTCAACCATGCGCCGGCCCCGAACCATTCACCCCACTCCTGATCCGTTTCTGCGGTGTTGATCAGATCACCGGCATGGATCATGAAGGCGGCTTTGGGAGCATCCTGCCACGCAGCCCTGATCACTCGTGACCACTTCGAACGAATGTCGTTCTGGGCGTCACCGAAATAGATGAATGAGAACGGTTCGGCC
>CAITYU010000374.1 GCA_903896675.1 uncultured Planctomycetaceae bacterium
GAACTCCCGTTCCCCTGTCAAAATCGCCCATGCGGCTGCCGTTCAGCCTCCAATTGCCTCAAAAAGTGCTGCTGCTTCAGGCCCTCCCAAAACTCCGCCACGGCCAGAATTCAGACTCGTAAACCAGACCGCAGCACACAGTCAAACAACACAGAAACGGCACCTGCCACCGATGCCGATCAGGCTCGCTGGCACACCGTTTCGTTCATCCAGTCCATGGAATGTCAGGGACTCGGTATTGCCAGCGTCTGTTTCGTCGTCTCTCTGACGGCACCAGCAGCACCGCTGCCACTGGCCGCAGACCCGGACGACTATCCGCGCCCGGCCTCCCAAACCCTGCCGGCTGTCAGCCTGCAGCCCCCCGTACCGCCCCCAAAACTGTTCGCGTAAGCCTGCACCAACCAGCCCTTTCCGCACCTGCATCACTCAACGCAGTCACAAACTGCACATGGTGCCCGCGGAACTGCGGCTCACTGCCCCATCCCGACGGCGGCAGTCTGCCTGAGTTAGCACGCTCACCCGAACGTCGCGGCTCGCTCTCCACACGGCATGCCCTGCATGTCCGCGGTGAGCGTGCCAACACAGGCTGCCTGCCCTGTTGCAAACACACTCCGCCACCGGCTGGCGTCTGCAGCAGCAACCCCTACGAGACTTCACTGCGAAGTCACTCCTGCCTGACACACGCCGGATACACACGCACTCAAACCTCGAATCACTCCGCCTGACCATGCTCTGGCGGTTAACCACGGAGCCTCCGATGACGACTCTGACCACCACACACCAGCCACACAAACCACACCCGCAGGCCTTCACACTGATTGAACTGCTGGTTGTGATTGCCATCATCGCCATCCTTGTGGCCCTGCTGCTGCCAGCCGTTCAGCAGGCCCGTGAAGCCGCCCGGCGCACGCAGTGCAAAAACAATCTCAAACAGTTCGGACTGGCGCTGCATAACTACGAAGGCACGTTCGGCATGTTTCCGCTGACGAATGCCCAGAACTATCTGCCCAACGTGCAGGGGTTCTCGCCACAGGCACGCCTGCTGCCGTACATGGAACAGGTCAATCTGCAGAACCTGCTCGACTTCACCCAACCGGCATTCACCGGTCCGTTCAACAGCCTCGTCCCGAATCCCGCGTTTGCTGCGGCCTTCGCGACTCCACTGCAGGTGATGCTGTGCCCCAGCGATCCTGCCCCCACACTGAACGTCGGTGCCGGCAACGCTGTCTATGCCGGGGTCAATTACATGATCAGCTTTGGCAGTGGCACAGGTGCCAATTATGACCTCCGCTGGAGAACCGACGGCTTCATCTACGAAAATTCCAGCGTGCGCATGCGAGATGCCACTGACGGCACGTCAAACTCCGTGATCATGAGCGAATCCGTACGCAGTACCGGAGCCGATGTCACTCTGCCCGCAGGCACTCTCCCGAAATTCAATTACCAGCTCACACTCAATGGCAGCGCCGGAGTCAACTCCGGGCTGATGCCGGTGCAGGGACTGCAGGGGACAGGCGGAGGCTGGGTGAATGGCGCTGCCGGCGTCATCGTCAATCCGGATCTCGCCACCATCTGGCCTCAGAAAACTTCGTGGCGAGGTGCCTCCAGTGCGGCACTGCGCGGCCGCGGAGTCTCATGGGCACATTCCGGTGCCGTCAGCACCCTCACCAATGGCTACACCACCCCCAACAGCAGAATCCCCGATGTGGTCGTGCATTTCACCGGATTCTTCGGCCCCCGCAGCTGGCATTCCGGCGGTGCTCAGATCCTGCTCGGAGACGGCTCGGTACGCCTGCTCAGTGACAATATCGATACGGCAATTCACCGCGGACTGCACAGCTGCAACGGCGGCGAAATCATCGGTGAGTTCTGACCGAGGGGAAGCCAGGGGCCGCGAATTCATTTCCGGCCCCACCCATCCACCTGTCCCGAAAACGAATCACCTTCCCGAAAGCTCAGGTCTGTTCAATGTCCGCTTCCTCGTGGCCGGATTATCGCGCTGTCTGGCGCTGGCACTTCTATGCCGGCCTCATCTGCATCCCCTTTGTGATTGTCCTTTCACTCACAGGCTGCGTGTACCTCTTCAAACCGCAGATCGAAGCGTGGACGGAACGCAGCTACAATTCGCTGAACCCCACTCAAAACCCCCTGCCCCCCTCAAAACTGATTGACTCTGCCCTGCTGTCATTCCCAGGCTCAGTCTTCGCAGGTTACGAACTTCCTGCAAACAACCAGTCCGCCGCGCGAGTCATTCTGGCGTCCGAAAAGGGGAATCAGCGAGTCTATGTGCACCCGGGCACCGCTGCAGTCCTCGGTTCAATTCCCGAAGACCAGCGAATCATGCGACTGTTCTTCAGACTGCACGGCGAACTGCTGATGGGCGATCGCGGCTCAAACATCGTGGAAACCGCCGCCTGCTGGACCATCGTCCTGCTGCTCTCCGGCGTCTGGCTGTGGTGGCCACGTTCCGCGAAAGGTCTGGCCGGCGTTCTTTACCCACGATTTTTCGCCGGTTCACGCCTGTTCTGGCGCGATCTGCACGCTGTTGTGGGATTGTGGGTCACGGGACTGGCACTGTTCCTCCTGCTGACCGGACTTCCGTGGGCCAGATTCTGGGGCGACTACTTCAAAACCGTGCGTCAGGTGACCGGCACTGCTGTCGCTCGGCAGGACTGGTCCAATACTGCGGAACGCAGACCGGAAAATGCCGGAAAGGCACCAGCCGGTGGCGAACATTCCGGACACAGCGGTCACGGCAGCTCAGCAACCCGAACAGTCGGCCCCGCACCCGATCTGACGCACATCGATCACATGGTCGCAACTGTGGCAGCACTTCAACTGGATGCTCCGGTCATCGTCTCGGCACCCGGCGGACGATCAAAAAAATGGACAGGAAAATCGGACACAGCCAACCGACCTCGACGAGTCTCCGTCGATCTTGACCCACAATCCGGACAGATCAGCGGACGACAGAATTTCTCGGATCGACACTGGATCGATCGCGCTGTCGCCTACGGTATCGCAGCTCATGAAGGCCAGCTGTTCGGCTGGGCCAACGTGGCTCTCGGACTGCTGACTGGACTCAGCCTGATACTGCTGTCTGTCAGCGGCATCATCATGTGGTGGAAACGCCGCGATGCCGGAGTACTGGGTGCTCCCAAAGTCCTCGCTCAGCCTCAACTTTCAGGAGGCCTGCTGGCGATCATCCTGCTGCTGGGACTGTGCTTCCCGCTGTTCGCCGCATCTCTGGGCTCAGTGCTGCTGCTGGAATGGCTTGTACTCAGGCGAATTCCCGCCGCCAGTCACTGGCTGGGACTGCAATCGCCCGCTGCTGCAGCCTGAGCCCGCTGTCTACAACCGACAACCCACCGCCAGATTGTCCCGATGAATCACCTCACCAAAAGGCACATGTCCCAGCGCTGACGCAATCTGATCCGTTCGACGACCCCGAATGCGGCGGATTTCATCAGCCGAATAATTCGCCAGCCCTCGCGCAAACTCCACACCATCCGGAGACTGCAGCCCTACCAGCGATCCGGATTCGAATTCACCCAGTACATCACGAATTCCCACGGCCAGCAGTGAACGGCCCGAATCACGCACGGCACTCACCGCCCCGTCATCCACCACCAGCGTTCCCGCCGGCGGAGCTCCAAAGGCAATCCAGCGTTTCCACGCCGGTACAGTCTCAGACCGCGCCATGAACAGCGTACCCACAGGCTGGCCAAGTCGGATATCATCCAGCACAGTGTCACTGCGACCACTGGCCAGAATCACGGATTCTCCCATCCCCGTCGCAGCCAGAATCGCTCGCAGCTTCGATCCCATGCCACCACGTCCGCGAGTACTCTGTTCGCTGGCTACCAGCTTCAGCAGCGATTCATCCGGACGTTCCACCACAGGTATCACCCGACTTGCGGGATGCGACGGAGCACCATCATACAATCCCGCAATACCCGAAAGGATTACCAGCAACGGATCAGGCAGCAGTGTCGCCAGCATCGCAGCCAGCTGGTCATTATCCCCGACCGCAATCTCACGAATACTGACAGTGTCATTCTCATTGACGATCGGCAGCACATCAAAGTCAAACAGAGTTCGCAGCGTGTTGCGAACATTCAGATAACGCTGACGATTGCGAAAATCGTTGCCCGTCAACAGCAACTGCGCGGTGCGACGGCCGCTGCGAGCCATCGCATCGTCCCACGTACGCATCAGCGATGGCTGACCAATCGCCGCCGCCGCCTGCAGCTCCGGCAATGACTCAGGACGCCGATTCAGCCCCAGAATTCCTATCCCCGCACCCACGGCACCGCTGGACACCAGCACAACACGCCGACCCGTCTGCTGTATCCGATGAATCTGATCGGCAATACACTGAATCCGGGGAATATCCAGCCGATCCGCATCCGTCGTCAGCACATTGGTGCCAATCTTGACGATCACGGTCCGGGATGCCTGAAACGCGTCCTGCTGCGGAGTACTCATGACAAATCCAGCGCCAGTTCCGATCAGATGATTCGAGTTGAAGTGCGGTGGATCATATTTCGGACAGGTGGCGATTGCGAGATGACATCAGGCGGAACGCTTTTTCTGAAGTTTTCTGCGAACCCCGGCCAGCAGCACCGTCCCCACTCCTGCCAGCAGCGCAGAAACTTCCGGTTCCGGAACCGCTGTCAAATCTGACTGCAGCTCAATCGGCCCCAGACTGACCGTGGCCGCAGCACTCGATGTGTTGTCACCCAGAAACAGAAAATTCGGCAGAATATAGGGATTGATCGGGCCGGAAAACGCTGAATAATCACGCAGGGCACCGGTCAGCACCTGCACTCCACCCTGGAACAACCGATAACTGTTGCCCTGAACCCGCAGCCGATAGTTCTGTTGCGCCACCGTACTGGTCGTCACACCCTCGCCAAACTGAAACAAAGGCGAATCCCCCTGCGCCTGAATTCGATCGGTCCAGAACCCCAGCTCAATTCCCCGCAGGTCCGCAGACAGCAGCGTCAGGCTGAAGCCCGCTCGATTCGGATTCAACGCATGATTCTCTGACTGCAACCCCAGATCCAGGGCCAGCTCATACCCGGCCAGACGATCCAGCACCGGAAATGCAGGGTTCTTCAGCTGCTGATTGACCAGATAGTTGCTGTAACCTGCCTTCACCACCGCATCAGTCGATAACTGCACCCCGGCAGCCACAGGGGTCTGGACTGCAGACCCCGATGAGACAGCCGCATCGGAAGCAAAATCCAGCCACGCCTGTGTCGCCGGCAGACCAACGCCCGAGTACAGCGGGATGACAGAAGCCAGCACCACCGACGGATTCAGACTGAATAGCCACACTGCCAGCAGCGTTGCAACTGAGCAGAACTTCACGCGGATGGTTTCGGATCTCATCGCTGCCCTGCAGGGGAGTATTGAAAAGGGTTCACAACGGCCCGAACAGGTCGAGGACCACCAACTCACCAGACTCGCAAAATCACGGGATTTGTCAACCGTATCCCCTCAGCCCCGCCTGACGGACTGATCACCGTTTCTTCCGCCACAGCCAGACAAAGGGATACAGAAACTGCTGCAGCCAGCCCGCAGGAACATCCCGTTTTCCGCACAAACCATACTGATGTGGCCAGCGTCCAGGCAGATAACAGGTACCAAACAGAGTGTCCCAGATCGGAGTGTGCACGGAAAAATTCACATCGATGGCCTCCGGCTCCGCCGCATGATGCCAGTGATGAAACATCGGTGTCGCAACCCACTTCTGCAGACCCCGAAACTGCCAGCGCACATTCGCGTGAATGAATGTGGCCTGCACAACCACCACAACCACATAGACGGCAATCGCAGCTTCGGAAAAGCCCAGCAGATAAAGCGGCACGTAAGTCAGACTGCGAGTCGCAACCGCATCAACAAAATGCAGCCTCGACCCCGCCAGCCAGTCCATCGCCTCAGCCGAATGGTGAACCGCGTGAAAACGCCAGAGAATCGGGATCTGATGGAAAGCGCGGTGCACCCAGTACTGCGTAAAATCAGCCGCAAATATGCACAGCACCGCCTGAATCGGCACCGGCAGTGAAGAAAGAAAACCGACCAGCATCTCACTTCGAACCCCGTGAAACAGTACCATCGCCGGTTGCACTGTCAGCATCCCAAGAATCTGCACCAGCAGTGAATTGACGAAAAAGTAGGACAGATCCGTGGGCCACTCACGCCTGAATGTCGGCTGCTCCGGATGCAGACTGAACAGACGCTCCAAAGGGATGTAAACAGCCGAGTACAGCATCAGATTGATGACAAACCAGTCCAGACCCAGCCACGTATTCCAGACATCACCACCGATCTCCACCGTCGCACCTCCCAGCAGCGCCGCCATCAGCGTACTGCAGATGCCGATCAATCCCAGCAGCTTGTTTCTGCGCAGCCAGAGACTGGTTACGCCGAGAAAAAACGACGCGACCATGAAGACATGCAGCAGCCACCGAATCAGTTCAACCGGATAATGGCTGCGTACCTGCGGTACCGTCAGACCTGGCACACGAAAACAAATCACCGCTCCCAGCGCCGACAACCCCAGAATGGCCGAAATGACTCCACTGACCCAGCCACGCGACAGAGACGTGGGTTCGGGAGTCTCCAGCGACAGCAGCGGCCAGTCCGCTGAAGCCGCCTCACCTGACACGCTTCGGGGCTCTTCCGAATTCTGGTGCACTGGTCCCTCATTCATGACCGATTCCGCCCCGCGCCACAGTTTCGGAAAACACCTGCTCATCAAATCGCGGCTGCACACCAGTACAAAAACTGACCAGCTGCTCCAGCCGCGAAAAAAAACCAATCGACTGCAGCAGGCCATTGCACCAGCCTGTTGTGATGCAGTAGTTCGCCACATACGGCGGACGATGGTGCTGCTCATGAGCCTCGTGACTGAGAATCACACCCAGTCGCTGCAGCCAGCGGACCGGACGAGGAGCTTTCCGCATGTGTGCCCACTGGTGAATCTGATTGGTCATCACGCCAACAACCGAAAAAGATGCTGTAAATACCGCAGCAGCAAACCACAGCTCTGATGTCAGTGGCATCTGCAGAGCCACCAGCAGCAGCGGCACAGCAAGCGCCGCAATGTCGCCGTTGGTATCCAGAAATCGCCTCTGCAGAAAGTCACCGGGATTCACATGATGGACCCGGAAAGGATGCAGGAGTCTTTTACCCAGTACGGGCATCGATTCACTACCCCACGTATCGGCGCCCCAGTGAATCAATCCGGACAGAAAATCAGCCAGCAGCATGCCCGTCGGAATGGCCACCACGGCATACCAGGAAATCAAACGCATGTGGAGCAGTAACCGCACCACAAACCACGTCAGCAGCAGGCACGTCAGAATCATTGATGTGCAGTAAAGCACGCGAGTTCCGATACCAATCGTCAGATGCGTGGGCAGTTCGGCAGCCCCCTTCGAGTGATCGTCGGTTACGGACATGGCATGCTTTCGAGTCCTTGCATGAAACAGTGGTTTCGCTGGTTGCCTGCGGAAAACTTACAGGTGCCCCGAATTCTAAACTGCGATATCTTCGCAGTCCAGCGGTCGATCTCAACGACCCGATCTTCACTTACGCCCTATGCTGAATCCTTCTATCATCCAACCTGAAAAAATGGTCAATTCCGCTGAGCAGGCACGCCTGCAGACAATTTCCACCGCAATTCCGTTTCGATGCCAGTCAGGAAATCATCATGGGAAACACTGACGAAATTCATCGACCAACCGCCAGCGGTCACTACCCCCTTCGATCAACAGCATTCTGGAGCTTCCTCTGCACTCAGTTTCTGGGTGCCTTCAACGACAACTACTTCAAACAGATGGTGCTGCTGACATGCGTCAGTGCCGGGGCAACTGCCGTGCAGAACTCTGACAGCACAACAGACCCGACTGTACCCGCCCTGCCATGGACGGAAATCGCCATGGCCGCCTTCGCACTGCCCTTCGTCCTGTTCTCCGGCCTCGGCGGATTTCTCTCCGATCGACTGTCCAAAACCAGTGTCATCGTGGGCTGTAAGCTGGCGGAAATCGGCATCGTCGGCATCGGACTCGCCATTCTGCTGATCCCGGGACTCAGTATCACCACTCAACTCTCCGCGCTGATCTTTGTCCTCGCACTGATGGGGACTCACAGCGCCATCTTCAGCCCGTCCAAGTACGGTGCACTTCCCGAACTTTTTCGCGATGATTGTCTCCTGCCCGTCAATGGCGCAGTGCAGATGACCACATTTCTGGCAATCATCTTCGGCACCGTCTGCGCTGGTATCGCACTCGACCTCATCCGCAGCCAGTTGTGGATCAGCAGCCTCGTGGCCCTGTTGATTGCCACCGCCGGCACTGCCAGCAGCCTGCTGATTCCGCGCATTCCGGCTGCCGACCCGCAACTGCAACTGCAACTCGAAAACCTCGCCCTGCCCCGCTCCGTGCTGACCATCCTGTTCCGCGATCGACACCTGCTGCTCGCAGTCCTCGTGTACTCCCTGTTCTGGTTTCTGGGGGGCGTTGTGCAGATGGGAATGAATACGCTGGGTGAGGCTGCGCTGCAGCTCAGCAAAACACGCACCAGCGTTCTGGTGGCTGGAATCGGCTTTGGAATCGCTGTCGGATGCCTGCTGGCAGGACTGGCCGGCCAGGGCAGTCGCCGCTGGACCGTCATCGGCGCGTGGCTGCTGACCCTGGCACTGGCCACCACGGCACTGCTGGGCAGCGGAACTTTCGGACGGCCGGCCAGTGCCGGTCGATCTGCCGATGCAGAAACAATCGCTTCCAGCCTGTTTGCCTGCGATCTGCTGGAATGGCTGCTGCGAGCCGACATGGTCGTGCTCGGAATTGCCGCCGGACTCTTCGTCGTGCCCGTCCAGGTCTTTCTCCAGGCAGCTCCGCCAGCGGAACTGAAGGGACGTGTGCTGGGAGTACAGAATCTGATGACCTGGATCGGTATTCTGCTGTCCGCTGCCTTCTCACTGATCGTCGGGGTCAGCCTGAAACTGGCCGTCGGCCCCGACGCCGACAAACAGCACCAGTGGGTTCTGTTCGCGCTGCTGGCTGCCATGATGCTGCCCGTCGCCGCGCTCTATCGGCTGCCCGACCGATCCACAACAACCGCCCGGACATTCTGACCACACACTGCCAAAACAGCCAATTTCACCCTATTTCACACACTGCCCCGGCAGTCTGCATGACAACCCCACGCCACAGGCCTAAAATACATTGTCAATAACCACCGGAAATCCGCGTTTTCACGGGTCTGTGCTCCATGCCTGACGCTGCCCTCCTGGCAAGTCTTACTTTGCTGGCCGGCCTGTTCCTGCTCAGCCTGGAAATGTTTGTACCCAGCCTCGGGCTGCTGCTGGTCATGTCCCTGATCTCCCTGGCAGTGTCGTTCTGGTCAGCCTGCAAGGCGTGGTGGGGCGTTTCACCCCACTTTTTCTGGTCCTACATCCTGCTGCTCCTCGCCGGTATTCCCACCACATTTTTCGGATCCATCGCACTGCTGCAGCGCACCAGCCTCGGAAAAAGACTGACTCTGACTCCCCCACCGGATGCCGGTAAACCACCCGCCAATCCGCTGCAGGAACTGATCGGTCGCACTGGCACCGCTCAAACCCTGATGACACCCGGAGGCATGGTCCTCATCGATGGCCAGCGACTGCACGCTGAATCCACCGGAATGTCCATTGAACCCGGGACTTCGGTCCAGGTGGTGGCGGTCCGGGCTTCTCGAGTCGTTGTCCGAAAGTCCTGCGACTCTTCCCCAGCCCCGAATGCACCTGCCCGGCAGTCGACCGAAACGCGTCCCGACCGCACAGACTTCCCCCCACCGCTTGACTTCGACATTCCGGCGGAGTACACCCAGTGACTGTTATTCTCTGCACTGACCCCGGGAACGCACCATGAATCCTCCGATCCTGCTGGCACTCACCAGTACTCAGTGGGTCATCCTGATCGTACTGCTGCTGTTTGTACTCGTGTTTCTGGGCATCTTTGCTCAGTTCGCCAGTCTCTGGCTGCAATGCAAGATGACTCGCGCCGGGATTGGCCTCGGTGACCTCGTATTCATGCGGTTTCGCCGCGTCAATCCGGCACTGATCGTCCGCAGCAAGATCATGGCCGTGCAGGCCGGACTGAATCGCAAATACCCGCTTTCAGTGCAGAATCTGGAAGCACACGCACTGTCCGGTGGCAATGTGCCGAATGTGATCCGCGCGTTGATCGCCGCCGATAAGGCCAGTATCCCGCTCGACTGGAACACGGCTCAGGCCATCGATCTCGCCGGTCGCGACATTCTGGAAGCGGTGACAACCAGCGTCTATCCCAAAGTCATCGACTGCCCGGACCCCAAACGCAACCAGGGGACGCTGTCAGCCGTCGCGGCGGATGGGATTGAACTGCGAGTCCGTGCGCGAGTCACCGTACGAACCAACATTCGTCAGTTGATCGGCGGAGCCACCGAGGAAACCGTTATCGCCCGTGTCGGTCAGGGAATTGTTCAGGCCATCGGCTCAACACCCTCCTACAAACTGGTCCTTGAAAACCCCGACTACATCTCCAAAACCGTCCTCGAACAGGGGCTTGAAGCACAGACGGCCTACGAAATCGTCTCTATTGACATCGCCGATATCGATGTCGGTGAAAACATCGGAGCAAAACTGACCGCAGATCGGGCGGAAGCTGATATGCGGGTAGCTCAGGCCAAGGCCGAGCAGCGTCGTGCCGCCGCTCGCGCACGCGAACAGGAAATGGTTGCACGCATCCAGCAGAATCGCGCAGCCGTAGTGCTGGCCGAATCTGAAGTTCCCCGTGCCGTGGCAGAAGCCTTCGGCAATGGAAACCTGGGATTGCTGGATTTCTACGAACTTAAGAATGTGCAGGCAGACACGCGAATGCGTGAATCCATCGCCGGCGATGGCACAACCAGAGCCGGTGGAACCACTGAGGCCTGAGTGATCGCCACGCGATCAACAGGTATTTTCTGAACTGGAGCAGCAGATGAACTTGACACAAATTACTCGATGGCTGGGACTGGCACTGGTGCTGCTGGCACCCGTGGCACAGGCCGACGAATGGCAATCGCTGTTCGATGGCAAAACGCTGGAAGGCTGGGACGGTGATCCGCGGATCTGGAGCGTCCAGGACGGTGCAATCACCGGACGCACCACCGAAGAAATCAAACTCGATAAAAACACATTCATCATCTGGCGCGGTGGTCAGCTCGATAACTTCGAACTGGAACTGGAATACCGGATTGTCAACGGAAACTCCGGTATTCAGTATCGCAGCTTCGAACTGCCCGACGGGAAGTGGCGCATCGGCGGTTATCAGGCCGACTTCGAAGCCGGCCAGACCTATTCCGGCATCCTCTACGGCGAAGCCTTCCGCGGCATTCTCGCGCAGCGCGGACAATCCACCGAACTGACTCGCACAGACGGAAAATTCGAAGTGAAAGTCACCGGCAGTGTCGGTGAATCCGCCGCCATTCAGGCAGCCATCAAAAAGGAAGACTGGAATAAATACCGCGTGGTTGCCAATGGCTTCAATTTTCAGCACTTCATCAATGGTCTGAAGACTGTGGATGTGACAGACAACGATCAGCAGGATCGCCGCGCAGTCGGACTGCTGGCACTGCAGGCTCACGTCGGACCGCCGATGACTGTGCAGTTCCGCAGTATTCGCCTCAAACGTCTGCCAGCTCCCAAAAAAGTCGCCCTGATTGCCGGTCGCCCCAGCCATGGTTACGGGGCTCACGAACACCGGGCCGGCTGCATGCTGCTGGCCGACGCACTGAATAACGCCGGACTGGGTATCGAAGCTACCGTTTATACCAACGGCTGGCCACAGGATGAATCCGTGCTGGATTCCTCCGACGCCGTTGTCATCTACGCGGATGGCGGTGGCGGTCACCCCTTCAACAGCCATCTCGATCGAATCCGCCAGATTCAGAATCGCGGTGTCGGCATGGTCGCAATTCACTACGGAGTGGAAGTCCCCAAAGGACCATCGGGCGACGCCTTTCTGAAATGGATCGGGGGCTATTTCGAAACCGACTGGTCCGTCAACCCGCACTGGACCGGAAGTTTCGCCGACTTTCCATCACACCCGATTTCCAAAGGTGTCAAGCCCTTCCGCATCAACGACGAATGGTACTACCACATGCGATTTGCATCCGCTGATGCCGGCGTGGTGCCTGTGCTGACAGACCTGCCGCCCCAGGAAACACTGGTGCGCCCGGACGGCAGCCTGTCCCGCCCGGATGGAGCACACAGCAATAACCCGGCGGTACGCGCCGCCGTGCTGGAACGAAAAGAACGCCAGACTGTCGCCTGGGCCGTGAACCGACCTGATGGCGGTCGAGGCTTCGGATTCACCGGCGGACATGATCACTGGAACTGGGGCAATCGCGACTTTCGCACCCTCGTCCTCAACGCCATCGCCTGGACTGCACACGCAAGCATTCCTGAAGGCGGTATTCCCTCGAAGGAACTCACAGTCCAGGACCTGATGGCAAATCAGGACTATGACGTGCCCGCCGACTTCAACCCGGCTCGCATTCAGGCCATGCTCGACGAATGGAAAGCCTTTCGCACCCGCTGATTCCTGACGCCGAGGAGAAACAGGTCGCCTGGGCTTCAGCCCAGGCACCTGCCCCCAGCCATCACCACTGATCCCACCACAGCGTCTGCCGCCGGGACAGGAACCGATGACAAACGATTCATCCGGCAGCGAAACCCCGGCAACACCACGCTGGAAGTTCGCAGACTTTCAGCAGATCTCCGCGGTGCCCTGCCCCTGCGGACAGGCCCGACGAGCGTTCGCAGGAGTCCCGGAGTTCCCCGGGACTCTGCACATCACTGAAATCTCTGAAGATGCCCAACGACACTATCACCGCCGACTGACCGAAACCTACGTGATTCTGGAATGTGGCCCGGATGCCGCCATGGAACTGGACGGGGAGCAGGTGCCAGTGCGACCACTGCAGTCCTTCGTCATCCCCCCCGGTGTCCGGCACCGCGCCATCGGACGCATGAAAGTGCTGATCGTGGTTCTGCCCGAATTTGACCCGGCAGACGAATGGTTCGACTGAATCCGGTACCCTGCACTCCGCGAATTCGCACACACATGTTCGCCAAATCTGCTGCACCTCCCGGTGGTTCCCGGTACTGAGCCTGCCAGCC
>CAITYU010000375.1 GCA_903896675.1 uncultured Planctomycetaceae bacterium
CAACTCCCGTCCATTTCCGGGATTCTTCCAGCAAAAAACCACGTTTCAACGCCGCAAAAGTCACTGTCCAGTCCGCCCGCACACACTCCCCAGACGCCGTCCCAAGGTCACAATCCAGACCCGAAGGCAAATCCACCGACAAGACCCGCGCCCCGCTGGCATTGATCTGCTGAATCACCTCAGACAGCGGTGCCTGCGGAGCTCCCCGGACGCCCGTTCCCAGCAATGCATCAACAATCAGATCCGCCACACCCAGACCCGCAAACACCGGCCCACTCTGCTGCGGATCACACTGCTGCACCACCAAACCGGACCGCTGCAGAAAACTGAGATTGGCTGCCGCATCCACACTCAGAGACCGACCACAGCAGAACAACAGCACTTCCGCCACCACACCCTCGGCTGCCAGCAAACGCGCTGCCGCCAGTCCGTCGCCACCGTTGTTGCCCGCACCAGCAGCAATCACGATCCGACCCTCAGCCTGCGGTCGCAGACGCAGAACTTCCGCACACAAACCCCGCGCAGCATTCTCCATCAGCAGCAGTGATGGCAAACCCAGTTGCTGCACCGCATCCTGATCCAGGCGCCTGACCTGCTCACGGCTTAACACCCGCATCACCAGTCAACCCCTTCACATTTCAGAGCACCTCAGATCAGCCCTGTCAGCCGAAGTCACCGAGCCTGACGACCGGATCTGAGCATTTCGCGAGCAGACCGGAGCAGTTGCGCGGTGGTTTCCAGACTGATGCAGCCGTCCGTGATACTGACGCCGTACTGCAGTTGAGCAGGGTCCGGGCCCAGCGTCTGAGCACCCTCGCACAGATTGCTTTCCAGCATCAACCCCACAATCTCCGAGTTTCCGGCAGCACGCTGACCAATCACATCGTTCCAGACCTGGGGCTGGCGACGATAATCCTTGCTGGAATTGGCATGACTGCAGTCCACCAGCAACCGCGGCGGCAACTGCGCAGCCTTCAGCATCGCACTGGCTTCGGCGACCGCCTGAGCATGATAGTTGGGGCCGTTCCGGCCACCCCGCAGAATCAGATGACCGTACTGGTTTCCCCGAGTCGTCATGACGCAGGTCTGTCCGTTACCGTCAATCCCCAGGAAACGGTGCTGCGCCTGAGCAGCCTTCATGGCGTTGATCGCCACCTCCAGACTGCCCTCAGTGCTGTTCTTGAAACCCACCGGCATCGATAAACCACTGGCCATCTGCCGATGCGTCGGCGATTCTGTCGTGCGAGCACCAATGGAGGCCACCGTGATCAGGTCCGCGATGTACTGCGGAGTAATCGGTTCCAGCATCTCAGTGGCTGCCGGCAGCCCGGTACTGTTCACCTGGCAGAGAATCTGGCGAGCCTTGCGGAGCCCTTCCACGATGTCAAACGTGTCGTTCAGATGCGGATCGTTGATCAGCCCCTTCCAGCCCACCGTCGTCCGAGGCTTTTCAAAGTACACCCGCATCACCACAAACAGCATGTCGCTGACTTCGTCCGCCACAACCTTCAACTGAGCAGCGTACTCCAGAGCCATCACAGGATCGTGAATCGAACATGGCCCCACAATGGCCATAACTCGCGGATCGTCACCCCGCAGAATGCCGCAAACCGTGTTGCGCGAATGCCAGACGTGCTCGGCCAGAGCATCCGTCAGCGGAAATTCCTGTTTCAGCTGCACCGGAGAAATCAGGGGCGAGGTGCCAACAATGTTCACATCCTGCAGCGGATGTACGGTCGATTTCATGTCCACAGATCTTCAGTCGAATTGGGCGGGAAACAGTTCGGCAGGCCGGCCCCGGAATTCTCTCCGGAGAGCCGGCTGCAGCACGCGTCAAAGGGGGGATTTTGGGATTTTTCCCGGAGTTTTCAGGTGACGTCCTTTGCAACCACCACAATGTGCTGGCCTTTGGGCACAGGAGCCGCCCATGCCTGCGCCAGTACCACTCCGTCCAGGGCCGCCACACACGGATACGGCTCCAGATCAAACTGATCAAAATCATGCAGCAAACCCACCGTCTGCCCCTTCCTCACCGCCGTCCCACACTCCACCAGCGGCTCATAATGCCCGGCAAACGGCGCCGGAATAAAGCAATCGCGATCCACCATCTCCAGTTTCCGCTGAGTCCCCGCGCGATGATGCGCGATCGGCTCAATACTGCCATGCATCAAGCCGTTGTTGATCAGCGCCGCCAGCACACCCTGACGACCATAACGCACTCCCTCCGGATTCACCGCCCGACCCCAGCCCAGCTCTGTGCCAACCGTGATTTTCCCCAACCGCTCAGCCTCCGATGGCAGCAAACCCGGAGTCTGGTTCTGGTAGATCATCAGGGCCGGAGTCCCGAACCAGCGGGCAGTCTCCTCAATCTTCGCACTCAGCACAGGATCATCAATCGGATGAAAGTTGGCACAGATTGCAAACCGAGCAACATCGCCACCCGAATGCAGGTCCAGCACAATATGCACCCGCGGCCAGATGTACGTGCGGACAAAATCGGCGATCCTGTGAGTAATCCCGGAGAGCGCTGGGTGGCGACCAGCACCATCCACAAATGCCCGATTCAGATTCACACCATCATCCAGACGGCTTTCCCTCGTCCCGGCCAGAAAGGCCGCCGGATTCAGCACCGGAATCAGAATGATCCGCCCCCGCACGTCCTGCAGTCGCAGATCGCGCACCAGGTGTTTCAAAGCCACCGGACCCTCGTACTCATTGCCATGGTTGGACCCGAAAGACACCAGTCCCTCGCCATCCCGAACCTCCGGTCCCACAAACACTGTCAACGGCAGCAAATGGTCCCCCCATATACTGTCATGCTCCAGCGCCACCCAGTAATCTCGACGCCCCGGAGAATCCAGATCCAGTCGCTCAGGTCGCACAATCACTCGCTGCATCACGCCACACTCCTCAAACTGCTGCAAATCACGACCGAACAACCCGGCCCACACCAGCCCGGTACACCGGACCAGAGGTATTCTGACGCGCAAGTCCTTGGCTGAAAAGCCTGCCCACCAGGCCGCTGAACACAGGGAAATACCCCCTGGAAGGGCGAAGCCACCGCCAGGCCGTTGCATTCAAGCCACAGAAATTCGCGATTTCAGTCACCAACAACTGCACTCCACAGAAATTTCACCGCACCGTGAACGAATTCTGAACGCACCACCACCGGGGGAAACCACCGGGGGAAACCACCGGGGAACCACCGGGGGACACACCATTTCGGAAACCACCGGGGGACACACCATTTCGAAACAGGCACCTGGTCAAAGGGGAGGGGCGCCCGGGGGACACACCACTTCACCGCCGCTCGCGGCAACACCGCCGCGATAAGAATTGAGGAGCATTGAGGGGGGAGCATAGAGGGACACAGCGTTCCAGCAGGGGCGATTGCAAAACTACGCATCACATTGTCACCGATCTTGAACGCCGATACACCGGTGCAACACGAGGGGTGCAACACGAGGTGGACACACTAAAACGAAAGATCCTCACCCGATTCGAATGCATTAGCCTGCGGCCACTTTGGGCAGACCCGGTCAGTCCCTGGGACACAGGCATGTCAGACCCGGGGGACACAGGCAGACGACGGGACACACGAGCACGCCATTAATGACTACCGGAACACGCTGCAGCACACGCCAACTGCAGGAAAGGAAATTGATGTGTCCCCGCAACACGTCTCCCCGTCGCCTGTAGCCAAGTGCCCACCCGAAATGGTACGTCTGTAGGGGATTCCTCATAAATTGGGCTTCTCTGGGATTTTCGTGGCTAATGTTCACTGGGTTTCACGCTGAGTTTTCCGCAGAAAAGAGGGCCCGGGGGAGAAAAGAGGGCCTGGGGAAAAGAGGGCCCGGGGGACACACCACTTCAGCCCGACTTTGCAACCCGGAAGGGGGCATGGAGACCGCAGGTGGAGACCGCAGGGACACACCCGTTTCACACTGGCTGCGCCAGGGGCCCGACCAGGAAATGACCCGATAGGGGACGACCGTGTAAAGGCCACGCTACGTCAGCACCGCTCACAGAAACGGCAAAGCGACAAACCAGCACACGTTAGCTGGCGATGCGATTCGGCGGGATTGTGAGCAACGCAGTGGGATGCGCAATGCGACGGTTTGCGGATGGTGGTGTGTGTGGATGGTGGGGGATGGTGGGGGACACAGCATGCCGAGAGGGCGAACTGTAGAACTCCGCTTCGCACCCTCTCCGATATTGGCCTCCGACACACCGCTTCAACACAGCCTGCGGGAAACATCTGCATGTCAGGCAACGGCGTGGAAGGGTGAGGCTTCGACTGCGGCACAAGGCTCAGGAACACACCAGCAGACCACACCTGGGATTGGCGTTCATCCACCTGAAAAACAATTGGCACGTTTATTTTGTATGTAAATGAACAACACCATATAAGATACTTGACACACCACCCGTACTTGCGTAGCCTGATCAGAATCGAGACGCCTGATTCACATGATCCCGAGGTGCCAAATGGCTCGGTTAGCTCGTGCTGAGGTCTTTGCCGCTGATGAAATTGCGATCGTGCATGTCATGAACCGCACAGTGCGACGGTGTTTCCTGTTCGGTGTCGATAACGTCAGCGGTAAGAACTATGACCATCGAAAACAGTGGATAGACGATCAACTGACGCAGCAGGCAATGCACTTTGGGATCGACCTCCTGAGTTATGCAATACTCGACAACCACTTTCACGTGCTGCTCAGGTCACGACCTGATGTCGTCAAGCAATGGAGCGACACCGAGGTGGCTCGGCGTTGGTTGATGCTCTGTCCAAAACGGCGGGATGCACAGCGCCGACCTCTCGAACCGACCGAATTCGAAATCAACCGGATTGTCAACAACTCTGAAAAACTGGCCACATTACGAAACCGCCTCAGTGATATTTCATGGTGGATGCGACTGCTCTGCCAGAACATTGCGCAGCGTGCAAACAGGGAGGATGGCGAAATCGGCAAGTTTTTTCAGGCTCGTTATCGCGCCGTACGAATTCTCGACGATACGGCCACTCTTGCTTGTTCAGCATACATCGACCTCAATCTCGTCCGGGCAGGAATGGCCCGCACGATTGACAACAGCGAACACACGTCCGCTCAACTTCGGGCTCGTGACCTGCAGACTCAGGAGGTATCGTCGCCTTCTGCATCCGTGGTCGACAACGGTGGTTTAATCGCGGGGGGATTCCGTGACGAAAGCAGGCAATCGGCTCCCGTAAATCGCGATTTCTCGAGGCATCTGTCGCCGGTTGAATTGCAGGAACTTACGACAAGACCGGGACCGGACGCACACTTTGGAGGCCACCGCTGCAGCAACAAAGGGTTCCTGCCAATGTCCCTGGAAAAGTACCTTGATTTGCTCGACTGGACGGCTCGGCAGATTGTCCACGAAGCTTCAGAATCAACGCCTCTCCACGCGGTTCCTTTGTTTCATCAATTGGGTCTCAATAACAAGACATGGATTGCGCTGATCAGGGACTTCGGGCGTCTGTTCAGCCTTGTCGCAGGGAAACCTCACCGGATCGAAGAATACCGGCCAGCTCGCAGAGCTGATTCGACACCAGCCAATCACCGCTACCGAGTGCGATGGCAATTGCGTGAGTTGTTCTCGAGGCCGTGAAGATTCCTGCAGGAAAGAACTTCAGCGACCCTACGATCCTCTCGCGAAATTCCGGCGTACGGCGATACCGCCCACAGTCACACGAGGCACGGCTTCGATTACGACTCGAGTCAGCCCCAATTTCCAATGAGTTTGTTCGATCTTGGCAGATCATAGCCCTTTTTTGATCGCGAACGGACAAGACGTCAACCGCAGGCCCATGCTTCGCCACCCTCCCCCGGGGCTGTGAACCCCCACGCCGGCTATAAACTGATCCCGCGGATCTCTGGCGGAGCAGCAACATGCAGTATCCCGCGTTAATGATCCCCGGACATTCAACGCAAAAGCCTCGCCCCCACCTCCAGCCTCCAGCATATTTCGCGGCACTCGGCATGTACCCTGTGGCGCAAACAACCAACATCACCCTGTGCTTCGAATCACCCAAAACGACACAGGCAGAACGCCGCAGGGAAAAAACGCCGCGGGGACACGTCAGGATGAATAAATACCCCAACCCGATTCGAATACGGTAGCCTCAGGAAACTTTGGGAAGGAAACTTTGGGGACACGCGAGCATGCCAGCAACCACCAGAGACGACTGCTGGACACACGGTAGCACCCTCAGAAAAACTGACAGAAACTGATGTGCCCCCCCCCGTGAGCACCTGTCACCACCCGTCCCCAATCGCCCCGTATTCACGCGTTACGGCAGATCTGCCAATGCCTCCGCTTGGCTCAGGGTCGTGTGTCCCCACCTTTTTCCCGGTCACGCTCGCCACCGCGAACCTTTTTCAAAGCCGGTAGCCTGACAGGTTACCAGCAAAAATGCAGTTTCACTGACCACAGTACAATTGGGGCGGGGGGATGGGGCGGGGGGGACACTGCAAAAGGCCATTCCCGCCGACGCAAGAGATTCCACGATAAACCCCGGCTGAAGTCTTCGTTCTTCGATTGACTCTGCAGGCCGTTAGCGATCGTTCTGGGGTTCAAACAACGACTCCAGCCAACTGAGTTCCTCTGGACTCAATTCCGTTGTGCGAATTTCGGTGTAGGAACCAGATTCGCAAAAGTCACCAAGACAAAACGAAAACTGGCGTAACTGCTGGTCACCGTAGTAAAGCGTAATAGTTCGTTGATTGATGTCTGCGGGAACGGTCGTTGAATATGGCTTCCAGTTCGCGTTGCTGTAGATTTCTCGAAGTCGATGAATAGTTGCGGGGTCCGTCCAGCGAATCGCTGGTTCCTCCTTTTTGCGTACAACAATTGAATCGGTTCGATCAAAGTCTGCCTGCCATGAACTGTGTGGCCGTTGTGGAAGCGAGTGACAGCCGGCGAAAAGCAGCAGCAGCAGAGTAACGAGGCCACGAGGCAAAGACCTTCGAAACTTCATGGCTACTCCCGGTCAGGGACTGTATTCACTGACTGGCGACCCGTGGAATCCTGAAGGACAGAAGCCGCACCGCCCACCACTGCCATCCAACGCTCTATGGGTGGCATCACGAGTTTCACCGGTTGTATTTCAAAGTAGCCGTTTACGCAATAGGTCAACCAATACGTACACCCACGGCAGTGCTGCCTCGCAAGAAACGAAATGCAACGGTGTTCGCTTACGCCGAACTGCTCGTCGGTGCGGAGGGTCGGACATTGAATTCCAGATTTCATCTGAATCGTAACCATTTTCCGGCGTAATCATGATTCGACCACGCCAGACAACAGCCTCCCAATTGTCACCGATACGTTTGATGTCTAGGGCAGTTTTGGGGACACACGAGCATGCCAGCAAACACCAGAGGCGGCTGCTGGAAACACGGCAGCACCTTCTGAAAAACGTGGCAGAAACTGATGTGTCCCCGTCGCCACCCGTCGCCAATCCCCGCGTACTCACGCGTCACGGCGTGTCTACCAATGCCTCTGCGCAACTCATGGTGGTGTGTCCCCACCTAAGCATGTCCCCACCTAAGCA
>CAITYU010000376.1 GCA_903896675.1 uncultured Planctomycetaceae bacterium
GTTGTACAGACTGTCCGGCGCGAGTTGCTGTAACTCGTCAGAAATCTGCCCCTGCCGAGCTGCCAGCGATTGTCGCTGCAGTTGCTGCTGATCCTGATCAGCCTGCAGTTGCTGAATCGCTGCATCCAGGTCCTGCTTTGACTCCTGCAGTGTCCGGACGTCAGTGCGTGCTGTTGACAGAGCTTTGTCGGCATCATGCAGTGCCTCGAGGTGCTGCAGCCACAGTGCTCCCTGTGCGGCCAGCGGTTGCAGATGCTGGTACTGCTGCAGCCTGTCGGCATGGACCTGTCGCTGCGCGGCGTGCTCGTCAATCTTCAACTGGCAATCTTCGAGCGCTGTATCGTGACGTTGCTGATCGTCTTTCGCCCACTGCAGCTCAGTCATCGCCACCTGTCGACTTTGTCCGTCCGTGGCAATACGGGAATCGAGGTCTGCAGCGGCCCGGCACTCAGGTTCCAGTGCAGCCTGTGCGATCCGCAGAGAGATGTCCGCCTGTTGTGCCTGCTGCAGGTTCTGTTCCGCAGTTGTTTGCGCGCTTCGTGCCGTTGCAGCGGCAGCCTCCGCATCAGAGACATCTGCCGCGGCCCTGCAGCGTCGAGCGGTGGCCTGAGCCAGGTCCTGGACCAGAACCCGCGCCTCACGCTGAATCTGCTCGCAGATCGCCAGCTGTCGCCGAGCCGCTTCTGCCTGCTGATTCAGTGCTTCAGCTTCCTGAAAACTGTTCGTCGCGTCCACACTTTCACGCTGCAGTTCCGTCAGTCGGTTGTACCACCGCAACTGCGTTTCCCAGAACTGCTTTTGTTCATGAGCGCTGCGAATCTGCGACTGGACTGCATGGCACTGCTGGTCCAGTTCCGCTCGGTCAGCGTCGGACATGGGAACCTGCCCCTCGAGACGCATCCGCAGAGTCTCAAGTTCGTCGTTCACGGTCTTTGTGCGATTATAGACGGCCTTCGAGACTGCTCGAAAAAGTTCCGTCCCGGTTAGGGCTTCCAGAATCGCAGCCCGGTCCTCATCTTTTGCCTTGAGAAAGGCAGAGAACTCATTCTGTGCCAACAGCACGGCACGAGTGAATTGTTCGAAAGTCAGCCCCACACGTTCACGGATGGCGACCAGAACTTCTGTTTTCTTCCCCCCCGTCTGCAATTGTTCATCCTGTCCGTCCTGCAGATTCCCGCGATAGAGCGCCATGGTGGACTGCTGCAACTGCCCGTCCGCTTTGTTGCGGGCTCGTCGGACTTTCCATTGAGCCGTCCACGTCAGCCCATCAATTCCGACGAAAGCCACTTCGGCCATTCCCGCGGCAGCTCCGCGACGCAGCAGTCCACGAGGATCCTGCTGGCTGAGCTGGTTGAGTTCTTCACCTCGACTGGGTGCCAGCTTCAATCGCGGTGTGTTGTCATACAGTGCCAGACACATGGCGTCCAGCAGAGTGCTTTTACCGGAACCTGTCGGACCGATAATGGCGAACAGGCCCGCGGATCGCAGCGGTTCCGTTGTGAAATCCACACTGTGGCGGCCACTGAGAGAGGCCAGGTTTTCGACGGTGACGCGCAGAATTCTCATGCTGACAACTCCTCGCCCTGCAGTATTTCATTCAGTGCCTGCAGCAGGTCAGCCGGAGGATCGGCGGCATACAGCCGCTGATACTCACGCGTCAGAACATTGGCAGGTGTCAGTACACTGAGGTCCGCAGTGGCTGGGCTTTCCACGTCTGGCGAATCGGCCGTCTGCTGTTCACCTGCCGTCTGCACCTGAATCGGACAGAGTCGCACGCTGCAGTTCTGCAGGGCCTGTTCAATCTGCTGGCGGCGAGTGGGGTCGGGGCCGGTGGCCAGCACATTGATTCGCAGAAATGGCTGCAGCTCAAGTGGCTGTGCGGGCAGTTCCCGCAGTGACTCAAGCTGCTGCAGGATCTGCGACAACGGAGCAAATCCGCGTTCGGGCACTGTCAGCAGCGGAATGGTACGCGGCACCGGCAGCGACCGGGTGGCCTGCAGTCGGCCTTCCGAGAATTCCAGCAGCAGCACCTGATGCTGATAGCCGGATTCGGTAAAGGACAGTGGAATCGGGCTGCCGCTGTAGCGAATTCGCCCCTGTTCGAATGACTGGGCCCGATGCAGATGCCCCAGTGCGACATAGGCGAGGTCTGCGGGGAATGTGTCGAGGCCGATAGCTTCAGCATGACCCACAATCAATCGTCGTTCTGAATCGGAAGTTTCCTGTCCACCCAGCAGATGGCAATGGCCGATGGCCAGCAAAGCAGCCTGGGCTGCGGTGGTCTGCTGCAACTGTCGAGCCGCAGCAGTGGCCAGATGGTAGGCTTCACGAATGCCGGCCAGCCACGGATCGTCCGCTGCTGCCACCTGCGGCACATCCGAAGGACGCAGAAACGGCATGGCAATGACGATCGCTTCAGTCTCGCCGGAATCCCCCACCAGCGGAACCAGCAGACGGGGCAGATCAAGCTGCGTACCGTCGGCATTCAATGGTGTTCCCAGGATCCGAATATCAAATGTTTCCAGTAAGCGTGCTGGTGCCTCGAGACGCGAACCGGCATCGTGATTCCCGGCGGTCACCACCAGTTGCAGTTCAGGCTGCTGTGCTCGAGCACGAGCCAGAAACGAATAGAACAGTTTCTGAGCCGCAGCTGACGGATGGATCGTGTCAAAGACATCCCCCGCCAGCAGTAAGGCATGTGGCCGCTGTTCCCGCAACTGCAGCAACAGCCAGTCCAGAAAGGCAGCGTGCTCGGTGTCACGCGAAAAACCATGAAACGACTGGCCAAGATGCCAGTCTGCGGTATGCAGAATCTTCAGCATGCGGGCGTGCTTTGACAGAGTTCAGTTGCAGTCAGCTGCGGGCGATGCAGCAGATACAAACCACGTTCAGCGCTGGCCGACGGCAGAGTCATCCGTCGTATGAATCGTGTTGTGAATACGACCCTGCACCGGGCCACCATCCATCGCTCGCAGATCAAAACTGACCTCCATACCCCACGTCGGCTGCAGATCCGGGATCTCAAGACTGAGCGTCAGGCCGTCGGCTGACAGACTGGCGTTCGACACGGACCACGGACGTTCATTGAAATGCTTTGAACCATAACCGGCCGTACGCTTCAAATCCCAGGCTTTGACCCGCACAGCAGCAGCACTGACACTGGCGGGATCCAGAGGTTCGCTGAATTTCAGTTTCAGGCCACCACGGACGACATGCATTCCCAGCGGCAGATGCAGTGGTTTCTGCTGCAGACGCAGTCGATACAGGCCTCCCGGATGAGTCGCACTGCCGGCCCACGCAAACATCCCGCAGACATACAACTGACCATCGGCCGGGTTGAATCGACCACGCATCACACCGGTGGGGAAGGCCGGCATCGGCAGCTCGATCATCCCGCCCTGCCGCTGCCCCGCAACCTGCTCATGCAGCACCAGAAACACTTTGCCATAACCATACGACAGATTCAGCAGACTGCCCTGCAGGGGGCCCCAGCGATCACTGTCCACCCACAACAACTCGCCCGGTGATCGATCAAATTCGTTCGTAATCCAGCACAGCGGTGGTTCCATCGCACTGTCCGACTCATCCGTCACATCATGATAGCCCAGCAGGTTGCCATAGAACTTTGGCTTTCCATCCAGCACAGGCTGCACCCAGTTGATGCGGTTTTTCGGGTTCCAGAAACCCTCCTGATCCGTGACCACAAAAGAACCGTCGGGATTCAGACACACCCCGTTGGCCGCACGGAAACCCACGGCGAGGATGTCAGTTCGCGAACCATCCGGAGTCACTCTGAGCAGTGTCCCGTGCTGGGGCACCACGGCCGGCAGAGCATGCCGACCGGATTTGGCGTAATAAAAGTTGCCGGCAGCATCCGTCTGCAGTCCCATCGCAAACTCATGAAAATGCTCTGTCACCTGATGATCACTGTTCAGACATTCCACAAAATCGGTTTCGCCATCGCCATTCAGATCCCGCAGGACAGCCAGTTGATCCCGGCACGTCAGGTAGATGGTTTCATCGATGATCTTCAGTCCCAGTGGCTGATACAGCCCCGTGGCAATCCGCTGCCACGACAATTCGGGCCCCGCCGGCAGACCACTGACCACCCACACGTCTCCGTCCCACGTGCAAACGGCCATGCGACCATCAGCAAAAAAGTCCAGCCCCGTCATGCGCAATTGCGCCAGCCATGGGTTGATTTCCGGAGGAGTCAGGGAATCCTGCGCCAGCGGTCCACCATCAAACAGCGTCTGCACCTTCGTGGTCAGTCGCTGCGGCCAGCGCGGCGGGCCACCTTTCGTCAGAGCCTGCAGATCGGCGTCCAGTGGCAATTGACCGGCCACAGTCTGCAGCACGGGACGACCGGTTTCTGCAAGCCACAGGGAAAATCGCAGGGGATTCATACCCGCCGGAATTCGCAGCACCAGCCGGTCACCATCAACCTGAAACTGCAGACCGGGAATCGCGACCGAGACTCCGGCAAAAATCGGTGGTGCCGGGCGGGACTGCGGAGCCCCGCGATGCACCTGCAACGTGGCCGTGTCAACTCCAACAGCAGCCACCTCCGCACCGGCAGCCGCAGCCAGCTGCCAGCGGGCCACCAGCCCCGCAGCCGCAGCCAGTTTTTCAGGAGCAGATAACTCCTGAGACAGAGCTCGCTGAAAGAAACTGACCGTCTGCAGTTCCCCGGTCAGATACGAATCCGGCTGCGGAAAATTTCCGGCCGTAAACCCAATGCGAATCACAGCATCCTCGGGTTGCTGGCGAGCTGACAGCTCGCCCTCGGCATCCACCCGGCCATCAATCCACAATTGCAGCCGACGTGTGGCTTTTGTCCAGACCGCGGCCACATCGTGCCACCGGCCATCGTTTACCCGGCGACGCGATTCCACCGCGCCGACCCAGCCAATGTCATACACCAGTCGACCGCCACGAATGAACAGCGACTGACCATCCGGAGTCCACTGCGGTGTCGGGCGCGCCAGTGCGAACAGTGTTCCATTCCCCCGCGTACGGACTCTGGCAGTGATCGTGAAATCGGACTGCGTCAGATCAAATGATTTCGCATCCGATGACTGCAGCCATGTCCCACCATCAAATCGCACGGGCAGGTTATTGGCGGCAGGCTGGCTGCTGACTTCGGCCGGACCAAATCGCACCGCATTGGTCTGATTTGCCGCACCACGAGGCGCCTGAACTTCTGTCAGAGCAGCTCCGGGCAGCTCAGCCACCTGCAGCAGCAGGTCGTGATCGCGCGGGCCAATGTTGAAAGTCCTGAGAAAGGCAGGCTGACCGCCCCGTTCGTCAGTTCGCAGCCCAGGCAGTTCAAGGATCTCAGCGCCACCCACGACATAATTCAGAAGCACATGCTGATCATGAAAATACTGACCACGGAAACGGCCCCATTCGCGCGGAAGTGGCCCGTATCGCCGACCATCACGGCCCTCAACGCGACGGTCGTCCGCAAAACTGCCGTTCTGAGCACTGGCCCAGCCGGGGCCATCTGCATTTCCAGCCAGCAGCAGCCCGCTGATGGTCGGGTGAATCTGGTGCTCCCCGTTAAACTGAATTCCTCGCCAGTCAATGAAATTCCGCTCGGAATCGGGCTTTTCCGGAGCACTCCACGCGGCCGCCATCCGCAGCGTGTCAGTGTCAAACAGCATCCAGTGCCGGCCACGGGCAATGCCCCCGGAACCTGCATCCAGACGCACCGCCAAACCCTTCTGCGCAATGTTGTGCCGGGCCGTCGGCACTTCGTAAGAATGCGTCAGTGACGGGCCATAATCCATCGCATTCCACGGCTGAATGTTGCTGGGTTCCGGCCCCCGTGAATCTCCACTGGGCAAACCGGCCAGCCACGCATCCTGCACTTCAAAGTACTGCGAGGGATTGTACGGCTTCAGCATGGTCTGGCGGATGTAATGAATCACGTCATACTTCTGTGAAGGTACCATCCACGTCTGAGCAGCCATCAGGCCGAAACCACGCGTCAGCGTCTGATACATCGTGTAGGGGTCACTGCCGCTGCGAAACCGGCCCTCGGCAAATCGCAGCGAAGTGGGCAGTGATCCGGCCTGATCCTTTGTTCCGTGGCAGTTCTGGCACACGCGGCGATAAATGGCCTCGCCTCGCTTCAATGCCTCATCATCCAGATCACGGATCAACCCTGCATGATCAATTGACTGCTCATACTCGGGGATCTGCAGTGTCAGCAGTGCAGCCGGAGGCTGCAGCTCACGCGCACGTCGGGCACCTCCCATACGCAGTTCGGAAAGATACCGAATCAGATCCAGAAACTGCTGGCGACTGGCCAGTGTATTCGTCTGCCCGGCGGGCATCAGTGACACAGTGGCCGGGACAATTTCATCAATGCTGTCAGTCGTCAGCACCGTGGACTCCCCGCCACGGCCGGCATCGCGAAGCACAACAGCAGCGTCGGTACGCTCGGCAATCAGACCGGACAGCGAACGACCGTCAGTCAGCACGACAGTCACAGCTTCATACCCGCGGCGGATCTGCTTTGAGGGCTGCAGGACAGATTCGACCAGATCAGCATCGGTGGTGTCAACCGGCAGCGTCGTCAGATCAGGGCCGGGCAGGGCCGCAGCAGACTGTCCGGTGGAGTGGCAGCGTGAGCAGAGCGACTGCGGCTGATGAAACAGGATCGCTCCCCGCGCCGCATCACCGGTCTGCAGGGCCTCAGCCGCCAGTTCCGCCGGCGGGACGGCAAGTAACTGCTGTTCCAGCGACTGAGCAGCAACGGTCTGGTGCAGGCTGAACAGAACGGCGAGGGCCAGCAATGCGGGGCGATGACAGTCTACCACGGGAGCTCCGAAACTGGGGCAGCAGTGATCTGAAAAATGCATGCGGAGCAGCATACCGGAATTGCGAAAAAGTGGCGGCTGAAACCGGGAAGGAATCCGAGTTGATGCGTTTTTTTGGAGGACAGAACGGGCATTTCGGCCACATTCGTCCCGCAGCACCGGATTCAGTCAGCCACCCGTTTCAGGAAACCAGCGTGAAATCCGCAGTCATGGCCCGGGAACCGTCACCAGTTTTTCCCCCGGGTTCTCTGACAGCAGCAGGCTGCGAAAGAAATACTCCTGCGGCTGATCGTTGCTGTGCAGCTGCAGACCGATCGGGCTGGACTTCAACAGTTCGGGTTTGTCCGTAAAGTCAAAGACCTCGCGACCATTCGCCGCAAATCGCAGCCGCTCACCCCGCACCAGAATCTCAATCTGATTCCACTCCCCACGGCGTTCAACATCCGGTCCGGGACCTGTCGGAACCACTCGATTGCGTCCATGGGCATCCCAGATACCCCAGTCATGACAGAACATCAGCAATGGTCCACGAAAGCCAAAGGCGTTGTTGCCCGCATCCGTAAAACGCTCGCCCAGAGCCGCAACCGCCGAATGCATCGTCGAATGACGAGTGCTCATCGTCTGCCTGACTTCAAACAGCAATCGAAAATTGCGATGGTTGCCGGCAGTGAACAGATAAGTGCTGCTGGGAACCCGATTTTCATTGGCGCCGCGAATCATGCCATTCACCGCCGACCACCGCGCGGCATCGCCAGTCCAGCCGGACAGGTCGAGGCCATTGAACAGGCTCCGCAACTTTTCCTCCGCCGGCACCAGTGACGCCACTGCCACAGGTTCATTGAAATCCGTATCCGGTTTGTCCAGCGACAATTCGCGAATCCAGATGTTGCGGTATCGCACATCGTGACCTTCGCACTGCAGCTTCAGACCACCCGGAGTATCAGTGATGCCTTTGCCGTCGTCATTGCCACCATCAATGCCCGATCGCGGACCGCCCCACACCTGACTGATCTCGAAATTGCGGTGCACCTTCTGACCATTGAAGTACATGGTCACCCGGGCCTTCTCCGTCCGTTTGCCGTCCCGGAATCGGGCGGCCCGAAAGACAATGTCGTACGCGTTCCAGACACCCCGCCCGTTGTAAGCATAGTACGGTGATTCACTCTCATTAATGACGGCCCCCATGCCGTGCGAGGTGTTATCTCCGTCCAGCACCTGAATTTCGTGGCGATTCTGCAGGTAGACGCCACTGTTGCCGCCCGGATTCATGATCAGCAGCTCAACGTGCAGACGGAAATCCCGGAACTGCTTCTTCGTCACAATATCGGCGGCTCCGAATTTGCCGCCGGCTGCCACCGGATCGTCTGTCTGGATGCACGTGCCACCACTGATCGGATCGGCCACCACCTTCCACTTGATGGGCAGTGCCGAGGCGAATCCGGGACCCTCCCAGTAAGTCCATTTTTCATCGAGCATTTCGCGGCTGCCGTCCATCAGCAGCTCAGCCCCCTCGACAGGCTTCGCACCAACTCCGACATCCGCCACCGTCAGTCGCGGCAGCAGGAACAGAGCGAACAGAAATGGCGTACAGCGAAAAATCACAGCAGACCGACGCATCCGAAAGGCTCCAGAATGGGGTGAGAACCATGCCGAAGTGCGGAGTGTCCTGATTCGCCGGCGGAAGTGCAAACGTCCGGCAGACCCCGGGAGCTTTTCAGTGGGGGGGGCGGGGATGCAGCCGCAAGTGACTGTCGGCCCACAACAAACACAAGGCCGAAAAACAGAAACGGCGATGATCCGCCAGGAAGGGGAATCATCGCCGTCTGTTGTCTCCAACGGTTCCACCCTGATTGCTGATCCTTTACTGGTGGAACCGCGAGCCGGGACGATCCCGAGTGGCGTGTTCCCCAAGTGTGAGTTTCCTCACTGTACCTCAGCATTGCGGGGCGGAAGGCTGGGTTTTTAACCGTGACCGTCCGTTTGACGTGTCCTTTCGAAAAAACTCATACCGCACAGAATTTTTCGTGGACGGCGGGAGCGACTCACGACTTTCGCTCCCTGTCCGTCATCCGTATACCAGTCACGCAGGCTAATCACCAAACCTTACGCCAACCTGTGATCACTTGCATCCGCCAACCGGAGCAGCACAGGTCGGTTCAGCCGGAGCTGCACAGCTGGCTTCAGCCGGAGCAGCACAGGTCGGTTCGCTGCCATTGCCGCAGCCATTACCGCAGCCGTTGCCGCAGCCGTTGTCGCAGCTGTTCTTGCACAGCTTCGGCAGACGCAGCTTCGGCAGGCGGATCTTCGGCAGCTTGAACTTGGGCAGCGTGAAGCACTTCTTCTTCTCGCAACCGCAGCTGTTGCCACAGCCGTCACCACAGTGAGCCGGAGCAGCGCAGGTCACTTCGGCAGGAGCTGCACAGTGAGCTTCGGCTGGAGCAGCGCAGGTGGCTTCAGCAGGAGCTGCACAGGTGGCTTCAGCAGGAGCAGCACAGGTGGCTTCTGCTGGAGCAGCACAGGACGGTGCACAGCCATTGTCGCCGGCAGGAGCTGCACAGCTGGGGTCAACCGGAGCGGCACAGGTCGGCTCGACGCTGCATCCACATCCCTTGTCATGCTTGAACAGACCGAACAGACCGGCCTGTGCGCTGTTGGCGATAGAGAGTACCACCAGAGCAGCTGTCAGTGTAATTGCCTTCATCTCAAATTCTCCAATTCGTACTTGCTGAGTGAGCCTGCGAAGCCTCCCCGAATGCACACGCCGCACCCGGAATCCTGGGGCCTCGAAACTTACTCGAGGGTAACGCCGCGAATCTTTTCGTCCTGCGTGGAATGGGAGGCTCAGGCAAACAGCATTGTTTGCCGGTTACTGAGCAAGGTGCGCCCGAGTATGCAGGCTGTAGTGGTTTTGCCGTCCCCGGGGGTTCAGGCAGGAGAAAAAGTGCCAAGCGAGGCCCGTCAGACTCGCAATAATGGGTAAAACCACCCATCAACCCCTTCCACAGAAGGCCCCGGGAACCCTTGTCAACAAAAATCCGAACGGATTTTTCTGAGTGTTCCGTCGGCAGCGGTCCGGGAAATGAACGAGTTTCTGCAGTGGTGCGCAGGTGTGACGGGGTTTGCGGGCAGGTTCCACGGGGAACTCGCTTGTCCCCGTCCGCTTTATCTTTCAGAATCTCTCTGTGCACCCAGTCACAGCCGGTGCACGTCGACGCCGGAATGGATGCCGCTCGAGCTGCTGCTTCAGACAGAAGTCCCTGCCATCCTTTCCCGCCTGCCTGAAAACTGTTCATGAGTTCAGACATCAATAAAGCGTTGAATGTGCCATTCTCTGTATCGTGGGATCATCGCCTGCGATTTACTGAGGACATTTTTGGTGCGGACAGTGCCGTGCTGGCGGACCTGTTGCAGACGTCTGAGGAGCGGATCCCGCGTGTGCAGTTCTGGCTGGACGAGCATGTCGCGTTGGCGAATCCTGATCTGCGGCAGCGATTGCATGCATTTGGCCGGCGGTATGCGGGCCGTTTTATCTCGTGCGGCGCTCCACAAATGGTGCCTGGTGGTGAAGCGATCAAGAATGACGTGCACATTCTTGAGCGGATGCTGAAGGTGATGAACGAGGCGGACCTGGACCGTCGCAGTTATGTGGTTGTGGTGGGTGGCGGTGCGGTGCTTGATGCGGTGGGATTTGCCTGTGCGATTGCTCATCGCGGGCTGCGGTTGATTCGCATTCCCACCACGACTCTGGCGCAGGCGGATTCCGGGGTGGGTGTGAAGAATGGTGTGAACCTGTTTCAGAAGAAGAACTGGATGGGTTCGTTTGCGGTACCGTGGGCCGTGATCAATGACCGGCGGCTGCTGGAGACTCTGGGTGACCGGGATTTCCGCTGTGGGTTTTCCGAAGCAGTGAAAGTTTCGCTGTTGAAGGATCCGGAGTTTTTCGGGCAGTTGCTGCGGGATGGTGGCGAGATCAGGGCCCGTGGTGCGGCGGCGTGGCGTGCGATCGAGCAGTCAGCGATCTGGCATCTGCGGCACATTACTCAGGGGGGCGATCCCTTTGAGATGCTGGAAGCGCGGCCGCTGGATTTTGGTCACTGGTCGGCGCATCGTCTGGAGGCGTTGTCCGGGTTTGATCTGCGACATGGCGAGGCTGTGGCGATTGGCGTGGCGGTCGACTCCGTGTATTCCAGCCTCGTGCATGGTTTTCCGGCCGAGCAGGCGGAGCAGGTGTTGCAGGCGCTGGAGGGCCTCGGGTTGTTGCAGGACCATCCGTCGCTGCGGGCAACGGATGCTTTGTTTGCGGGGCTGGAGGAATTCCGGCAGCATCTCGGAGGTCGTCTGACGGTCACGATGCTGGAGCGGATTGGTCGCCCGATTGATGTGCATGAGGTGCAACGTGAGCGGATGACGGAGGCGATCCGGCGGGTGCAGGATCGGGCAGCCGCGGTGAGCGCGCGGGTGGCGGTGCGGGCCGCCGCGGATGCCTGAGGGGGCTTTGAGACAAGAAAATTCGCCGTGGCACGTCCCAATTCCCGTTATTGCGAATTCCAATGCCTTTTGCGGGGGGAAATTCTGCAATTCCGTGCTGTGAGTGGGCAGTGATGGGCGACGGAGGTAGATTCCTGCGTCAGGCTGTGATATTCTTTCTGTTTGGCCACCCTGGCCGGCTGCCGTAGTCGGTTTTGGGTGCCGTGGGTCGCTGAACTTTCTGGTAGAAGCAATGGCAAAAAGTCGAATCGCAATGCGGCGTGAGGCCGAGGCGGCGGAAGCAGCCGGCCTTGATACGACGGCAAAAAAGAGCCGCAAGTCTGCTGAAGAAAAGGCAGAGTCTGGTGGCCGGAAGGCAGCGCGCGGGGACAAGAAGGACGCGGCTGCGAAAAAGAAGAAGGTCGCCAAGCCTCGTACCCGCCGGGCGCGTGAACAGATGCAGCGGCGGCGTATCGTGTGGGTTGTGTACAGCAGCACCATGCGTGAGGAAGGCCGCTTCCTTTACTATGAAAAGGATAAGGCTGAAGAGCTGCTGCAGACACTGCTGGCTCGTGGCAAGCGGAAGTACTTCATGCAGCCCCTCAAGGAAACACTGAATCCCGACGGGACTCCGATTATCCAGGTTGTTGCTCCGCCACCGGAAGAGGATCTGGACGAGGAAGTGCGTCCGGAAGCCGAGATTGAGCCGGCGGAGGATCTGGAACTGGAAGAACTGGAGATTGAAGCCGAAGAGGGTGAAGAAGCTCTCGAGGGTGACGGCGAAGCTGAAGCTGAAGAAGTGCCGGTTGACCCTTGATGGGATTCTGGTGAAGCATCTTCCCCCTGATCAGCCCCGGTGGCTGATGCAGGGGGTTTTTCATTGGTGCCGTGGTGGTTCAGGGGGGAATGCAGTGTGACGGTCAGGCTGCTGGTCTCTGTACGCAGTCCGGATGAAGCCATCTCGGCAGCAGCGGGCGGTGCGGATATTATCGACGTAAAGGAGCCGCATCACGGTTCACTCGGACGACCGTCAGCTCACACGGCAGTTGGCATTCGACACGGTCTGACCGAGCACTGCGGACTGCCGGTCCCGCCACCGCTCAGTTGTGCTTTGGGAGAGCTGCGGGAGTGGAACCTTGACGAGCCCTCTGCGGCGGAATTTCCTGAGACAGCGTTGGCAGGGTACCAGTTTGCCAAAGCGGGACTGGCGGGGTGTCGGGATTTGCGGGACTGGCCCCAGCGGCTGCAGCGGCTGCGAGTGCGGTTTGCGGGTGTGACCAACTGGGTGGCAGCGGCGTATGCCGACGCGGCCCGCGCCGAGGCTCCTGAAGTTGAACGGGTGGCAGCGGAGGCCACAGCGGGGGCCTGTCGCGTGCTGCTGATTGACACCTGGAAAAAGGATGGATCCACACTGCTTGACTGGCTGTCTCCTGCACGACTGCAGCGGGTCTCTGAAGACTGTGCCGAGGCCGGAGTCCTGCTGGCGCTGGCCGGCAGGGTGCAGTTATCACATATTGAGATCCTGCTGCGTGCACGGCCGGCGATTATCGCGGTTCGCGGGGCCGTTTGTGAGGCGGGGGACCGCGTCGGGCAGGTCCGTGCGGCGCGAGTGTCAGAGTTCCGAGCGGCGTTGCAGGCCGGTCAGCACGGCGACTGATCCAGCCCTGCAGGCGACTTCAGTGATGTGGAGTGGTGCCCTGAATCACGCGGGCACGGGCCATCGCATCTTCTGCTTCGAAGATTTTGCCGCACCGCTGATAGATGACGGACAACTGCGTGAATGAGAACGCGTCGTTGGGTTCAATCTCAGTCACCCGTTTGGCGTGATGAATGGCGTCATCGAACTGTCCATGCCTGTGCAGACAGACTGCCAGTGCCATGTGGCTGTGCACATGCTCGGGATGTTCCTCAACAATCGCCTTCAGGCCGTTGATGCAGGCCTGCAGGTCGGTGTTTTTCAGTTTCATCGCCGCATCGTATTTCTCAGAGATCCCTGGGGCGGACATGGCAGCAGCACCTGCAAGAGTTCCTGGAATGGACTGAACTGGCGTTATGTTAGACTCTGGCCTGAGCATCTCAACTGATGCCCGGGGGATTCGCAGACTGTGGAGCGGGGGCCGGGGGGCTGAGCAAGGCGACGTTCCACGTGAAACGGGGAGTTCTGCAGGAACTTTGACGCCGCAACTGGGAATGACGGCACAGGCTCGGTAGAGTGATCACTCGTGGTCCGCACCGGGTCATCTCCATCCGCAGAACTCACGGTGTAATCCTCTCATGCAACGCACAGCTGGCACTGTTTGCAGGCTGGAACTGCTGCTGGCTGTCATGCTGGCGACGGTGGGAATGGCATTGCGGTGCTGGCGGATGGAACTGGAAACTGTTGAGCATTTCGATGAGGGTGTGTATTCCAGCGTGCTGTGGTTCAGCGGAGTTGCCGGTCAGGCGTGGCCCGGTCGCGACTTTTTTGCTCCGCCCGGCCTGCCACTTCTGATTGAGCTGTCCGGGCTGTTGCCCGGTCTGTCGGGGCTGGCCCCGTTTGTTCCGGCTCTGTGCTGCGGCATCCTGACTCCGCTGGCCTTCTGGGTGGTGGCTCGTGACTGGTTCGGCCGCACTGCCGGCCTGATTGCTCTGGGAATCACGGCGACCAGTGATTTTCAGATCCTGTACTCCCGGATGGCACTGACGGACGTTCCCGCACTGTTGTTTGTGGTGCTGGCGGTCTGGCAGGGCAGTCGGGCGATTGGACTGGGGCAATTGCGTGCCGCGGTTTTCAGTGGCTTGCTGACGGCGGGAGCGTGGTGGCTGAAGTACACTGGCTGGCTGCCGCTGGCGATTCTGTACGCTGGTGTGCCGGTCTGGTGGTTGTCGGGCGGGCATCGTTCGCAGCGACTGTTGCCGCTGCTGGGCCGACTGCTGCTGATCACAGTGGTTACAGCGATTGGGTTCATGCCGTGCTGGCTGCATTTGCAGTCTGTCGGAGGGTACTCGGCGGTGTCAGCCGGACACCTCTCGTATCTGGCGGGGCTGGCCGGCTGGACAGCGAACCTGCAGGAGCAGCTGGCTGGTCAGGATCGACTGGATGGTTATTTCGGGGCGCTGGGGCTGGGATTGGCGACCGGAATTTTTGGCATCCTGCGAAGTCTGGGGGCTTCTGGTTTCACGTGGAACGCGGGAGTTTCAGCGGCATTGCCGCAGGTGGCGTCAGCGGTATGGCGTCGGGGGCAACTGATGCAGTGCGGGCGGGCTCTGGTGGCTGGCGTGTTCCTTGCCGTCCTGTCGCTGCGTGTGGGGACACCTTTCGTGCTGCTGACTCTGGCGATTGGCGGTTTGGCGGGCAACTGGCTCTGGCCGACACTGATGCTGCAGTGGGGGCAGCATCGGGGACAGCAGGCGGGGCAGGTTCGTCGCGGTGTTGGTGGGCGTACGGGGCCAGTCAGGCCGGTTTATGGTGGGGGTTCCGCAGCCGTGGATCCCGCGCTGGGTTTCTGGCTGACGGCAGCGTGGTTCCTGGGTCTGCTGCTGGCGACGCCGTTCTATTACCCCTATTCCAGGCTGTATCTGCCACTGGCGGCTGCGGTATGGCTGGGTGCAGCGGCGGGTTTGGGCTGGTGGCTGGAAGCGGGCATTGCCCGACTGGAACTGGGCTGGCTGCAGCAGATTCCGAAACTCACCGCTGCCGGTGTTGCTGCCCGCGTGGGGTCACTGGGCTTGCTGGCCGCGGTGATTGCTGCGGCCTTTTTCGAAGTGGATCAGTCGGGAACGGTGACGGCACTGACTTCCCGGCAGATGCTCAGAAGTTCGCTGTATGGTGACCGTCGTTCGATTGAGCAGGTGGCGGTGCGCATTGCGGATGTGTGTGTGGCCAGCGCCGGTGGCCTGAATGTGAATCCCCCCCGGACACCTCGCGGTGAAGTGATTTCTCCGGAGCGACTGTTGCGGTCAGCGACGGCGATTTCCATTCCGCAGTTGACAACCGCGCAGCGGCAGCAGACCCGGGCATTGGTGTATGCCTTCGGTGAGCCGGCATTGCTGATGCATCTGAACCGAGCGGGACTGATGGTGGGACCGGTCAGTCATGTCAATTCGCAGCAGCTGCAGTCGACCGAACCGACATTCCTGATTCTTGGACCGAACGCGTGGAGGACTCCTGGTTTCTGGGACCAGTGGACGCTGCAGGAAGCGAACTACGACTGGCTGGGCGATTTTGAGTATGCTCCGGGAATCGTGACACTGATGGATCTGTATCCCGAGCGATTTCTCAGCGAGCACGATGACGTTTTTGTGCAGCGGTTTGAGGTTTACCGGGTCCGAACTGCAGCCCCCGGGGCATCAGCGGGCCACTGAAGTGGCAGGAGTTCAGCATGGCGACGAAGGAATTCAGCATCATCCCGCAGGATGACGAACTGGCCCGACAGAAGCGTGACCTGCAGTTCCGGCCGGCGGATGCCGGCAAAGCCAGGACTCTGACGGCACAGCAGATTGCCGACTACAACCAGTACGGCTATGTGCGTCGCTTTCAGGCCTATTCCGCTGACCAGATCGTCGACATTCGGCAGTACTTTGATCGACTGCTGGAAAAGACCATCGCTGCGGGTGGCAACAGCTATTCGATCAGCACAGCGCACCTGAAGTACGGTGGCGTTTACGACATTCTGACGAACCCGGTGATTGTGGATCGAGTGGCCGATCTGCTGGGTGATGATGTGGTCGCCTGGGGTTCGCACTTTTTCTGCAAGATGCCAGGAGATGGCAAGGCGGTGGCATGGCATCAGGATGCCAGTTACTGGCCGCTGTCTCCGTCACATGCTGTGACCGTGTGGCTGGCGATCGATGATGCGGATCTGGAAAACGGCTGCATGAAATTCATCGCCGGTTCCCATCACTCGGGGCATCTGACATATCGCCGCAGCAGTCCTGAGGAGCACAACGTGCTGGATCAGACAGTGGAGAATGCAGAGTCGTTCGGAACCATTGTGGTGGATGACCTGCGGGCGGGCGAGGCATCGATTCACAACGATCTGCTGCTGCACGGCTCGGACCCCAACATGTCGGCTCGACGTCGCTGTGCACTGACTCTGCGTTATGCAGCGGCTTCCGTGCGTGCGGGTTCCGGCTGGAATGAAAAGGGGATTGTGGTGCGGGGGCAGGATCCGGCCGGTCACTGGGCCAATCCGCCGCGACCGACGGTGCAGTGAAGTGGCGATGTGCCGGATTCCGAAGACCGATGTTTCTTTTGCGGGTCTGATGCGATGCTCATGCTGAACAGTGCGATTCCCGGAATGACTCCGCGCCGCGGCAAGGTGCGGGATGTCTATGACTTTGGCGACCGGTTGCTGTTTGTGGCCACTGACCGCATCAGTGCCTTTGACTATGTGCTGCCGAATGCCATCCCGCGGAAGGGCGAAGTCCTGACTCGCCTCAGCCAGTTCTGGTTTGATCTGCTGGCAGTGCCTCACCACTTTCTCAGTGATGATCCGCAGCAGTTACCGCTGCCTGCCGGCACCGATGTGGCGTCACTGCGTGGTCGCAGCATGGTCGTGCGACGTACGGACGTGATTCCCATCGAATGCGTGGCTCGCGGATACCTGTCCGGTTCCGGCTGGAAGGAGTATCAGCAGAGCGGGACCGTGTGTGGCATTCCGCTGCCTGCCGGACTGCAGGAAAGCAGTCGACTGCCCAACCCGATTTTTACTCCGGCGACCAAGGCTGAGACTGGTCATGATGAGAATATTTCGTTTGAGCGAACGGCCGAGCTGATTGGGCAGTCACTGGCAGAGCAGTTGCGGGAACTGACACTGTCGATCTATCAGCGTGGCTGTCAGCATGCGGCGGCAAAGGGGATCATCATTGCGGACACGAAGTTTGAGTTTGGCATCCGTGATGGGCAGGTCATACTGATCGACGAAGTGATGACGCCGGACAGCAGCCGATTCTGGCCTGCGGATTTGTGGCAGCCCGGGCGCGGACAGGCATCATTCGATAAGCAGTTTGTCCGGGACTGGCTGTTGTCATCCGGGTGGGACAGAAACAGTCCGCCGCCTCAGTTGCCCGACGATGTTGTGCAGCGAACATCGGCCCGCTACATCGAAGCGTGGCAGCGTCTGACGGGATTACCATTCTGATGTGAGTGTTGCAGCGCCGTGTGTTCGAGGAGAGCCCCGTGAGCCGATTCCGCACGATGCTGATACTGCTGGTCTGCGTGCTGCCGTCTGTGCTTTGGGCGGGCCCGCGTGAGCCGCGCCGCAACTTTGTCTTTGTGCTGATTGACGATCTTGGCTGGGCCGATCTTTCCTGCTACGGCAGCACCTTCCACAGGACTCCGCACCTTGATGCCCTCGCTGCTCGTGGCGTGAGGTTTGAGCGAGCTTATGCGGCCTGTCCCGTCTGTTCTCCGACGCGGGCCAGTATCATGACGGGCCGTCATCCGGTGCGGGTGCAGATCACGGACTGGATCCCGGGGGATTCCGGAAAGGCGGGTGGCAGCCATCGATTTCTGCCTGTTCAGGATCGTGATCAGTTGCCTCTGGAGCAGTTGACGCTGGCAGAAATTCTGCGTGCCCAGGGGTATCAGACATTTTTTGCCGGCAAGTGGCACCTAGGTGGTGAAGGATATCTCCCTACACAACAGGGCTTCGACGTAAATCTCGGCGGCGGTCACTACGGCCAGCCACCACACGGATATTTCGCACCGTGGCGGATTCCATCACTGCCGGAAGGGCCGGATGGCGAGTATCTGACGGAGCGACTGACGGGCGAATCGGTCCGATTTCTGCAGCAGCGGGATCGGCAAAGACCGTTCCTGCTGTTTCTTTCGCATTACGATGTGCACACGCCGATTCACAGGGCACCGGGGCATTTCGATCAGTATGCCGAGCGGCAACCGGAGCCCGGGACGGGACCTGAACCGATCCCCGAACGTCGTGGGCGTTCGCGTGCGCGGCAGGACAACCCGCAATACGCTTCGATGGTATCCGCAATTGATGCCAGTGTGGGAGCCCTGCTGGCAGAGCTGGAAGCGCAGCGACTGCTGGAGAGCACCACGATTATCTTCACTTCAGACAACGGGGGTCTGTGTACTTTGAAGAACCCGGGGCCCACCAGCAATCTGCCGCTGCGTTCCGGCAAAGGCTGGCTGTACGAGGGTGGCATTCGAGTCCCCTTGATTGTGTGGTCACCGGAGACAGCGGTCGGGCTGCGGGGGGCGGTGTTATCCGCACCGGTACTCAGTACGGACTATCTGCCGACGATGCTGCAGCTCGCTGGACTGCAGCAGCCAGCGGGTGTGGGTGAGGATGGTCAGAGTTTTGCTGCGGCACTGCGCGGGGAATCTGTTGTGCCGACGCGACCACTGGCATGGCATTACCCGCACTACCATGGTTCCGAGTGGACTCCGGGCGCCGCATATCAGCGGGATGGCTGGAAGGTGCTGGAGTTTTACGAGCAGGGTGATGCAGAGCTGTACAATCTCAGCAGCGATCCGGGCGAACGCTCGAATCTGGCGTCGCAGGAGCCGCAAAGGCTGGCCGAACTTCGCCAGGAGTTGCGAGACTGGCAGGTGCGAATGCAGGCTGTGCTGCCACAGCCAAATCCCCAATGGCGTGCTCCCTGAGTCTGAAGTGCGCGGTACAAGGACGTCTTTGAACCACGAGAGACAGGCAACGCCTGAATTGCAGACGTGAGCCGTTGGCGGTATCCAACGGGTGCTGTCCTCGTGATTGCTTGTTTTGCTTCACCACGGAAGAGCACGGAAGACACGGAAAAACGGCCGTGTGACGGGCGCTCCGTTTTCAAATCGCGTGAGGTACCCCCTTTGGGAGGGCGAGGCCACCGCTCTAAACATCTTTGACAAGATACAAGTTGATGACTAGCATGTCCTTGGGGAATTTTTACAAGGATGTGTTGGATGACTCAGGACGAGTTTTCGCAGGAAGCGATACGCCGTGCGCCGGTTGCCGAAGGTACACTGACGGCGCTGGCGGTGCTGTTCAGCGAAGAGCGGATCGCGGCCCTTTACGAAAGACACCGCGGTGCATCGTATGAAGGGGTGATCTCGTTTCATTCGCTGGTCGAATTGATGTATTCGGCCGTCATCGAGCACAAAGCCGTTGGCAGTTCCGCGTTCCAGAGTGCACGGAAGACCGGGAAGCTGTCCGTTTCAGATCAGGCAGCCTACGGAAAGATTCGTCGCGTCCAGCAATCGCTCTCCAACGCATTGGTTTGCGACAGCATGAAGCCTTTGATGGAGATGTTTCCTGAGGTTGTTGAGACTCGCGTTCCAGCTTGCTTCAGCGAACACAATGTCTTCTGCATCGACGGGAAAAAACTCAAGGATGTTGCCAGGCGTCTGCGGGAAACTCGTAGCGTCGCTGGCCGGTTACTTGGTGGCAAGGCGTTGGTGGCACTGTCTGTTCATGAGCAACTGGTTGTGGCAATGTCCAGTTCGCTGGATGGGGAAACCAACGATGGACCGCTTGTACCGGAATTGCTCACTCGGCTTCATCAATGGTCACCGAAAGACAATATTGTTCTCGCCGACAGTCAGTTCTGCGACCTGACGACACCTCGGAATATTCTGGCTCAAGGTTCCGATTTTGTCGTGCGTTATCATCCCAAAGTCCACTTCCATGCCGATTCTGAGGGCGTGACTGCCGAGAGTCGGGATAACTGGGGGCGACTGTATGCTGATGAATCCGGATGGCTTGGTAAACCCCATGGCAAGACCAGCCTACGGGTTCGCCGAATCACTGTGAATCGCGAGAATGCCCCGGATCTGATCGTTGTGACGAGCCTACAGGATACGGAGAAGTTCGCGGCGTCTGATGTTCTGGACCTGTACTCTCTTCGTTGGACAATTGAAACTGCGTTTCAGCATGTGACTGAGGAATTCGACTTGAGACATATGATCGGCTCGACTGCGGAAGCCACGCTTTTTCAGTTTGCGATCAGCCTGGTGATTTACAATGTCATGCGTCTGATACAAGCCCATGTGAGTCAGGCCTGTGACATCTCACCGGAGGATCTGTCGGTACCGAAGATTTCTCGCACTGCGAAAAAACAGATTGCAGCCCTGAGTGTCCTGGTCTCCGCAGGCGAGGCTGCAGATCGGATCCAAAGCCGGAAGCTGACAGCGTCGCAGGTTGCTGAACTGCTGAGTCATCTGTGGCACGACGACTGGCTGAAGGCGAGGAAAAAGAAACGCACAGCGAAAACAACACGCAAGAAACAATCAGGTGCCCACACCTCTGTCTACCGTGCAATTCAAAAATACTATGCGAAGAAAGATGTTTAGAGCGGTGGCCTCGCCCTCCCAAGGACAGGAGCCACGACGTCCCAGGGCCGGCAGCCTCGCCCTTTCAGGGGCGGAACCACTGATCCCAACCGCGATTAAACTTTGTATGATCCGCCGCACAAAAGTGCCCGAACGCACTTTTTGTCCGGGAACAGGGGCCGAGGTGAAAGGGCTATACGATATGACGGGCGAAAATCCTTTTGAAGTGCTGCCGGATCGGCCGCAGGCTACAGAACGGCCAACACTGCCACAGTACGGTCCCGTCGGGCGGCTCAGATTCTTCGGCTGGTCCATCGGACTCCTGTCGCTGACAATGCTGCTGTTTATTGCCATGCTGAGATTCACAGGCGGTCTGGCAATGCTCACTGTGCCCCTGCTGGTGGTCGGTTGGTACGCCACACAGACGTGGCTGATTCGAGCTCGGTTGCGGAATGTCGGCTGCTACCAGTGGTGGCTGCTCATTCCGCCAATACTGCTGTTTGCCTCCTGGACCGCAGCCATCATCACCAGTTCCAATAGCGCCTTAGCCCTCGCCGCTGCGCTGGCCCAGATCACCTCCCTGCTGGCGCTGCTCAACCTGCCCATA
>CAITYU010000377.1 GCA_903896675.1 uncultured Planctomycetaceae bacterium
CCACATGGTGAAGCCGTAGGAATTGTGGTCGCGACCGGTGCCTTCGGCGTATTCGGCTGTGGGCTGGCGTCCGAATTCTCCGCCCCAGACCACCAGCGTTTCGTCGAGCAGGTTCCGCTGTTTCAGGTCCTTCAACAGTGCAGCGATCGGCTGATCGGTATTGAGGGCGTGGTAGTCGTGGTTCTTTTTAAGGTCTGAGTGAGCATCCCAGTTGTCGTCATTGTGAGCACCGCCGGAGTACACCTGGATGAATCGCACACCTCGCTCGACAAGCCTGCGAGCCAGCAGACACTTGGTACCGAAGTCCCGGGTGCGATCGTTGTCGAGACCGTACAGCTGCTGCGTCTGAGCGGTTTCGGAGGAAATGTCCACGGCTTCGGGTGCGGACTGCTGCATCTGGAAGGCCAGTTCGTAGCTGGCGATGCGGGACGTCAGGTCTGAGCGTCCACCGTGAAGTGCAGCATGAGCTTCGTTCTGCTGTTTCAGGGCGTCCAGCAGATCCCGCTGCAGCTCGCGGCTGACGCCTTCACGAGCCTGCAGATCCAGCACGGGTGCTCCCTGCGTGCGGAAGGTTGTTCCCTGCAGGCTGGCCGGCATGTAACCGCTGGACCAGTTTTTTGCGCCTGAAATCGGACCGCCGGTGGGGTCCAGCATCACCACGAATCCCGGCAGATTGCGATTGACACTTCCCAGTCCGTAATTCACCCATGACCCGAGGCAGGGATGACCACTTTGGACGCGCCCGGAATTCATCATCAGCATGGCCGAGCCATGGATGGGGGAATCGGCGGTCATGGAGTGAATAAAGGCGATGTCGTCAGCGCAGGTGGCGAGGTGTGGAAACAGACTGCTGATCCATTTGCCGCACTGTCCGTGCTGCTGGAATTCCCAGCGTGGCTCGACAATGCGTCCGGAGTTACGCCGACCACCGCGGCCGAAGGTCTTCACCTCGATGGTCTGGTTATCTCGGCCCTTCATCGTGGGTTTGTAGTCGAAGGTATCGATGTGGCTGGGGCCGCCGTACATGAACAGGAAGATGACGCTTTTTGCCCGGGGAGTGAAATGCGGCTGGGGCAGTGCACCGCCATCGGCGGCCTGTGCTGCAGCAAAAAAGCCGTCGTCTGACAGCAGGCCGGTCAATGCCGCAGCACCGAAACCGCCACCGGTCTGCCAGAGCATTTCGCGACGGGTACGTCCGCAGAAGTTTGTTGCCATGGTTTGTTCTCCTTACTCAACAAAAACAAATTCGTTCAGATTCAGTATGTACAGACAGTACCACTGCAGAGCCTGCTCGGATGTCAGGCTGTGTTTCTGCTGCAGTGTCTGCAGCAGTTGTTGACCTCGTTCGATTTCCTCAGCCTGAATTTCGCGACAGAGTGCCAGTCGGAAGGCGAGCTGCATCTGTTTTGTGATATCACCGGGTGCATCCCTGCGCAGGCGTTCGGCAAATGCGGCTGCCTGCTGATTGAGGAAATCGCCGTTGAGCATGCTGAGTGCCTGTCCGGGCTGAGTGGTGACGAAGCGGGCTTCGCAGCTTGTGTCCGGTTCCGGGAAGTCGAAGCTGGACAGGAACGGCAGCAGCAGCGAGCGTTTCACATGGATGTAGATGCTGCGGCGTGCCTGATCCTCGGGGGAAGACTGTCCCCACCCTGACCCTGGCACGGACTGGCCGGCGAGGACTTCCCGTGAAATCGGGGGATAGACTCCGGGGCCGTACATTTTCGGGTTGAGTGTGCCGTTGACGGCCAGCACGGAATCCCGCAGTTCTTCGGCGCTTTGACGGCGCAGATCAAACCGGCTGAAGAGATCATTGTTGGGGTCCAGTTCGACGGTCTGCGGTTCAGCGACAGTGGTCTGCTGCCAGGCAGCGGAGGTCAGGATCAGTCGATGCAGATCCTTCATGCGCCAGCCGCCAGCGACAAACTCGCTGGCCAGCCAGTCGAGCAGTTCCGGGTGCGTGGGTGGTTCACCCATCTGTCCGAAGTTATTGGGTGATCGTACGATGCCGCGTCCGAAATGATGCTGCCAGATGCGATTGACAAAGACGCGGCTGGTGAGTCGGTGCCGTGGATCTGTGATCCAGTTGGCGAAGGCCAGTCGTCTGCCGGTGGTATTGGCTGGGGCGTTGGCTGTGATTGCAGGTGCACCTCCGCCAAGGATGGCGGGGAATGCGGGCTGTACTTTGTCGGCTTCAGCTTCCGGGCTGCCGCGAGTGAGGATGAAGGTATCGGGGGCATTGGTTCCGGATTCGCTGATGCACAGACCATATTCGTCCCACGGCTTGCGGCGTTTGTTTTCCTCGAGCTGTCGCCGTGTCTGTCGGTAATCGCGAACGAGTGTCTGATCGAGTTGTTCAGCGGCGGGTGAGCGGAGGAATTCGTTCAGATCGCGTCCGCTGGAACCGTCTTCAGCTGTGAGGCTGCGGCGGGCGAATCCCGGTCCGCTCCATGCCAGTTGCAGCCCCTTGCCGAACAGTCCCTGGAAGTATTCCAGCCGCAGCGGGTGGCGTCCCTGGGTCAGTTTCAGCGAGGCTTTTCTGGCTCCGCCGAGGCCGTGGATACCGTCGTATTCAATCAGTTTCTGTCCATCGATCAGCAGTCGTGAACCATCGTCAGAATCGAGTACAAATTCGTACTGGCCGTCGGCTGGGACAATCAGCGTGCCTGTGAAGACGAATCCAAAGTGATCGGGTCGTGTGGCGGGAGCGATGGAGATGAGCGGCGGGTCGAGTGGTGCCACCGTTTCGGGCTTGAGGGCGTCGAAGTCGGGGAGTTGCTGGAATGAGTCGCGATAGAAGCGGTACTGGAGATCATCGAGATCGCGTCCGGATGCTGCGGCGGAGGACACTTCGGCGATCTGTTTCTGCAGTTGAGTTTCCAGTTCGGTCAGCCGTGCCTGCAGTCGATCGCCGGACTGGCGGATATCCATTTCCGCCGCGGCGAACGCTGCGCGATCGGAGTCATCTGCCAGCAGCGGTCGTTCCACGTGTGGACCATATCCATTGGGTGTAATATTGCGGAAGAATGCCAGTGTGCTGTAGTAGTCAGCCGTCGGCAGAGGGTCAATTTTGTGGTCGTGGCAGCGAGCACAGTTGAGTGTCAGTCCCAGCATTCCCTGGCTGACGGTGGTAAGAATATCATCAAAGCCTTCGTACATGGCCAGTTTGCGGTCGGCTGGTTCATCATCCCAGATGCCCAGTCGGTAGAATCCGGTGGCAACGAGAGAATCGCGAGTGACTGCGGGGAGTTCGTCTCCGGCGAGCTGTTCGCGGAGGAACTGATCGTAGGGTTTGTCATCGTTGAACGAGCGGATGACGTAGTCGCGAAATCGCCATGCGTTTGGTTTGATGCCGTCACGTTCGAAGCTGTTGGTTTCGGCGAAGCGTACGACATCGAGCCAGTGTCGAGCCCAGCGTTCACCGTACTGCGGTGATGCCAGCAGAGTGTCAATTTCCTGTCGCCACGCGGTGTCGAAGTCTGAGCTGGCACGGTTCAGGAAGTCGCTGACCTGCTGTGGTGTGGGTGGCAGTCCGATGAGGTCGTAGTAGAGTCTGCGAAGGAGTCTCTGTGGTTGTGCGCGGGGGCTGCGCTGAAGTCCTTTGCGGGCGAGTGATGAATCGATGAATGCATCGACGGGGTGGGTGTGGTTGTCCGGATTTGTTGCAGCGACCGTTTGCGGAACGGGCGGTCGTGTGAGTGGTTCGAAGGACCAGTGCTGTTTCCAGACGGCGCCCTGAGCAATCCAGTCGTGCAGCAGTTGCTGTTCTTTTTCGGTGAGTGCGGCACCTTCAGGAGGCATACGGACGCCCTCTTCGGTGCTGGCGATGCGGCGGAGCAGTTCACTGTCGGCGGTGCTGCCCGGGACGATTGCGGCATGTCCTGATTCAAGCTTTGCCGTGGCGGTGTCCGGCGTGTGCAGTCGCAGACCTGCTTCGGCTTTGTCCGGGCCGTGGCAGGCGAAGCAGCGGCGTGCGAGAAGTGGTCGGATCTGAGCAGAAAAGCTGACCTCGGACTGCTGTGCCGAGGCGGTGGGGGCTGTCAGGCAGACCAGCAGCAGGAACAGTGCAGGCAGATTGATCAGAGGCTGTTTCATGAAAGCTTCCACAGTGGAACGGTCACGAACCGTGAGGGCGGGTGGGCCGAGAAGTTCTGAGCGGGCGGGGCTGCGGCAGGCAGAACCTGTGCAGTGAACGGGAATTATGGCGGACAGTTTTGTCTGAGTCATGAGGAAAAACGCTGGTAAGTGGGGCGATTACTGGTTCCGGGAGTTATGCGAGGATCTGATTGACGAGGTTTCCGTGCACGTCTGTCAGGCGGTAGTCGCGTCCCTGGAAGCGGAATGTCAGTCGCTGGTGATCCATTCCGAGGCAATGCAGAATGGTGGCGTTCAGATCGTGAATATGCACGGGATCGGTTTCGATATTATAGCCGTAGTCGTCGGTCTGCCCCAGTGTCAGGCCACCCTGAATGCCGCCACCGGCGAGCCAGACAGAGAAGCAGCGACCGTGGTGATCGCGTCCGTAGTCGGCCTGCAATCCTCCCTGACCGTAGACCGTGCGTCCGAATTCTCCGCCCCAGACCACCAGCGTGTCCTCCAGCAGTCCGCGTTGCTGCAGATCGCGAATGAGTGCCGCCTGTGGCTGGTCAATATCGTGGCATTGTCTGGGCAGGTTTGTGGGCAGGCCACCGTGCTGATCCCAGCCACGATGGAACAGCTGCACAAAGCGGACTCCGCGTTCCAGCAGTCGGCGTGCCAGCAGGCAGTTGGCGGCGAACGTACCGGGTTTGCGTGATTCGTCGCCGTACATTCGGAAGGTGGACTCGGACTCCTGAGACATGTCGATGAGGTCCGGAACGGAGGCCTGCATGCGGAATGCCATTTCGTACTGGGCGATGCGGGCGGCAATTTCGGGATCTCCGGACTGCTGCAGATGCTGCTGATTGAGAGACGAGACACTGTTGAGCATGGTGCGACGAAAATCGCGACTGATGCCTGGAGGATCGGACAGGTACAGGACCGGGTCACCGCTGCCGCGCAGCTTGACACCCTGGTGGCTGGAGGGCAGGAAGCCACTGCCCCACAGGCGTTCCAGCAGTCCCTGATTGGCGTCACGACCACTGCCGTGTGAGATCATGACAATGAAGGCGGGCAGGTCTTCGGCTTCGCTGCCCAGTCCATAGCTGGCCCATGCACCGAGTGAAGGTCGGCCGGGTTGCTGGGACCCTGTCTGGATCAGTGTGATGGCCGGGTCGTGGTTGATGGCTTCGGTGTGCATGGATCGAATCACGCACAGTTGATCGGCGATGGCCCCGGTGTGTGGCAGCAGTTCGCTGATGCGCAGTCCGGACTGGCCGTGAGTGCGGAAGCCGAATTTCGGAGCGACGACGGGGAAACTGCTTTGCCCCGAGGTCATTCCGGTGAGACGCTGACCGCGACGAATGGAGTCAGGCAGTTCTGTTCCGTGCAGTTTTCGGAGTCCTGGTTTTTCGTCGAGCAGTTCGAGGTGCGAGGGGCCTCCGGACTGAAACAGGTACACGACTCGCTTTGCCCGCGGTGGGAAGTGCGATGCCTGTTCGGCCAGAGCGGACTGGTTGAGCAGGGCAGCGGCAGCGGCGGTGCCTGCAGGCATGCGCAGAAAGGCTCGTCGACAAAGACCTGACGGATCAAGCATGGTTGTTTCCCTGTGATCGGAGGATGATTGAAAGCTGTCAGGGTCGGGTAATGGCTTCATCGAGGTTGAGCAGGACGCTCATAGCGGAGCTCCATGCAGCCAGTTCATCATCGGGTATCCCGGGATCCGCGACAGCGCGCCCGACTTTTCTGAGTTCAGCGGCTGCAGCGGGCTCTGCGGCAAAGTGTTTTCGTCCGGTGGCCACCAGTTGCAGCAGTTCGTGCTGTTCGCTGGTTTTCGGGGGGCGTGCCAGAACGATGCGGACTGCGAGGTCGATCCGTGCGTCATCGGCGGTGGTTGCGAGCAGAATTCGTTCGGCCAGTTTTCTGGCAGCTTCCACGTATGTGGGGTCATTGAGCAGGACGAGTGCCTGGAGGGGAGTGTTCGTGCGGGAGCGTCTGACGAGGCAGGTTTCCCTGTCCGGTGCATCGAAGACGGTCATTGAGGGTGGCGGGCAGGTGCGTTTCCAGAAGGTGTACATACTGCGGCGATAGATTCCGTCACCCGGGTCCGGCTGATATTTTTCGCGGCGTTCGACGGAAACGTCTTCCCACAATCCTGCGGGCTGCCATGGTTTGGCACTGGGGCCTCCAACGGCAGGGTTGAGCAGAGTGGAGGCGGCGAGAGCGTTGTCGCGGAGCATTTCGGCGGGCAGTCGCAAGCGGCTGGAACGGGCGAGCAGGAGATTTCGCGGATCACGTTCGAGCAGTTCCGGGCTGACATCCGATGTCTGGCCGTAGGTGGCGGAAAGCACCATGCTTTTCAGCAGTTGCTTCTGGTTCCAGCCGGAGGCCTGCAGTTCGCAGGCCAGCCAGTCCAGCAGTTCGGGGTGTGATGGTAAGGCACCCTGGATTCCGAAGTCTTCGGTGGTTTCGACCAGTCCGGTGCCGAACAGCATTTCCCACCAGCGATTGACGGCGACTCGGGCGGTCAGTGGATTCTGCGGGCTGACCAGCCAGCGGGCAAAGTCCAGTCGCGTCGGTTCGGTCCGGGGGGTTGCCGGGTCGGTGGTATTCAGGCTGGCTGCGAACACGGCGGGGATTCCGGCAGTTACCTGCTCGCCCCGCTGGTCGTACTGTCCGCGGTGCAGGATGTACGATGGTCGGCGCGGAGTCTGTTCCTGCATGACCATGGTTTGCGGAATCTGCTGTTCGATACTGGTGCGTCGTGGTCCGATGGCGGCCAGTTCAGAACGCCAGTTGCGGGCCGCGGTATCGACGTGTTCGGCATAGAACTGCTGAAGTTCGGCACGCTGTTCGGCAGAGCGACTGGCGGAGGCTGTAAGCAGAATTTCGCGAATTCCGGAAAGAGCCTTGCCGTCGGCGAGTCTGCGAACATCGTCGTCAGACAGGGCCCTGCTGAAGATGCGGAGATCGTCGATCGTGCCAGTGAAGGGCACGGAGTTCTGGCGTCGACCGATGTGAAACGGTTTCTGTGTTCTGAGGGAGCCGGTCACTTCGCCATCATTGTCCACCTGCAGAGTCTGCGGCAGGCCATCGACATAAATGCGGACTCCTGCCGCGCGTCGGTTGCCGTGCCAGACCAGTGTCACGTGGTGCCACTGCTGCGGTTTGAGGATGGCTGCTGTGGAGACTTTGCAGCCTTTGTCGGGCCAGTGGTCGATGAAGTGAGCATTGAGGCGCCCCTGCTCGACGATGAGGTCATAGCCGCGATACGCGGCAGCGTCATCCATGCGACTGAACACGGTACCTGCGGAGTCGTTGTTGGTGCGAATCCAGGTGGCAACTGTGAAGGGCTGATCGGCTTCGAAGTCGGCGACGTCCGGAGCTGCGAGCCAGTTGCTGCCGGAGAACTGCAGTGCATTTCCGCTGTGTCCGGGCACACTGCTGCGACTGCCATGGAGGATGGCCGGGGCAGCGCGTCCGTTGCTGTCCCGGAAGTTTCCATCGGTTTCATCGAGTGAGAAGGCGTGCGCGAGTCCGGCCAGTTCCATTTCGGCCAGTTGCTGTTCGGAGAGCCCGGCAGCCCATGTGCTGGCTTCTGCAGCGACGGCGCTGGCGCGGGCAGCCAGCAGGTTCTGCAGTTCGATTTCGCGGTGGGCCAGTTGTTCGAGCTCTGCCGTCTGGGCTGCGGAGGGTACCTTCAGCAGAGGCTCGGCCATGCGTCCCTGGCTGTACGAGACGATGCGGTCCGGGACGTTGTTGAAAAAGCCGGCGAGGCGATAGTAGTCGCGCTGAGAAAACGGATCGTATTTGTGGTCGTGACAGCGGGCGCACTGCAGAGACAGTCCGAGGAAAACGGTGGAGGTGGTGTGAATGCGATCAGCGACGTACTCCCAGTGATACTCGTCTTCAATGATGCCACCTTCGGTGGTCAGTACATGATTGCGAATGAATCCCGTCGCGACCTTCTGGCTGATAGTGGCGCCGGGCAGCAGATCACCGGCCAGTTGTTCGATGAGAAACTGATCCCAGGGCATGCCGGAGCGGAATGCCTGAATGACCCAGTCGCGCCAGGGCCACATGGTACGCATTTCGTCATTGTTGTAGCCGTTGGTATCGGCGTAGCGAGCGGCATCCAGCCATTGCATGGCCAATCGTTCGGCGCAGCGGTCGGACTGCAGGAGCCGATCGGCTGCCAGCGTTCTGGCGGCGGGCAGTCCGACCCGCGTGATGTCGTCCAGAAACTGCTGCTGTTCGGCAGGTGAGGGAGAGATTCCGGTGAGGTCGAGGGAGGCGCGGCGGAACCACATCAGCGGCGGGGCGGGGGCTGATGGCTGCAAGCCTTCCTGCTCCAGTCGGTGCAGCACAAACAGATCCACTTCGCTGACAGGCCAGTCCGCCATGCGGACCGGGGGAAGTGGTGGTCGCTGCGGCGGAATGAAGGCCCAGTGCTCGGCGTAAGGCGCTCCGTGGCGAATCCAGTCCTGCAGGATGGACTGCTGCCGGGCGGAGAGGGGTTTCCGGAGTTCCGGGGGTGGCATGATTTCGGCGGAGTGCGGGGATTGTATGCGACGTACCAATTCACTGGCAGCGGGCTGGCCGGGCACGATTGCCGGATGGCCACTGTCACCGGCAGCGAGGGCAGCTTCGCGGGTATCCAGTCGCAGACCAGCCTTGCGGGATGCTTCGTCGCGACCGTGGCAGGACCAGCAGTGATTGGCGAGGATCGGCCGCACATCGCGGTTGAAATCGACCGGCTCGTCGGCACTTCCTGCAAGGCAGTGGAGTGGGAATGTGCAGGCGGTGAGCAGTGTCAGGGGGATCAGCACAAAATGCAGCGGATGCATGGGATGCTTCCATGGTGGCGAGTTGTCAGGCGACGAGACCGCACTGGAACAGGGTATCGGCTGACCGGCTGGCTGAAAACACCGCGGGTACGCCAGTTGCCCGATTCCCCAGGCTTCGCGCAGTCTCGGGGGGGGGGGAGGGTGGGGGGGATCTATTGTTCCAGGTCGCCCCAGGTGGAAACCGGTGGTGGTGCCGGAGCAGAAACGATGCTGTTGCGAGCACTGATGAGGACGGAAATGCCGGCTGTAAAGGCTCCAAGAGTACCCGGGAGGATGGCCATAGCCTGCAGTTTCCAGATGCCGATGAAGCAGCAGCATCCGGACAGGAAGCCGCTGGCAGCAGCGGAGATGACGTAGTTGCGGCGGGTGCGCAGGTCAGGGTTGAGCAGCCGGACAAGCCCCGTACAGATGGCCGACAGCGGCAGGCTGACCAGAGTGGTGAAGTACATTCCCAGCAGAGCGCCGTAGAAACCGGTAATGGCTGCCAGCGGCCCGACGGTCAGAAACGGCAGCATGCCGAGCAGAAGTCCGAACAGCATGCCGCCGCCGATGGTGCCGATCCAGGTGGCCAGCATGACGAGCGGCCATGCCGGATAAATCTGTTCAGCGGATGAAACGATGGCAGCGGACTGCGGCGCGGCGGCCTCCCGTGACATGATGTCACGGGAGGCGCTGGCTGTCGGGTGAAAGCTGTTTCCCGGCCGAGCGGGCCGGGAATTACGAGCGGGCTGCGGTGCGGGCATGGGTGTGCTCACACCCGCGCGATTTCAAAGCCCGCCCGCGGCGTTCTGGCGAAGAACGATGCCGCCTGATCATCGCCGGTGATTTTTTCCGTTTTTGCATCCCATTTGATAACGCGATTCAATCGAGCAGCGATGACAGCGAGGTGGCAGGTGTTCATTGTCTGGACATGGGAGTAAACGTCTGATACGGGCAGGCCACCCTCTGCGAGGCAGCGATAAAAGTTGTTCTTGTGTCCCTCGAAAGGCTTGCCTTTGTACAGTTCCTGAAGTTGTTCCGGGCCGAACTGATCCTTGTCCCAGTTTTCTTCAATCGGCTGTCCGGCGATTTTACCGCGGTTGACGAAGAAGCGACCTTTTGAGCCTTCGAAGAGGATGCCGTTATCGCCGCGACTGGTGATATGCATTTCCATGCCACTGGCAAACTTTGCAATGACGTTGAAGTCGTGGGCGGAGTTGAAGCGGTCATCCTGTTCCGGGTATCCATCCCTGAATGGGACGGGATGTTTCACGTCGGTGCCGTCCACTTCGACCGGTCCGGTGCCTTCCTGGTCGAGTCCTGTGGCCCAGAGGGAAATGTCGACATGGTGTGCACCCCAGTCGGTGAACTTACCGCCGGAATATTCGTACCACCAGCGGAACGTGTTATGGCAGCGTTCGCGGATGTAGTCGACTTTGGGAGCCTGACCGAGCCACATGTCCCAGTTGAGGCCGGCCGGGGGATCGGATTTCCGGAACGGACCACCGACATCGCCCCCGTTGATGCCGACGGTAATCTTCCGGACATCACCGATCAAGCCGCGACGGACCATGTTGACAGCGCGCAGGAAACGTTCCTGATCACTGCGCTGCTGAGTGCCGACGAAAAAGACTCGGTCACTGTATTTGCGGCAGGCATTGCGGATCAGTTGGTTTTCTTCGAGTGTCAGTGTGAGTGGTTTCTGACAGAAGACGTGCTTGCCCGCAATGAGTGCCTCGATGGCGATTTTCACGTGCCAGTGGTCGGGAGTCACGATGCTGACGACATCGATGTCTGGGCGTTCCAGCACTTTGCGATAATCGGTGCAGAGATCGGCTTTGCCGGCACCGATATTCGGGTCTTCGTTGGCTTTGGCTGCCTGGCTTTCATCGACGTCACAGAGAGCGATGATGTCACCGAAACTGCGGTGGCCGTGAGCATCGCCACGTCCCATGCCTCCCAATCCGATGCAGCCGACACGCGGGCGGTCGACAGCCATCGTATTGGCAAAGGCTTTGGCGGACCACGGGAAGGCGGCAGATGCAGTGGCAGCAGCGAGAAGTGCGGAAGTACCGGACAGGAAGTTGCGACGAGAATGCTGCGTGTGGGGCATGGGAGGAAGCCTTTACGGGCGGGGCTGGAGGTGGGTTGGAGGTGGGCGGTTGCCCTGACAGATGTGTGAGTCTACGAAACCGGGGGCCCGAAATCAAAGGCAGTGTGCTGGATTGGGCGTGTAAAAGGTGGCGCGGGGTACAAGGGGTGGAACACAAGATCCGTCATCCTGCAGCGGGTCGGGGCGCTGACAATTGAAATGACGAGTGGGTTGTTGGCAGGCCCTTGAGGAAACCGGACCTCGAGTGAAGCGTACGTGAGTTCATCGCCATGGCGGCATCAGGTGCCCTGCCAGAAGGTCTTCCTGCAGATTCGGGCGCGGCGAGCCTGAGTATCAGGTTGTGGTTCGCCGATCAGGGTGCGGGGATGATATTCCGATCGGCGCCACCCAGCAGGATAGCGCTGGTGATGCGGTCTGCCGGCATGGTGAGCAGGACGCAGGTGTTGCGGCCGTCTTCGATGCGGACTTTGACGGGTTGTGCATGGATCGGGTAGCGTTCGCTGAGCGGTCGCGTCCAGAGGTCGAGGCTGTATTCTCCGGTGGGCAGTTCTTCGGCGGCGATGCGGACGGCGGCGGGCAGGGTGCTCCATGATCGCGTGTCGGCTTTTTCGAGGGCTTCCCAGGCGATTCCGATGGCGGTCATGGCGAGGTCTGTTTTCCAGTCACGGCTTTCGTTGGAGACGGCTTTGGCGGCGACGACGGTCCCCTTCTTGACGACTCGCCGGACGACCGCATCAGCGATCGCTTTGTCTCGTCCGGCGAGGTAGGATGCGTGTGCGACTTCGCGGAGATCGACGATGGTAGAGAAGCCGAGTTGGCGGCGTTCTGCCCCCAGTCCGGCTCCGACAATTGCGGCTCCGGGCGTCAGATCAGCGTGTCCCGGATTGTCGGACTGCGGGCAGGCGATTTTGACTGAGAACAGAGTTGGCGGCAGAGAGTATTTGCTTTGTGCCGAGAGGATCTGGTCAGCGATCAGCAGTGCGGCGGAAGTTGGTTCGCAGGATTCAGAGACCCATTCCGGGGCGACTCCGGCGAGTACGATGACGTGCAGCGTGCCGTGTGCTTTGCGGCACTGGATTCCGAGTGGCGTGAGTTTGCCGGGGGTGGCAGTGCTGAACTGCGGGTTCCACAGTCGGACATCCTGCAGGGCCTGTTCTGTTTCGGCTTTTTCGGTGGGTTTTTCGGAGTGGACGATGGCTGTGAGGTAGGCGGAGAGTGCGAGTGGCTGATCGAGTGTTTCGGCAGTGATTTTGGGGGTTGGTTTGCTTTCGAAGCTGGCGGGGGTGACCGTCTGATCGACTGGGGCGGTTGTGGATGTGTCGTCGGCGAGTGTGGCGGTGCCTGAATTCTTTGTGACTTCGGCCACCAGCGCTGCCCGGCGGTCCTGGGAAGTCTGCATGGCCTGCAGTGACCATGCCCATGCATCCTGGCCGTCATTGACAAGGCTGGAGAGCATAGCGACGTTGACGAGCATGTGGTGTTCGAATTCGCGACCGGACCATGCGATGGCGCGGGAGTCCGACAGTGTTGATGCGAACTGTTCGAGTGCATTCTTCTGTTTCAGGTATGTGAGTCGATCGCGTGCTGAGCGGAGTCTGGATTCGGCGATCTGGGGTTCGCCACTGGCCAGATCAACAATGGACTGGTCCAGCAGGAGCAGTTCTTTTTCGGCGTTGAGCGGACCGGCAGCTTTCTGCAGTCGTCTGGCGGAGTTGTTTAAGTCACCGGAGCGCCAGGCCTGGAGTGCTTTGCTATGCTGCTTGTGTATGCCACGGCAGCCTGAGGCGAGGCAGCAGGCGACCAGCAGCAGTACCGTCAGGACTGGCTGAGTCGTGCAGCGTGTGGAGCGTAGTCCGGACATGATTGACGCCAGGGACAAAAGTCGGCCTGAGGCGTCAAGCCGACTTCAATTCATTGATAAACGCGGTGTTTTCAGAGGTTTGGCCGGGCAGGAATGCCGGGGGTACCTGTTTGTCGTCGGCATCATGAATGCCCGGACCACGAGTTGAGTTGTTGTGGCTGTGATGGCGTGATCAGTCGTCGTGATCAGTCGTCGTCGTCATCACCGTAGTGCAGCCAGCGTCCCCAGCGTCGCTTGTGGTAGCCTTTGCGGAGCATGGCGGATTCGCTGACAGATTCCCCGGTGTGAATATTCAGGAGTTCAAGTGTGAGCAGGTAGTCGCGCTGGTAGTCACCATTGCTGTTGGTGGTCCCGGAAGTGACTCGAGCAAACAGCAGATAGTCGATGGGCTGGCTGTTTTTTTCGAGGACCATCTGGAAGTCGCGCTGTTTTTGTGGCAGGACGAGGCTGTCGGGGGAGCAGCGCAGTTCGGCCATGGCGGCTTCGACATAGCGTCTGCTGATCATGCGGTATTGTGGATCCTGGCTGACTAGGGTGCTGATGTGTTCGTAGATCTGTTCCTTGAAGTCGCCGATGGTTTCACCGCTCTTGTTTTCGACTCCGACAAAGCAGACGGAGCGAGCGAGGCTACCGTCGTCACGGATGGTTGTATGGGAGGTCTGAAGGATGGTCTGGCTGGATTTTCCAAGCAGCCGCGACACGGATTCATCGATCAGGGGCTTCCATGTTTCGGCGCCGGCGTTGTGGCTGCCAACCATGTCGCGGTCGTCCTGTTTGAGGACGTGCGCGTACTGTTTCTTTCGGCAGCCGGGCAGCAGGATGAAGCTGAACAGCAGGGTCAGGAGCAGCAATTTCCGGCGGACTGCCATGGCAGGGGATTCCCTTCCGAGTGCTGGGCAGACATTTGTGGTGACACAGGCGCGCAGCGGTTTCGCCGGCGTTTGGTGCCACAGTGTATGCCGCAGGGCAATCCTGGGGGTAGATCGGATTTGCAGGGGGGGCGTGAGATTCACTTTTGTCGCCGGCCGGGGCAGCAGTTGTCGGAAAAAACTGCTGATGACGGCGGCCAGGGGGCAGAAAACGACCAGTCCTGTGGGTTCATGGAGGGGTGACCGGCTTCACTGGGACCATGCAGGAGCCTCAATATCGAGGGTGAGGGGAGAGCAGGGCAGGGCAATTCTGAGCTGCAGGTCATCGGTTCCGCCGAGTTTTGCGGCCAGTTCTGCCAGCTCTTCGCTGCCTACGGCGCGGTAGCACTCCACCAGTTCCCGCCATGCAAAACGGCGAAGTGGAGCGGGCATGATGCGGGCTGCACGTTCCAGGCTGTGGATGGCGCTTTCGGTTTGCCCGTCCGCCTTCAGGGCAATTCCGAGCAGCAGTTGCCGTGGGCCTTCGAGTGGGCCGGCATCGGTGATCCTGTGCAGTTCGCTGATAGCGTCTGCGGGCAGATTCAGGTCAAGAAAGCCGTCGGCTGCGAGCAGTCGGCGGACGGTTTTGGGGGTGAGAGTCGTTCGCATGGCAGAAAGTTCCTGTCGTCAGAGCGATGGGCCGATTGGGCCGGAGGAATGCCGGGCGATTGTTGCCTCAGTGTGTCGGCGGGCAGGGTCCGGATTTCTGTTGGAGCAGAAGCGGGCACTGTCAAACCGACTCGACAGCCGTGTCGAGTTGTAATCGTCCTGATGACATGGAAGTAGCAACTGCTGCGCCGCAGACATCGAGGTTTTTCGGAATGTTCGTAAGTGATTTGATGGTATTTGTTTATGGGTTATCAGGACTTTCTAATCCGGAATTCGGGGTCTGCCAAAACTACAATTTTTTGTGAACGGTCTGCTGCTGAATTCGTCAGATTCGGCAGAGTTCAGCAGAGGAATTGCAGGAATTACAAAGTGGAGTTGCTGGTGTGCGTGGGCTGTAGGGGGTGGTGAGTGAGTTTTGGATTGAAATCCGCTGGAATTTGTGTGTTTGTGCTTGTGTTTGGGGAATTCGCCTGGCGGCGACGGTCGAATTTCTCGTAGTGGAGTGCAAAAGGAGCGGGTTGGCTGGCGTGATCTGAGAAGGCGGTGTGATGGGAATTTTTCTGGGGCTGGGTTTTCTGGGGGCATTTCTGCTGGCGGTGCTGGTGACTCCGCTGGTCCGCCGGGCGGCCCCTGCGTTGGGGCTGATCGACCTGCCTGGTGATCGGAAGGTGCATGTGATTCCGACGCCGCGAGGGGGTGGGATCGCGATTTTTCTGGGGGTGTTGGTGCCGGCTTTGATTTTGCCGGCAGCCGGGGGACTGGTGGGGGTGGAATCATCACCGGGGCTGCAGGTGCAGTTGCTGGCAATTGGTCTGGGAGCTGTGGTGTTGTTTCTGACGGGTCTGGCGGACGATCGCTGGAGTCTGTCATGGAAGCTGCGGCTGGTTCTGCAGGTGCTGGTAGCCGGTTGTGTGGCGGGTAGTGGTGTGCGGGCGACGGTCTTTGTCTCGCAGCCGTGGTTTGGATTTGGTTTAACGGTGTTGTGGATACTGGTGCTGACGAATGCCATGAATTTTCTGGACAACATGGACGGACTGTCTGCCGGGATTGGTTTGATAGCGGCATTGTTGTTTGCTTCGATCCTGCTGTTGATGGTTGAGCGGGCGGCGTGGGAAGTGGCGTTTCTGCTGTTGCTGCTGGCGGGATCACTGTGTGGATTTCTGGTGTGGAACCGTCCGCCGGCTGCGATTTTCATGGGTGACTGCGGCAGTAATCTGATTGGGTTTCTGCTGGCGACACTGACGGTGGCGGGAACGTTTTATCAGCGGAGTGGCAGTCGGCATGTGATGCTGGCTCCATTGTGTGTGATGGCGGTGCCTCTGTATGACTTCAGCACAGTCATTCTGATTCGACTGCTGCAGGGTCGCAGTCCGTTTCATGGAGACAAGAGTCATGTGTCGCACCGTCTGGTGGATCTTGGCCTGAAGCCGGTGTATGCGGTGTTGACGGTGCATTTGATGACCATGATGACGGGGGCTTGTGCGCTGCTGTTGTACAAGGTTGGGGACTGGGCAGGTGCTGCGATTGTGATGAGTGTGATTCTGATGGTGCTGACCGTAGTGGCGATTCTGGAGTTTGTGGGTCGCAGTTCTGTGGGTCAGATGCAGGGGCGACTGCGGCGTGAGCAGGGTGCGTTGACTGGATCAGACGGGACCTGACTGCCATGCGAGACTTGTGGGCGTGGGCTGGTCTGGTGCTTTTAAGTGCGGGCTGCTGGTGGGTGGCAGAGGAGGCGGCTGATGGTCGTGGTCTGATCCTGTCCGCTGGCTGGTGTGTTGTGGCCTGTCTGTATTTTTTCTCTGGTTCCCCGGCAGTTGCTGAGCGAGGTCCGCGTGTCTGCGGGGGCCGTGGCTGGGTGGATGCCGGGTTGCTGCTGCTGGTGCTGGGTCATGTGATTTCTGCGTGGCATGTGTTTGACGTGGGGGGTGATCGGCGATCGGCCGTGAATCTGACGCTGGAGTGGTTTGGTTTACTGGCAGCGTGGTGGTGCCTCAGTCGTCAGTGTGTGAGTGGACGCGGGATGGCGATGCTGCTGGAGCTGGTGGCGGCGATTGCGGTGGGTCAGGCCTGTCTGGGGATCGTGCAGCACCATGTGGTGTATGCAGCGAACGGTGAGTGGTATCGGGAGCGTCGTGAGATTCTGGATGCGTGGTTGGGACGGGGGGAGAGCGATTTACTTCGCAGCGGGATTTCGTATGCGCAGGTGCAGCAGATTCTGGGGGAATTTCGAGAGCTGCAGATTCCGCTGGAGGGGGCGGGGCGATTGTTGTGGGAGAATCGTGCTCTGTACAGTCAGGAGCCGATCGGTACTTTTGCTCTGGCAAATACGCTGGCTGGCCTGCTGGCTGCGGGTCTGCTGATTCTGGCTGCGCGGCTGATGGGTCGTCTGCGGAGCGGTGGAGTGCGTCTGAGTGCAGTGGAGTGGATCAGGTTGGTTTTGCCGGTACTGATCTGCGGGTACTGTCTGGTGCTGACGAAAAGTCGATCGGCGTGGCTTGGCGTGCTGTTGGGTGGAGTGGTACTGGCGGTGGGTGGGGCAGGTTTGCCTCGTTTTACGCAGTTGGCCGGGCGGCTGGCGACGGTCTGGGTGGTGGGGTTTTGCGGTCTGCTGCTGACGGGAGCCGTATTGGTCTGGAATGGCAGTCTGGACTCGGCAGTTCTGGCTGAGGCTCCGCGATCACTCCAATTTCGACTGATGTACTGGACAGGTGCCGTGCGAATGCTGCGTGAGCAGCCGTTGACGGGCGCCGGGCCGGGCAATTTTCGTGAAAGTTACATGCCGTGGAAGTCGGATGAATCCAGTGAAGAGATCCGCGATCCTCACAATCTGCTGCTGGACGCGTGGTCTTCGAGTGGAGTGATCGGTCTGGCGGGTTTGTGTTTGCTGCTGGTGGCAGTTTTGCGATCGTATTCGTCAGGTGCGGTGGCGGGTGTGACTTCAGGTGCGGTGGTGGGTGTCTGGTCGTCGCGGCGGGCAGCAGGCGTACTGTGGCGGGCACTGGTGCTGGCTTTTGTGCTGGATGCCGGCTGGGAGTGGCTGAGTCTGGAGTCACTGTCTGAGAAATGGCTGGATCTGCTGCTGCTGGCGGGTGTGGTGTTTGTGATCGGCAGGACAGTGCAGTCCGGGCCGCTGGATCGACTGGCGGGATTGAGTGGTCTGTGTGGATTGTGTGTGCATCTGGTGGCGGCGGGGGGATTTGAGATGCCGTCAGTGATGCTGGTCCTGCTGGTTTGTCTGGGTGTGGTGTGTGGTGGATCATTACCGGAGTCGGTGGGATCTGCGACGGTTGCTGGTGTGACTGGGCGAGGTGTCTGGAGGCGGCGGTGTGTGTGTGCTGGTTTTCTGGTGTCAGCGACGTTGATTGTCTGGCTGGGAGTTGTACCGGGTCTGAGGCTGAGGGTTTTACTGGGGGCGGCGGAGCAGCAGTCAGGTCAGGGCAATGTTGCTGCGGCCCTGCGACTGCTGGAGGAGGCGGAGCGGGCGGATTTGCTGGCGGTTCGTCCGCGTCAGTTGCGTGTGGAGATACTGGCGGAGCGTTTGCTGTCTGCGTGTGCTGGACGTCGGGGAGTGGGTGTTACTGAGTCGGAGGTGATACTGGATCTGTCCGAGAGGGCTGGATTTCAGGAACTTCTGGAAAACTGCGAAGCGGCGTGTCAGCGGCTGATTGAGGCTGACAATCGCAGTCCGGCGGGGTATCTTTACCGTGGTCGGTGTCGCGGTGCAGTGGGCCGTATTCTGGCTGATCTGCCACTGCAGCAGCGGGCCTGTGAGGATTACGATCAGGTGCTGCGGCGATATCGGGGCAAGGCGGTGCTGTGGGCTGAGTCTGCGGAGTTGTTATGGTTGGTTGGTGAGTCTGACAAGGCGGTTCAGGCTGCGGGCAGAGCGCTGGCTCTGCAGCGAGTGAACGAGCGATGGGGGCATCAGGAGCAGCTGCTGGAGCCGGCTGTACTGAAGCGGCTTGAGCAACTGACGGCGTCTGCGTCGAACGGTTTTTAGCGTGCTGTGTTGTGGAGTGTATCATGCAGAAGGTGCTGGTCGGAGTGGGTTTGCTGGGTGGAGTTCTGGTTGCTGTGCTGATGCTGAGGCAGTCGCCTGAGCAGACGCTGGCGGATTCTCTGAAGCAGATGCAGGCTGAACGCAAAGCGGTGGCCCCTGAGTCACCGCCGCCGAAGACTGTTTCTGATCTTCCCGTTGCCAGTGAGCAGGGTCCGTGGCCTGTGGCGGTGATTGAAGATCCGGTGTTTGAGTTTGGTCGCATGCCTGTGATGGGCAGGAATTCCCATCGATTCATTGTGGAAAATCGCGGTGAGGCGGAATTGGAGCTGAAAGCCGGGAATACCACCTGTAAGTGCACAAAATTCGGATTTGGTGAGACGGCAGAGACGGCTCTGGATCGAGTGAAGGTAGCACCCGGAGAAAAGGCTGTGCTGCTGATTAACTGGAAAGCGGGTGATGCACCGGACCGGGCATTTCGTCATGGCGGGGATGTGCATACGAACGATCCCAAAAATCCGCTGCTGAAGGTTGCGGTGGAGGGTGCGATCGAGATGCCGTTTGACGTGATGCCTCAGTTCACGTGGGACTTTGGCAGCATTTACGACAAGGCGGCGACCTTCAAGGGTGGTATCGCGTCCCGGTTGCACGAAAAGTTCACGATAAAGAATGTGGAGAGTCCATCCGGCAAAGTGCGTGTTGACGTGATCCCGATGTCCATAGAGGAACTGGGGACCGACAGTTTTGTGGGGGGGTACACGCTGCAGGCCGAGGTTGCTCAGGACATACCTTCGGGGCTGTTTTCGGAGGAGTTGCTGCTGTGGACATCGGTGTCTGAGGATCCAGTGCGGATCACAGTGAAGGCTCGCAAATTCGGGGCGATTCGTCTGCAGCCATTGCCGGGTACGCAGTTGAACCCGGAGACTCTGACGCTGATGATGGGTTCATTTCGTGCATCAGAAGGCAAGGAGTTTCAGTTGCTTGTGATTGTGGACGAGAAGGACATGCAGGAGCCGTTTGCGATCACGAAAACGGAAGCAGATCCGTCCTTCATTTCCGCTGCAATTGCACCGCTGGGCGAGCCTTCAGGGACAGTGCATCGCTATCGGCTGACGCTGAAGATTCCGCCGGGTCGACCGACGACGCAGCGAACGGCGAACAATCCGGGTTTCATCAGACTGCAGACGAATCATACATCAGGTGACTCGATTTCGCTGGGCGTGATGATGTATTCGAACTGAGGTGACTGGGCGGTCGGGTTCGGAAGGGATTCTGCGAGGCGTTCAGATGAACAGAACGGCGATTTTTGTGGTGCTGGGTTTCAGCGGCTTGATTCTGCTGGCAGCAGCGATGGTGTGGTCTCCTGCGAACGGCAAGCGGGCTGAAACGGGGGTGCAGGAGCCTGTGCAGGATTCGGTGTCATCTGAGGTCCGTGCCGCAGCAGTGGCAACTGCAGCCGGGGCTCCGCAGACGCCCCTGCAGTTTACCGGGTGGCCGAAGCCTTCGTTTGTGCTGGTAGCGACAGCGGAGCAGCGGGGATATTTTGAACCCTGTGGCTGTACGGCCAATCAACTGGGCGGAATGACTCGCCGGGCCGGTCTGTTCCGTCAACTGGAGTCGCTGGGCTGGTCGGTGCGAGGAGTGGATGCCGGGAGTATTTCCAGTCGTACCGGGTCGCAGGCGCAGATGAAGTTTGAAGCGACGCTGGAGGCATTACGGCAGTTGAAGTATGTGGGGCTGGCTGTGGGTCCGGAGGAGTTGCGGCTGGAGCCTGGTTATCTGCTGTCCCAGCATCTGACGGACGGCGAAGATCATCTGGGATTTCTGAGTGCCAATCTGACCTTTTTCGGATCTGCCGATGTGGGAACTCCGCTGGCAATGCGGGTCGTTGAAGTGGGTGGAGTGAAGGTGGGTATTACCAGCGTGATGAGTGAGACGATTCGCCGTGAGGTGCTGCCTGAGGACAGCAGTGGTGCGGACGTGACGTGGTCGGATCCGGCGGACGCATTGCAGCGGGTATTGCAGCAGTTTGAGGAGCAGCAGGTTCAGGTGCGGATTCTGCTGTCGCAGTCGACTCTGGAGGAGTCGCGAAAGCTGGCGGAGCAGTTTCAGGCGTTTGATGTGGTGGTGAGTGCGCAGGGGTTTGGTGAGGGTGAGTCGGTACCTGAGCAGATTGGTCGTGTGCGTCTGGTGCAGGTAGGCGAGAAGGGGCGGACCGCGGGAGTACTGGGGTTTTACCCTCAGGATCCTGAGCAGTCGGTGCGTTATGAGCTGGTGACATTGTCCGGCCCGCGTTTTGGTGATGACGAGGCCATGGTGGAGATTATGCGGGGTTATCAGCAGCGACTGCGTGACGAGCGAATGGTGGTGGCTCAGCCGGCGGTAGGTCATCCCAGCGGAGCCGGATATGTGGGATCTGCGAAATGCGGAGAGTGCCATACCAAAGCGCTGGAGGTCTGGCAGAATTCGGCGCATGCTCACGGGCTGGAGAGCCTTGACCCGACTGCTGGTCGTGCGGGTGCGGAGCGTCTGCACGGAATCAACCGATCATTTGATCCGGAGTGTCTGTCGTGCCACGTGGGTGGCTGGGATCCGCAGAATTATGTGCGTTTTCACGGCGGATTTCTGCCGGCGGAGCAGGCCGATACGGACGCCGACAAGCTGTTGTCAGCGCTGTTGCCGGGGAACCAGTGTGAGAACTGTCATGGCCCTGGCAGTCGGCATGTCGAATTGATTGAGGCGGGCAACACAGAGGCGGCAGCGAGTGAAGTGCGGGTGACACTGGAGCAGGCGCAGGGAGATGCAGGCTGCGTGAAATGTCACGATGGTGACAACAGCCCGGAATTCAGTTTTGAGACGTACTGGCAACAGATCCGGCATCCGGATCGCGATTGAGCTGCGGGAGGGCGGCGAGGGTGGGGGGTAACGAATGCCCGGGGCCAATGCTGACTAAGCTTCGGCGATGCGCTGCATTTTCTCAAGACCTTCGCGAGCCACACTGAGTGGATCGCGGGCAAGCAGATCTTCGCGGAAGAGTTCCAGTGAGAGCCAGCCGTTGTAGCCGATATCTGTGAGTGCGTGGCACCATGCCGACAGGTTGACGACACCGTCTCCGGGCATTACTCGGTCTTCATCGCGCTGCAGTCGGAAGGGGGGATCGGCGGGGCAATCGTTGAAGTGTGAGATGGCAATCCGGCGCGGGTCGAGCTGGCGAATGGTTTCGATCGAACCTCCGCCGCGCACGCAGTGAAAAGGGTCGATGACAATCGTGGCATCGACGTGCTGAGTGCGATTGACGATGTCGATGGCGTCTTCCAGCCGACAGATTTCTTCTACGAATCCGAGGTATTCGAAAGCCGGCCGAACCCCGAGTGTTCTGCCGATTTCCAGCAATTCATGGTAGTGCACAGCTCCGAGAGCCCGATCGGCGGGGCCTGGCGGAGGACCGGCGATAGCGTGAGTGGCACCGACGGCGGCCGACTGTTCCAGTCGTCGACGTGCTTCGGTGAGCGCCAGGGCGTGTTCTGCACCGGCGGGCTGGAACCAGCCAGCGAGGTAGATGGTGGTGGGCACGACCAGTCCATTGTCATCCAGTGCCCGACGGACTTCCCCCAGTGTTCCTCCGCGCTGCAGATGCTGATCGAGGTGATCGTGCCACAGTTCGATTGCATCGTAGCCTGCATCGCGAGCCGTTTTGATCTGCTGCAGCACGGGGGTGGTGCGAATTGTGCTGGCGTTCAGGCAGTAGCGGAAGCGAGGCATGGCAGGGCGACTTTTTTTGGGGGGGGATTGAGGAATCAGAGTCCCGGGGGCCAGTCACCGGACGGACGCTGGTAGGGATCGTGTGGCGGGGCATCCGGTGGGGGCGGCGGATTTCTGAGTCGCTGCTGGAACTGCTGGTAGGAGTGCTGCAGCGAGTCCAGCAGGCGCCGGGCGTTGACGGTCGCCATGAAGACTCGAGCGGAAACGCCGGACCGGGGGAAGAATGACGTGATGAAGTCAAAAGAAAACTCGGTCGGTGAATGTCCGATGATGACCGTATTGGCGTAGGCTCCGGACTGCACATCTTCGTTGATCTTCAGGGTATCGTAGAGTTCCTCAGCAGACTGTCGGACCTGCTGGCCCTGGTTGGGTATTACGGGCAGTTGGACGGGTCCGAAACGGTCTTCGTATTTTCGCAGGTTGTCCTGCAGGGCAGCGATGAACTGCCCAACGACCACGGGGGGCATCACGATGCGGGCTGCTACCTGGTGCGGCTGCTGCATTCTGAGCAGAAAGTCGACGATGAATTCGTGCTGGCCCTGCAGTACCACGGCGCCGGTTGTGAAGATACCGCGAGCAACGTGGGCCGGCACGAGAGCTCCGATGGAGGCGTGCCGAATCTCCTGGCTTTGCGGGGCATCAGGGTTGGGTTCGTTTTCGGGGTGTTCAGTCATGAGTGTACCGCTTTAACCGCAGAAAGGCCTGGCGTTGAACCAACGCCAGGCCTGAATCAATTCAGACGATCAACAGTGGATCAGCCACCCTGTGGCAGACGAACGCGTTTGCGAACGTCAGTTTCGAGGACACCGAAGGCCTGTTCATGCCGCTGCAGTGCCATGGACAGTGCATGCCACAGTCGCTTTGCGGTGTAGTGGTTCAGGATGATTCGATGGGTGACCTTCACTTCGACCTTGCCGGTGGCGTAGGGGGTCGGGTTCAGGCCGAGGTCCAGAATCAGTTCTTCCGGGGTGCTGGAAACGCGGCAGAAATTGGCGTAGCCGGCGTTGGCATTGGCATCACTGACGACCACTTCCTGGATCTGCTGATTTTCGCCGCCCTTGGCTTCTTCCTGTGCTTCGCTCACGTGCTTCTACTCCCACGTTAAATAGGTGTCTGTACAGCCGAACAGATCTGTAAACGCTGGCTCTGACGTTGGTTGAGCCTTTGGAATGTGGCGTTGATCGGCTGCAATGTGCCTGCTGAAAAACACCCATTCTTCGACAATCTGACTCGAAAATCGCTCGTATTGGAACTGTTTTTCAAAGTTTGAGGGAAGTGGTCCGTACGGGGTGTCAAAATCGGTTGAACTGGCAATTTTGCCTGATTGGGGATTTGTTTGTGTCTGGTGATTTGGGTTTTTTGGTGATTTCGGGGGTTTTGATCCGTGGTGTCGGTCTTCGGTGAACCCCGTTGACAGAGACGGTGTCTTGTTCGATACTGTGTGTTTCGAGTGGCTTTCAGTAAATTCTCCGGCAGGATGGATTTTGGTTCTGCCGGCAACAGGAAAGTGATGATATGGCAGGCAGTCTGCATGAGCTGACGGACGCGACGTTTGGCAGTGAAGTACTGGAAGCGAAGGGTGTTGTGCTGGTGGACCTGTGGGCCCCGTGGTGTGGTCCCTGTCTGCGATTGACTCCGACACTTGAGGCTTTGGCGGGCGAGGTTACCGGCAAGGCTCGTGTGGTCAAAGTGAACGTGGACAACTGCCAGAGCACTGCTGGCAGTCTGGGAGTCACCAGTATACCGACGGTGATTTTGTTCAAGGACGGCAAGGAAGTGACTCGGATGGTTGGATGTCAGCCGAAGGATGCGTATCTGAAGGCGATTGAGAGCGCCTGAGTCGGCGGAGCGTTTGGGAAGGGAGTCCCGAACATGGCGGACGGCGAAGAATCGCAGGGCGGAGTGCAGCCGACGGTGGTTGGTGATGATGTTGCTGCGCCTGTGTCAGTGGCAGCAGGATCGGCGGTTTCGATTCCGGTGGGGTTTGATTATCCCGAGGTGGATGCGTTGAAGATTCTGCTGCAGGCTTCTGCAGCGGCGGAGTCACTGCAGGTTCGTTTTGCTGAGCTGCATCAGCGGCGGGCGGAGTTATTGGGTGAGCAGAGGCAGCTTGAGGCGGAGCGAACGGCATTTGAGCAGCGAGCGTCGGAGTTTGCTGCGGAGGTTGCGCGAGCACGGGCGGAGCAGCGGGAGCAGACTGCGGAGTTGCAGCAGCGACTGCAGCGATGTGCTCAGCAGGAGGAGCAGCAGGAGCGGACAGCGGTTGAACTGCGGGCAGCGCGGCGTACGTTGTCTGAGGAGCGTGTGGCACTGCGTCAGTCGGTACGGGCGGAGCTGGACGACGAGCGACTGAAGCTGGGTCAGGAGCGAGCGGTTCTGGATGCTGAGCGTCAGCGTCTGAGGGCGCAGGCTGAATGTGAGCGTCAGGAGCATGCGGAGCGTATGCAGCGACTGGCGGATGAGCTGCGTCAGGAGAAGCAGCGTCTTGCCGATCAGGCGCGGGAGCAGATTGCCGGTGAGACGGCGCAGCTGGCTCAGCGGCAGCGTGAGTTGCAGGGTTTGTGGGAGCAGCAGCAGGCGGAGCTGCGTGTGCAGGGTGAGGAGTTGCAGCGGCAGCGGGAAGAGTTTGGCGAGCAGATGGATCTGGAGCGTGAGCGTCTGCGTGAGGAGACTGAGAAGAAGAAGCAGCTGCTGTTGAGTGAGCAGAACAATCTGCAGCGTCGATATCGGTTTCAGTTTGAGCATCTGTCGCGGGCGCGAGAGGACCATGAGGAGGAGTTGCGGTCATTTCGTCGTGAGCAGCAGTTGTTTCGCAGTGACCGTCTGAGATTTCTTGAGCTGCATCGGCTGCGATTTGTGCAACTGGAGCGATTTCGGGGCCTGCAGCAGCAGCGTGAAGAATCGCTGGCGCGTGAGCTGCGGATCCTTGAGAGGACTCGCAACGCCACAGCGGCCGATCTGCTGCAGAAGCAGCGTCGTTCCGAGGAGGAGCGGGATGCGGTGATGCGGGATCTGGAGAGTCGTCAGCGGAGTATTCGTCAGCAGGAGACGAATGTCGCTGAGATGGCTGCGCGTCTGGACGAGCGTTCTCAGCGGCTGACGCGACTGCGATCGGAGCTGGATCAGACGCAATCGGAGATTCTTGAGCAGCGACTGGTGATTGAGGAGGCGCGAGCGGCCTTTGTGCGGGACGCGACATCTCCTGATGCAGCCAGGGCTCGACTGGAGCAGGCGCGGCACGACGTTTTGGCGTATTTTGAGCGGCTGCGTCTGCAGTTGCAGGGTGAGCGTGACAAGCTGGATGCAGCGGCTGTTGAGCTGTCAGAGCGGCAGAAGCAGTTCCGTCAGGATCGTGCGGAGCTGGAGCAGTACTTTGTGAGTCGTGAGGAGGAGCTGGGAACGCGATTTCGGGAAGAGGTGCTGCAGGAGCAGGAGCGGAAGCAGGTGCAGTTGCAGGGGCAACTGGAGCGTTTGCAGCGGCAGTGGCAGCAGGATCGCATGGAAGCTGAGCAGATGATTCGGCAGTTGATTGAGCAATTGACGGATCGCGAGAATCAGCGGGGCGAAGCGGGCAGTACGGGACCGGCGCAAGCTGCCTGATCGCGCGGTTTACTGCAGCAGTTCGTGGCGAATCTGACCACTGCCGGCAATGCGCAGCGGGCGTCCCTGGGGATCGGGGATGGTAGCGTCATCCGGGAAGCCCAGCAGGTGGTAAGCGGTGGCCTGCATGTCCTTGGGGCTGATGGGTGTGTCGGCGACATCACCGCCGATGGCATCGCTGCTGCCTACGACTTTTCCCTGAGCCATGCCGCCACCTGCGAAGACGGATGAGTAGGTGCGGGACCAGTGATGTCTGGCGCCTCCGCGGGGGCCACTGTCGATTTGTGGTGTGCGTCCGTGTTCGCTGGTGCAGAGTACGAGTGTTTCGTCGAGCAGGCCGCGATCCTGCAGGTCAGCGATGAGTGCGGACCATGTCTGATCAAAGACCGGCAGCAGGTAATTTCGGAGTCTGGGGAAGTGATTGGAGTGGGTATCCCAGACGGAGGCACCGTGTGGTCCGAACGGATCCCAGAAGACTGATACAAAGCGAACTCCGGCTTCCACCAGTCGGCGTGCAGCGAGGCAGGACTGTCCGAAGAGGTTCATGCCGTAGCGGGAGCGGGTGGCGTGGGATTCGCGGTGGACATCGAGAGCGTGGCGAATGCTGTGTGAGCCGACGAGTGAAAACGCGCGTTGCTGCTGAGCGGTCCAGTGGAGTGTTTCTGCGGCGTTGTCGAGAGCGGAGCGGGCGGCATCGAAGCGGCTGAGCAGGTGTCGGCGGGCATCGAATCTGGCGGGTGACAGATCGGCTGGCAGCTGGCAGCCATCGGCGAGTGTGAAGTGGCCTGCCGCATCGATTCCGGCATGGGGATCAAGAACCTGTTCGGTCTGAGAATCAGCATTGAGTGGCGGTACGACCACCGTGCCGCGGCCCTGAAAGTCGGTCCAGAACGGATCGAAACCATTGCCGAGGAACGCGCCGTAGGGGCCTGCCTGATTGCTGGATGTGCCGCGTGAGCAGAATCGCCACGGCAGTCCCACGCTGGTTGGCATGGAGGCTGGCTGCGATCGCTGGCGGGAATCGAGGTAATCGACAACGGAACCGATGAAGGGCCAGTGCTGAGGATCTCGTGGAGCTGTTTCCAGGGGAATGCTGTAGGTGGGCATTCCGGTCATGACATAGGCGCAGCAGTGGATCGGGTATTCGTGCGTCATGGAACGCACGATGGTCAGGCGGTCAGCGATGGCGGCTGTCAGTGGCAGACCTTCACCGATCTGCAGTCCCGGTACGGAGGTGCTGATGGCCGACATTTCTCCCTGAATTTCCCGGGGAGCGTGGGGTTTCGGATCGAAGGTTTCGTGCTGTGGTGGTGAACCGAACAGGAACACGAAGATGCAGCTTCTGGCTTTGGGTGCTGACCGGGCTGGTGCTGCGGCCTGCAGGCTGCTGAGCCCCAGTCCGCTGATGCCGCCGATCTGCAGCAGTTCGCGACGAGTCACGCCGTTGCACAGTTTTTTCGGCGAACCGCTGAGCATCAGCATGCGTGAATCCTGTGCGTGGGTGGGGTAAGAGGGTTTGGCGAGGCGCCGTGATTCCGGCATCATGCCGGCTTCAGTTGTCGGGGACAACTGCAGAGGTCTGAAATTCGGTGGCAGGTTGCCATGCGAGTGCAGCGTAGTCCCGGACCATGCGATGCGAGCTGTATTGCCAGCCGAGGCTGATGATGCTGTTTTTCATCATTTGCAGCCATTTGCCCGGCAGCCCACCGGGATCGCGCTCGTAGAACGGCGGTATGATCTGCTGCTGCAGGACCTGATACAGACTGAGGGCATCGTGCTGGTCCTGAAGTTCGGGATCCGGGCAGTCACTGGCATCGCCGATGGCAAAGCCGTTGCTGCCGTTCCATGCTTCGGCCCACCAGCCATCGAGTGTGGAGCAGTTGAGGACTCCGTTGATCGCTGCTTTCTGGCCACTGGTGCCCGAAGCTTCCTGCGGGCGTCGGGGAGTGTTCAGCCAGACATCGACTCCCTGCACGAACTGTCGTGCCAGATCGATGGAGTAGTCAGCGAGGATGACAACGCGCCCGCGGAATGGTGGCTGAGTTGCCAGTTGCCAGATGCGCTGCAGTATGAGTTTACCCTGTTCGTCTGCGGGGTGGGCTTTTCCGGCGAACAGCAGTTGTACGGGTCGGTTGGAATCCTGCAGCAGTCGGGCGAGCAGATCGAGGTCTCGGAAGATCAGATCCGCGCGTTTATAGGCGGCAAAACGCCGTGCGAAGCCGATGGTGAGCGTCTGCGGGTCGAGGGGCTGGCAACCGGCGCGCTGGGCGACAATGTGCAGCAGTCGTTGTCGCAGGCTGCAGTGAGTCTGCCAGAGTTTCTGGTCATCAAGCTGCTGTAAAGCCTGCCAGTTGGCAGCGGTTCCCGGCTGATATTCCCAGTCCTGCGGCAGGAACAGGGTGTAAAGTTTTTTGAGTGACCGGGCAATCCATGTGCCCGGATGAACTCCGTTGGTGATGTGGCCGATTGGCACCTGATCCGGGCTGCGGCCGGGCCACAGGCCGGACCACATGCTGCGAGTCACTTGTCCATGAAGTGCTGAGACGCCATTGTGGAATCGGCTCATGCGAAACGCGAGGGCTGTCATACAGAAGGCTTCATCTGCGTCAGCGGGATTTGTTTTTCCCAGTGCCAGCAGTTGTGCGACGTCAAGACCGGCGGAGGCAGCGAGAGGCTGCAGGTGGGCTGCTGCCATGGGGGCCGGGAAGCGGTCATGCCCGGCCGCGACTGAGGTGTGAGTTGTGAAGACGACACCGGCAGCGGCGACGTCGCGTGCTGCACTGAAGGTGAGTCCATCCTCCACCATGCGTCGACGCAGATCTTCCAGCGGTGCAAAGGCGCAGTGTCCCTCATTGAGGTGCACGACGGCGGGAGTGACCCCGATGGCCTGCAGGGCACGCATGCCACCAATGCCCAGCAGCAGTTCCTGGCGGATGCGGATCTGCTGGCCGGGGGCGTAGAGTCTGGCAGTCAACTGGCGATCAGCAGCAGAGTTTTCCGGGAGGTTGGCATCCAGCAGCAGCAGGCTGCTGCGGCCTGCGGCCAGTCGGAGAATTCGGAGCTGGACCACGCTGTCGGGCAGTTCCACGGAAATCCGAAGTGACTGTCCATCGGGTCGACGCTGCTCGGACAGTGGCAACTGCGACAGATCGAGCTGCGACCACGATTCCTGCTGCCATCCGTGAGCATCGAAGCTTTGGTGGAAAAAGCCCTCGTGGTAGAAGAGCGAAAGACCCAGCATGGGAACTCCGAGGTCCGATGCGCTTTTCAGGTGATCTCCGGCCAGTATCCCAAGGCCTCCGGAATAGATCGGCAGGCTTTCATGAAGCCCGAATTCGGCGGAAAAGAAGGCGACAGGACCTGTCAGGCCCTGCAAATTGCGATCAGCCCATGTCGTGCGGGACTGAAGGTAGACCTGCTGGCGTTCAGCGGCCAGTTGCAGTTGTGGCAGCAGTTGCTGCAGGGTGGCTGACCTGTCGGGTTGATGCGATTGACCGCCGGCCAGAGAACTGAGCAGATCAGGGCAGTCTGCGTCCCAGCTCCACCACAGATTGTTGATGAGCTGTTGCAGCAGATTTTCTGCGGCTGGTGCTGGCGAGGTGGTCAAGGCGAGCAGGTCAATGAATGAGCCTTCGGAATGCGCAGCAAAACAACCTGCCCGTGAATGGGCAGGTTGCCATCATTTGGAGATTCCAGCCGGCAGCGGTCGATCAGGACAGCTTGACGTGCTTGCGCTTCAGGCGACGGGCCTTGGAACTGGCTGGACGCTGACCGTGGTTGGATTTTTTCAGTTTGCGATGAGTTTTTGCCATGATGACGCAATCCGGGAAACTTTCCTGTCTGCAGCAGCTGCGGCAGGGTCGGAGAAACAATTTGGAAACGGGGAAGGATACCGTGTCGCTGGCGACAGGGAAACCCCCGAGTGTCGCTCTGGAGCGGGTTTTCGCAAAAACCGGCGGGTGATGATCAGAAATTCTATGGCGGTTCCCTGAATTCGTTGATATTTCGCCAGGAAGAGCGAATCAGAAGTGTGAAGATTTACGTATTGATGGATGAAAGCGACAGGCTGTACCGCGCCACTGCGTCTTTCCGCTGAATTGGCCAGTAATGCAGAGAGTTTCCCGACGAATTCGCCTTAACCGAACGAGAGACATTTGATGAACTGGCTTAACTACCACCATCTTCTGTACTTCTGGACAGTTGCCAAAGAAGGCAGCATCAGCCGTGCGGCAGCCAGTCTGCACCTGTCACAACCGACGATCAGCGGTCAGTTGCGTCAGCTGGAGAAGTCGGTGGGCAGTAAGCTGTATGAGCGTCATGGGCGTTCGCTGCGTCTGACCGAGGTGGGTCAGGTCGTCTTTGAGTATTCGGATGAGATTTTCTCGACGGGTCGCGAGTTGATGGAGCGTCTGCGGGGGACTCAGCAGGGAGGCAGTCAGACGTTTACGGTGGGAATTCCGGACTTTCTACCCAAGCAGGTGGCATTTCGCCTGCTGGAGCCTGTGTTTCGGATGCCCCAGAAGGTTTCTCTGGTGTGTCATGAGGGGAAGCTGACGGACCTGCTGGCTGAGCTGGCGATGCATCGGGCGGATTTGATTCTGTCTGACAGCACGGTGGGTTCGCAGGTCAGCGTGAAGGCCTACAACCATGCTCTGGGTGAATCGGGAGTCAGTTGGGTGGCTTCGAGAGAGCTGGCGGAAATCCTGCGACCCGGATATCCGAATTCTCTGAAGGGTCAGCCTTTGCTGCTGCCCACGCAGAACACGGTGCTGCGTCGTTCGGTCGAGATGTGGCTGGAGCGTCAGGATTTTGATCCGAATGTATCGGCTGAAATTGAAGATTCCGCATTGCTGAAGCTGCTGGCGGCTGAGGGTTTGGGGGTGGCTCCTGTGGCAAGTATTGTGCTGCGTGATCTGCAGGAGCGTTATGGACTGCATAGCATCGGTTCACTGGAGGGTGCATCCATGCAGTTTTATGCGATCAGCGTGGAGCGTCGGGTGACACATCCGGCCGTGAAGGCAATTTCAGAAGCGGCGCGCAGTCAGTTGTTTCGCATCTGACTGCGGTGTGTCCATCCGGGCGACTCTGTTGCCACGCATGTGTTCGTGGCAGTTTGTGCAGTTCAGCGCGACCTGGGTGAATGCCAGAGCAGTTCCATCGGAGTCTCTGGCGGCAGCCATGCGTTCCAGCAGTTCCACGGCGCGGACGAAATCTGCTGTATCCTGAGCAAATCGGGGGCTGGCCATCTGCTGCCAGAGCTCCTGCCGACTGAGTTCCAGCAGTTGTTCACCGGCCTTTGTGATTTCTTCGAAGCTGCCGCGGGCGACAGCAGCGAAGGCCTGCTGGGCTGTGGCCATTTTCCGCTGCATCAGCCGTTCCATGGTGCGATGATCCGGTGGTGCGGAATTTTCATCACGAGCGGGCATGGGAACTGCCGGCGTTTGAGTTTTTCGAGGAGGCTCATCTGCCGTCAGTGCGGTGACGGTACAGGCCAGTGCTGTCATCAGCAGTTTCCATCCGATTCTGTTCATTGCTGAGGCTCCTGTTCGGCCAGCACCACAGTGCGGACCCATTCGTGACATTTCAGGCATTTCATGGTGACATTGATCCATGCGAGTGAAGTTCCGTGAAGGTCCTCATCGGCGGATTCCCGCTTCAGCTCCTCGACGGCGTCCTGGAACTCGCGGCTGTACCGGCGGTAGACACCATCACCGCTGACTCGCCAGCGTTCTTCAAGGCTCATTTTCAGCAACTGATCACAGCCGGTACCGACCAGCCCCATGTCTTCCGTACACAGACCTTCAAGGATGCTGCCTGAGGCCTGCAGTTTGAGTCGCATGAAGCCTGCCTGCGGATCGGCAGCTCGTGGTGGTTTCTCATCGGGTGGGTCCTGCGGCTGTTTTTGAGTCTCAGCGGGTGTGGCATTCTGAAGTTCAGCGGTCCGGGTGGCTCCGAAGAGCTGCGTGCTGAGACTATCCCGCAGCGCGACAAGAACAACGATAACCGTCAGGGTGATGATGATGCCGAGCAGCGGCAGGCGCAGCTGTTTTTGCAGCATTGCAGGATCTCCTTTGAACGCAGCGGCGTGGCGTCAGAGCCGCTTTCAGCAGATTGCACAACCCCGCAGGCACAGTGCAGACAGGGCACCAGTGACTGATGTCGCAAAATGCGAGCCAAAGTGCGGTTGGCAATCCACAATGCGGAGTGTCAGTCTGCGGAGCTGTTCGAAACGAGCAAATTCGCGGGGATTGCCTTCGAGGCTGCGCTGGCCGAGCAGCCGATGCAGTTCCCTGCCGAGGTGGCGAGGACGAAAACGAGCGAAGCCTGCACAGTCACCCTGTGCAGGCTTCGCGCTGTGTGCACCTTCCGCTCAGAGCATCAGGCATTCTGCTGAGCATGCACAGGCTCACCCACAGACCACTCGCGACCACGACGAATCACGCGACGGTACAGCGTATCCCGTTCCACCGGAATTCGCCCGGCTTCGCGGATCAGGCGATGCAACTGATCGACCGTCATACCCTCCGGAGTCTTTGCTCCGGCATCATGGTAGATCAGTTCGTGCACAACAGTGCCATCGATGTCGTCAGCGCCGTAGCTGAGAGCCAGTTGGGCTGTCTGCTCGCCCAGCATGATCCAGTAGGCTTTGATGTGATCAAAGTTGTCCAGCATCAGGCGGGACAGGGCGATCATGCGGAGATCCATCATGATGTCCGGTTTGACGATGTTTGCCAGCTCGGTGTTTTCCGGGTGGAAGGCCAGCGGAATGAAGGTCTGGAAGCCGCCTGTCTGATCCTGCAGGGCACGCAGTCGCAGCAGGTGGTCGATTCGATGTCGGGCCTGTTCAACGTGACCGTAAAGCATGGTGGCATTGGAGCGGAGTCCGAGTTCGTGAGCGGTGCGGTGCACATCAAACCAGACGTCACTGTCGGCCTTGTGCTCACAGATCTGACGTCGCACTTCTTCGTCAAAAATCTCTGCGCCGCCACCGGGCATGCTGCCGAGACCGGCCTCCATCATCTGTTCCAGAACCCAGCGAATGGGCTTTTTCGTAATGAAGGAAAACCAGTTGATTTCCACCGGTGTCCATGCCTTGATGTGAATCTCCGGACAGGTTTCGTGGATCACGCGGATGGCGTTCAGGTACCAGTCGAAGCTTTTTTTGTGGTGCAGGCCGCCCACGACATGAATCTCCGTCGCGCCCGATGCCCGCCCCTCGAGGACTCGTGCCCGCAGCATGTCGTCGGTGAATGTGTAGGCTTTTTCATCCTTCAGGTCTGCCCGAAACGCGCAAAAACGACAGCGGTAGACGCACACGTTGGTCGGGTTCAGGTGAATGTTGGTGTTGTACCAGGCGTAGTTTCCATTGTGCCGTTCGCGCACGTGGTTGGCCAGTCGACCCAGTGTGTGCAGGTCTGCCTGCTCATCAAGCAGCAGTCCGTCCTCGAACGTCAGGCGCTGGGCAGCCGCAACTTTATCGGCAATCTGCTGCATTCGGGGATCATTCAGAGTCAATGGCATGGTTTTATTCCTGAGACAGTCAGTAAATCCAGATATCAAGGCAGCCCAGCAGCAGAATTCCGAAGCTGATGATGGCATTGATATTGAAGAAGGCGATGTTGACACGAGTCAGATCATCGGGACGAACCAGCCAGTGCTCGTACAGCAACAGCAGTCCGATCAGTACGATTCCGGTCAGAAACAGAGGCCCCAGCGCGGCGGTCTGCCACAGCAGCACCAGGGTTACGATTGTCAGCAGGTGACTGACAAAGGCAATTCTGAGCGCTGCAGGTATGCCAAAAGCCGCCGGGATGCTGTTCAACTTTGCCTGTCGGTCTGAGTCTGCATCCTGACAGGCGTACAGAATGTCGAAGCCGCCGACCCAGAAGAAGATCACGGCACCCAGCATGGCCGGCACCACCGCAAACTCGTCACGAACTGCAATCCATGCGGCAATCGGCGACAGCATCAGTGCCGCCGACAGCCAGTAGTGGCAGAATCGCGTGAATCGTTTCGACAGCGAATACCCTAGCAGAAACAGCAGCACCGGACCGGCGAGCAGCAGAGGCAGGCGACGCGGCAGAAACATCGCAGTTGCAGCCACGAACAACACACTCATCAGAACCGTAAACACGACCACACTTCGAACAGACAGAATTCCGGCCGGCAGATGCCGTCGGGCAGTTCGCGGGTTGCCGGCATCAATCCGCCTGTCGACCAGACGGTTAAAGGCCATGGCTGCTGAGCGGGCCGCCACCATGCACAGCAGAATGCCGAACAGATCACGCAGGCGAAATACGGAGTCCGGCTGCGACCATGCCAGCACGGCCGACAGCAGCGCGAACGGCAGTGCGAATACCGTATGGCTGAAGCGGATCAGTTCCAGAAAATGTCGAATGGTCTGCAACATGGGATGTCAAACCGTAATTCAGCCACCGATGTAACGCGAATAGAGGGAGCGGGCGACGGCCGGATCACTGGTGCCCCGAATAATCGCGCGCCCATCAGGAAAAATCGTCAACTCCACGTCCGTTTCTCGCAAATCAGAGTGTTTTTCAGGTCCGTGGAGCTGTAATCGCAGCAGGAATTTATTCAGAGTCACATGTCCTGAATTCTGCAGGCGGAGTGCGAGTTCGGGCAGAGTTTTCTGCAGTGGTTCCGGTGGCGTGATCTGAACGGCATTGCGTCCGCAGAGGACTGTGGAGGCTGCTCGCTGGGTTCCGCTGAGCCACAGTCGTTCGCCGTGGCTGCAGGCTGGGCAGGTGCCGGCGGCTTTCAGAGCTGTCGTTTCCACCTGTCGCATGGCTCCGGTCCAGACATCGAGGATGGTCAGTTGGCAGCCAATTTCGTGAGCATGTCCTGCGAGGATTTTCAGGGCGAGTGCGGCTTCGAGTGCGGCGGCAACACTGACGGCCGGTCCCAGCACTCCGGCGGTATCGCAGGTTTCGACTGAACCGGGTGGAGGCGGGCTGGGCAGCAGGCAGCGAAGGCAGGCAGTGCGGCCGGGCAGGACCGGCATGACCTGGCCATGGCTGCCGGTACAACCGGTGTAGATCCACGGCGTTCCGGTTTCGAGTGACAGGTCATTGAGCAGGTACCGGATTTCGAAATTGTCGGTGCCGTCGAGCATCAGTGAGACACCGTGTGCCAGTCGTGGCAGGTTGGTGCAGTCGGCGTCGGCGACGATGGGTTCGATAATCACATCCGAGTTGATTCGTTTCAGACGCCGTTCGGCGGCGATTGCCTTGGGCAGGTGTTCGGCCACATCCTGTTCATCGAACAGCATCTGTCGCTGCAGGTTGGACAGTTCGACAAAGTCCCGATCCACGATCCGAATTCTGCCGACTCCGGCCCTGGTGAGTGCGTCAGCGACCACGCAGCCCAGCGCACCGCAGCCGACCAGCAGCACGCTGCTGTCCCGCAGCCGCTGCTGACCTGCCGCCCCGATGCCGGAAAACAGCATCTGCTTGTGATAACGGGAGTTCGGTGACGTGGTCATTCAGGTAACCGCTGCACTGGGTTCATCGAGGAATCGTCGGAGGACATTGGCTGTGATTCTGGAGATCTGCTGATCCACAGGCAGAGACGCCACGTAGTTGATGGAACCGACGGAGAATACCGCACCTTTGGAGTCTGTTTCCAGCAGCACCATTTCCGCTCCGCCGTTATCGGGATTGGTTCCGCGAGCCAGCAGTCTGGTCTGGGGTGGAGAACTGGCCGAGCGTTTGTCAGTTTCGTGTCCGGAGGCTCCGCCGGGGCAGCGTCTGTGCAGGCATTCCTCGCCGAACAGCTGTCCGTTACGCAGGCCGGTGCCGGCAAACACCCAGTGTGCTTCATCCTGCACCTGGTAGGGCGCACCGGTCATGGCGCCGGCCGGCGTAAAGACAACTCCCAGCAGGCTGGCTTCTGATTCATGTCGCATCCCGAAACGGCTGTCGCAGCCGTTCATGCCGCTGCTCCAGAGCGACTGAATGCAGCCATTGTGAACCGTCATGGCAGCATCGTGAAGCTGCACTTCGCAGTTCAGTCCATTGCCACCGAGGTACATCAGTCTGCCACCGGTGTGCTGCACCCAGTGCCGGACCTGCCGGTACATGGGCAGGCTCCAGTATTCCGGATGCACAGCGATGATCAGTACGCGGTAATCCTGCAGGTTCAGCGTACCGTCGTGCAACTGAGTCTCTGCGTAGTAGTCGTAGTCGAAATGCTCGCGTTCGAGCCAGCCGAGCAGACGCCATTCCGCGGGTGCGAGGTGACAGGCCTGGCGACCTTCGATGGGATCCGTGATGGCCTCTGTGAAGTCCACATCGCAGAAGGGTTCCGGTCTTTCGAATGACAGCGGAGCATACCTGGGATAACCCCAGGTACCGTGTTCCGGATCGGCGTAACGCTTCAGTTCGACTCGTGAATTGACTGTGGGTGTCTGCGGCAACTGATCGGCATGAATGTAGTTGCTGCGTCCGCCGAACGAGTTGTAGGCGTTCCAGGTGATATTCGAGGCGAGTACGGCGACTTTCGCCTGTGGTTTGCGGGGGGCGACGATCCACGGGAAGGAGAACTGCCGCCCTGAGCGATCCTGGGCGCGGAAATAATACAGCCCGCTGCGTTCCGGTGCCTGCACGAACTGCCGGTGCGTGACGGATGTGTAACCGACGCTGTTCCAGCGACAGCCGGTCTGAGTGTAGTCACCGTCCGGCGTGACCTGCATAACGGCTCGTGGCCCGTGTTCATCGTGCCAGCCGAGCTGCCGTACAAGTTCCGGTTGCCAGCCGTACCGCCACAACTGCAGCCGATAGGCATCAACGGCGTGGACTCGGAATTCGGATTCATCTCCGGCGCGCACCCATTTGGGCCACGCATACCCCAGCAGTCCGTCAGCCAGCAGGCGGAATTGCACGGGTTCGCAAAGGGGCAGGGTGACGTGCGAAATTTTTGCGCCGAAACCATCCTTGCGCAGAATCACCCGATAATGGCCGGCGGGCAGATCCAGCCAGACGCTGCCACTGGCTCGCGAACGAGTCTCCCACGACTGTCCTGCATCATCGACGAATTCCAGCAGTACATCGGGGAGTGCGACATAGCGTTCGTCACTGACATAGCCGATTTTCATGCGAGCGGATCCGGTTCAGTGCTGCGTGTTGAGACAGTCTGAGACTGATTAGCGAGCAGCATAGCAGAGAACGCGACGGCCGTCGTCTCAGGGGCGAGCGGCCAGCGGTCGGAACAGCGGGCTCTGTTCGGCTGCCTGCTCGGGCCTGCTGTGGATCTCTTCGCAGCGCAGGCACCGTCGCGGTTCGCCGGTCATTTCTCCGTCAATTTCGACACCACAGCACTGGCAGATGAAGCCACGCTGCACAAAGACGGAAATTCTCATTACGAGATCGCCCATGGGAATCTGCTTTTGGGGAGGTGGAGAGGAGCAGGAACGAGGCTGGTGTCGGACGCGGTGCCGCCGCCTGAGCTGGCGAATCTTTGCCCGTCATCGTGTTATAGACGCCATGTGCCGGGAGGCCAGTGTGCAGCGATTCGGGTGAAGGGCGTCCAGAGCTGGCTGGGGGGTGTTACGCGTCGCGGAGCAGCGAGAATCCGCGGGCTACGTAGACGGCACCGCTGTAGAGAGTTGCAGCGACAGCCAGATACAGCGTGGCATCGCGGAACATGGCGGTCCAGCTGAACTGCAGCAGCGGGGCCATGGACAGCAGGCTGACACTGACGGCGACGCACTGCAGCACCATTTTCAGTTTGCCGATGAAGCTGGCGGAAAAGTCCTTGCCTTCTTTTTCGAGGATGCCGCGGAGGCTGGAGACGAACATTTCCCGTCCGATGATGATGATCACCATCCATGCCCGGACGCCGGAATCCGGCTGCGTCTGATGTTCGAGGAGAAACACAAAGGTTCCACAGACGATGACTTTATCGACGAATGGGTCGAGTATGCGGCCGAGGACGGTGATCTGTTTGTTGCGTCGCGCGATGTAGCCGTCCAGTGCATCGGTGGAGGCTGCGACGATGAACAGGATGGCTGCGAGGATCCACTGGCTGGTCAGGGCGATCATGGCGAACAGACCGAAGGCCAGCAGCAGTCGTGAGCCGGTGATCAGGTTGGGCAGATTCAGCGCGTGGCGACCCAGGACAGCGGGGCGTTCAGCGGTGGATGCGGCCTGAGAAGAATTCATAACGGGGAGCGCTGATTTGGAAGGACGCCGAGTGGACCAGCTGTACTGCAGGATGCTGCGGTCGAGCATTCTCGTATCCTGTCATTCCGCCGTGATTTACACAAACGCGACGATGAAAAAAGCGGTGTTTCTGTTGAAATCCCGGGGATCCGGAATCGTTGATTTTTCGCAGCAGAGGCTCAAAGTCGGCACTGTTATTCGTGAATTCGCGGAATCGGTGCGGAATGCACTGGCATTGCGGATGCCGAGTGATCTCGGGTTTCTGAGGGTTGGTTGGTTGAACGATTGCCACGGATCTGACACAGTGTTCTGAGAAAAACTTCGGCCCTGTCTGCGGGGCTGTTCAGGATCCTTCCCGTTCGCTGCATTCAGGAGCGATTCGCTTGCACGCTGATCTTCCCACCTCCGGGCCCGACTTGTCCGCAACTTCTCATACCGGTCCCTGGTACCGTGCCCTGAATCGGTATCACTGGTTCGTGCTGGTGGTGTCGGCTCTGGGCTGGCTGTTTGACTGTCTGGACCAGCAGCTGTTCATTCTGGCACGACCGGCAGCGATGAATGACCTGCTGAGTCATATCAAGGATGCGAAGCTGCTGGCCAGTGAATCGCAGAAGTACGGTGACATTGCGACGTCGGTGTTTATTGCCGGCTGGGCGACCGGCGGGTTGATTTTCGGGATGCTGGGGGATCGCATCGGTCGTGCGAAGACGATGCTGATCACGATTCTGATGTATTCCATGTTTACGGGGCTCAGTGCGTTTTCCGTCAGCGTTTATGACTTCGCCTTTTACCGCTTTCTGACGGGTCTGGGTGTGGGCGGTGAGTTCGCGGTGGGCGTGGCTTTGGTGGCCGAGGTGATGCCTGCGGTGGCTCGACCGTATGCTCTTTCTCTGCTGCAGGCTTTGTCGGCTTTCGGGAACATCAGTGCAGCGCTGATCAATCTGGGGCTGGGGGTGGCTGAGGGCGAGGGATTTGTGACCAGTCCGTGGCGGATTATGTTCTGCATCGGTGCTTTGCCGGCACTGCTGACGATTGTGATTCGACGAAATCTGAAGGAGCCGGAGGCGTGGCAGAGAAGTCGGGCTGAGGGTCGGGTGGTGTCCACGACGGAGACGTATCGTGAACTGTTCGGGCATCCGGTCTGGCGGCGGCATGCACTGCTGGGACTGGCACTGGCGTGTTCGGGGGTGATTGGATTGTGGGCTGTGGGTTTTTATGTACCCGACCTGACTCGCACGGTGCAGACGAAGCCGGTGACGGAGGCGATTTACGCGGCTGAAATTCAGGCGGCCCGGACCGCCGGTGATGCAGCTCGCGTGGCCGCTTTGCAGCAGGTGCAGCAGGCGATTGCGGCCAATAAACTGGAAGGGCTCAGCACCGAGCTGCAGGACGTGAAGAAGTCGGTGGATCCGAAGATCAAGGGCCGTCTGACGTACTATCAGAGCTACAGTTCGATAGCCATCAACATTGGGGCGTTCTGCGGGATGTTTGGTTTTGGGGCACTGTCGCAGCGGATTGGTCGCAAGCCCACATTTGCGATTGCTCTGGTGGCTGCGTTTGTTTCGACTGTCACGGTGTTCTGGACGCTGCAGGATCTGTGGCAGATCTTTGTGCTGGTGCCGATTATGGGGTTCTGTCAGTTGAGTCTGTTTGGCGGATATGCGGTGTATTTTCCGGAGTTGTTTCCGACGCGACTGCGGTCGACGGGAGTCAGTTTCTGTTACAACGTGGGGCGTTTTGTGGCTGCAGTGGGACCGCTGGTGAAGATGTGGCTGAATGAGGTCTTCAAGGAGACGGCTGAGCCATTGCGGTACGCTGGTGTCACGATGTGTCTGGTCTTCCTGGTGGGACTGGTGGTGCTGCCGTTCCTCCCGGAGACTCTGGGCAAGCCATTGCCGGAGTGAGATCCGCAGCGTGGCAGGCAGGTGTGCCGATGAAGAGTGATGCGCGGAAGGTCAATGCCGGTCTTCGCGGCGGGCTGCTGTGTTTTGCAGTTTCTGCAATTCTGCTGCTGTCCGGGGGACCGCTGTTGGCGCAGGTACGGCTGCCGGACGACCGTCCGGCGCTGGATGTGGCAGCATTGGAAGCGGCGGGTTTGAGGGTGTATCGTTCGCGGCATCTGGTGCTGGTTTCTGATGCTCCGATTGAGCAGTGTCAGGATCTGCCGGGGCTGGTGGATCGTTTTTATCCGGCGCTGCAGCAGACGCTGGGTCCGCTGGCACCGGCTGTCGGTGGTGCGGAGTTTCAGGTCACTGGTTACCTGATGGATGCGCGGGAGCGGTTTCAGCAGGCGGGGGTACTGCCGGATGGTGATTTCGTGATTCGTCACGGTCGTCATCTGGGGTATCAGTTCTGGATGAACAATCAGCCTTCCGACTATTATCGGCGTCATTTGCTGCTGCACGAGGTTGTGCACTGTTATCTGATGTGCGAGCACGGGATGCGGGACATTCCGCCGCTGTGGTACACGGAGGGTGTTGCCGAGATGCTGGCGACGCATCGGTTGCAGCCGCTGCAGTTCGGGATCCTGCCTGAGCAGTTGAATGGTTTTGAGGGCTGGGGGCGGATTGCCGAGCTGCGGCGACGCCCGCTGGACCCTGCCGGCGACGTGTCTGAGGGCGTGTTGCTGGATGACGTGCTGAATCCGGCCAGTCGGATTTTTCTTTCCGACCTGCGGTATGCTCAGGCGTGGGGTCTGGTGTGGCTGTTGCGGAATCATCCTGAACTGCAGCGACCGTTTGCGGGCCTGTTTCGGGTACGCACACGGGCGCAGTTTGATACAGCGACAGCGGGGATATCAGCGGAGCAGTTGCAGCGGCTGGGGATTGTGTGGCAGTTGATGCTGGATGCGTGGGAGGAGGGCTTTGATCCGGAGCGGTCGTTTCCATTGCTGAACCCGGAATGGCAGTTGTGGTCGGAGGTGTCGGCGAGGCCACAGCAGTTGCAGGTGCAGGCGGAGCGGGGCTGGCAGCCGAGTGGTTACTGGTTTGGTGCAGAGACGCGAATTCGGCTGTCGGCAGCAGGACGGAGTGTGCTGCAGGCGGCGGGTGCGGACGGTGCGCGGGCGTGGGAATCGGAGCCTGCGGGAATTACGATCGATTATGCTCAGGGGCGACCACTGGGTGAGCTGCAGGCGGTGCTGGTGAAGCGTGAACCGGACGGAGTACCGCAGCGGCTGTCGGTGGGAGCGGGCAGTGAGCTGCAGGTGCCTGCGGGCAGTGAGTTATGGCTGCGAATCAATGATTTCGAGGGTCAGCGGCGTGGGAATTCCGGGGGCTATCAGGTGCAGTTGCAGTCGGCAGCGGACCGCTGAGCCAACTGACGGACTGTGATCGTGCGGGGACTGAACTGATGCTGGGAATAGTGGCGATTCTGGCTTCGCTGACACTGCTGATGCTGCTGGCCTATCGGGGTGCGAGCGTAATCGCTCTGGCTCCGGTGTGTCTGTTACTGGCTGTGATGGCGGATCCGGCGACACCGCTGCTGGCCGGGTATACGCAGGTGTTCATGCCCGGTGTGGGGCGCTTCATTGCGCAATATTTTCCGTTGTTTCTGCTGGGTGCGGTCTTTGGTCGGCTGATGGAGGCAGCGGGGGCGGCGCGGCGGATTGCGGTGTTCATCACGGAGCTGCTGGGTGCAGAGCGTGCGGTGCTGGCGGTGGTGCTGACCTGTGCCGTGCTGACTGGCGGGGGTGTGTCGTTGTTTGTGGTGGTGTTTGCGGTGCAGCCGATTGCCGATTATCTGTTTCGTCGGGCGGACGTGCCGCGGCGTCTGATTCCGGCGGCGATTGCTCTGGGTTCATTCACATTCACGATGACGGCACTGCCGGGGACAGTGCAGCTGCCCAATCTGATTCCGATGCAGTGGTTTGGAACAACGGCGTTTGCGGCGGCGGGGCCGGGTTTGGTGGCATCCGTGGCGATGTTTGCGGCGGGGATGTTGTGGCTGGGTCGGCGAGTGCGAGCGGCGCAGCAGCGGGGTGAAGGTTACGGGGGCGGGCAGGTGGCGCAGTCAGCGGTGTCGACGGAGGCCGGGCCGTTGCCGGGGACAGTCGCCGCGTTCGCTCCGATTCTGTGCGTGATCGTGGCCAATTTTGTGCTGTCGCAGTGGGTTCTGCCGAAGCTGAATGCCGGTTATCTGGCGGATGCGAGGTTTGGTGGGACGACTCTGGCGAAGGTGCTGGGAACGTGGTCGGCGCTGCTGTCGATGCTGCTGGCGATTGGGCTGGCGGCGCTGCTGTTTGGCCGGTCATTTCGGACTGTGAATGAGTGGCTGGGAGAAGGAGCGAAGTCGTGTCTGCTGCCGGTGTTCAACACGGCGACCGAGTATGGGTATGGGACCACGATCGCGTCACTGGCGGGGTTTGCGGCGATTCGGGACTGGCTGAGTTCCTTAAGTCCGGGGAATCCGCTGGTATCGGAAGCTGTGACGGTGAACATTCTGGCGGGTATCACCGGCTCGGCATCGGGGGGCTTAAGTCTGGCACTGGAGTCGATGGGGAAGGTCTACGCGTCTCAGGCGCAGGCGGGTCTGGTGGATCCGGAGCTGCTGCATCGTGTGGCGGCGATGTCGTGTGGCGGGCTGGACAGTCTGCCGCACAACGGGGCGTTGATCACACTGCTGATGATTTGTCGGTGTACTCATCGGGAAAGTTATCCGGACGTGGCTGTGGTGACGGTCCTGATTCCGCTGGCGGCCACGGCGCTGGTGGTGCTGTATGGGGCGGGATTGTGATCGGGTGGCTGTTGCGGGCTGAGTCTGTTTGTGGCAGTGGTGGGGTTGGTCACCTGACCGGGATACGGTTTTGTCGCTAAGCGTCAGTCTTGCGCAGGACGAACAGCTGGAAGTCGCTGGAGGGCTGGCTGAGTGGTTGTCCATGGGCGTCGAGCACATGGACGTGGTATCCGCGTTTGCGTGCGAGGTGCCAGAATGTTTGTGGTGCTGTGCGTCCACCGTCTCCCAGCCAGCAGACTCCGCCTGGTGCCAGCATCTGATCCAGCAGTTGCAGCAGGGGTTCGAAGGCTGACTGCTGGTACAGCAGGTCGCAGCCGATGATGACGGGCCAGGTCGTGTCTTCCGGTTGCCGCCAGTCGAGCAGCTGAGTGGAGAAGTTGCGGCAGTCGTTCAATTCGGCGTTGCGTGCTGCGAGGACCACGGCGCGGTGTTCGTAGTCGGTAAAGGTGACGCGATGTCCGCGTCGCAGTGCGGCCAGTCCGACGATGCCGGTGCCGCAGCCCAGCTCCAGAACTCGAGTGCCTGCGGGCCAGTCGGCCTGCAGGACTGCGTTGATCATGGGGATGGCTGCCGGCCAGACAAAGGCCCAGTAGGGCATGCGGTCATCACTGGTAGCGGCAGCGCTGGCGGATGGTTCATCGAGCAGTGCGTCGGGGTTGGCTGGCAGCAGCAGTTGCCATGTCTGTCCGTCGATCTGCAGAGTGCCGCGGACCCAGCCACCGGGCAGTGGAAACGGCCCATCGGCGGCGATCACCCCGGAGTCCTGTTCAGGCCGGTGGGGAATCAGTTCGGTGCGGAGGTTGACGGGTCGGGGAATCATCGGGAAGGGTGGTGACTGAGTGGACAAAACAGCAGTTGGCAACAATCGCCGTGTCCGGCAGAGTCGGCGGGCAGATGCGTGGGTGTGGGGAAATGGTGGGTGATTTGTCAGGAAATCCTTACGAAAGTCCGATTTTCTGAACAGTCAGCCTGTCCCAAATCGCCCGATTTTCCCGCCAGAATCGTCCCGGGTTTGCTGATTTCCGCGTGACAGTGGATTATCGATTTTGCTAGGCTGTGGGGTTCTGCGAGTGATTCGGGCGTGGCCCCCTTGTTCTGCGTTTTCCTGCCGTTCAACTTCCTGCCTGCTGGTTCGTCATGCTGCTGCGACGTCTGCCAATTCTGCTGGCCTGTTTTTTGTCGTGCGCCGGCGCTATCTGCGGGCAGGATTCTGCGTCATTGTCTGCGGCGACTGAGGCGACTGAGCAGTTGGTGGATTTTGAGAACGACATCCAGCCGATTCTGACAAAGTTTGGCTGCAACAGTGGTCCCTGTCACGGCAAGGCTCGTGGTCAGGGTGGTTTTCAGTTGTCGCTGCTGGGTTTTGATTCGCAGCAGGATCATGATGCGATCACGAAGGAGGGTCGTGGGCGTCGTGTCTTCGCTGGTGCTCCTGAACAATCTCTGCTGGTGGCCAAGCCTGCGGGCCTCGTGCCTCATGGTGGCGGTCGTCGTCTGGAGCCGGGCGGGGCGGAGGTCACCGCCCTGCTGCGGTGGATTCGCCAGGGGACTCCGCGACGCGCACCGTCCGCCCCGCAGCTGCAGTCCATTCAGGTATCTCCGGCCGCCATGACTTTGGCGCCTCAGCAGACGCAGCAGTTGACGGTGACGGCCAGTTACAGTGACGGGACGACTCGTGATATCACCTCCCTTGCAGCATTTCAGTCGAACGAAGCGCCGATTGCTGCGGTGACGGATGGTGGTTTGATCACAGCCGGCAGTATTACGGGTGAAGCGGCCATCATGGCTCGTTTTCTGGGTCGCATTTCCGTCTGCGAAGTGCTGATACCTCGTCAGCAGAGTGTACCTGCGGAGGTGTATTCCGGGCTGCCGCGCAGGAACTTCATTGACCAGCACGTCTGGAGTCGTCTGCAGCGTCTGAACATTGTGCCTTCGGCGGTGTGTGATGACCACACGTTTCTGCGGAGGGCTTACACGGACATCATTGGACGGATCCCGACGTCTGATGAAGTGACTGCGTTTTTGGGTGATGCTGCCCCGGACCGTCGATCGCGGCTGGTGGATCAGCTGCTGCAGCTGCCCGAGTTTGCGGATTTCTGGGCGAACAAGTGGGTGGACCTGCTGCGTCCGAATCCCTATCGCGTGGGGATCAAGGCTGTCTTCAACTATGACCACTGGATCCGGCAGTCATTTCATGATCGCAAGCCGTGGGATCAGTTTGTCCGTGAGCTGATCACGGCGCGTGGCAGTACGTTTCGGAACGGGGCGGTGACGCTGTTTCGTGATCGTCGTGAACCTGAAGAGGTGGCGACTCTGGTCAGCCGTCTGTTTGTGGGTGTGCGTCTGGAGTGTGCGAAGTGTCATCATCATCCGTTTGAGGTCTGGGGTCAGGACGACTTCTACAGTTTTGCCGCCTGGTTTGCTCAGATTGGTCGCAAGGGGACCGGTTTAAGTCCGCCGATTTCGGGGTCTGAAGAATTTTTCTTTGCCGGGGCTCGTGGCAGTGTGAAGCATCCTGTCACGGGTGAAGTGATGACTCCGCGTCCGCTCTTCGGTGAGGCTCCTGCGGCCGATTCTGTGGAAGATTCCCGGGAAGCTCTGGCGACGTGGCTGACATCGCCGCAGAACCACCTGTTTGCGCAGGTGATGGCCAACCGTGTGTGGGCCGATCTGATGGGGCGTGGTCTGGTGGATCCGGTGGATGATTTTCGGGGTACGAATCCGGCTTCCAATCCGCCGCTGCTGCAGGCGCTGGGCCAGCATTTTCGTGACTCGGGATTTTCCCTGCAGGAACTGGTGCGAGCGATAGCCAATTCGCATGTGTATCAATTGAGTTCGCTGCCCAACGAGACCAACTCCGGTGACAATCGCGGCTTTTCCCGGCACTATCGTCATCGGCAGCGGGCCGAGGTGCTGTTGGATTCGATCGTGCAGATCACCGGGATTGCTCAGGATTTCCAGGCGATGCCGCCGGATTCCAGTTCGCGTCAGATCTGGACTCACCGGACTGAGTCTGTGTTTCTGGACACGTTTGGTCGTCCGGATCCGAATCAGGATCCGCCCTGTGAGCGGACGGGTGAATCGACGGTTGTGCAGAGTCTGCATCTGATGAACAGTGAGAAGCTGTATGCGGATGTGGTCAGTGATCGGGGTCTGGCGAAGCAGTTGGCGGACAGTGGGAAGTCGGGGGACGAGCTTTCAGTGGAGTTGTACCGACGCATTTTCAGTCGTGATCCGGTGGCTGCCGAGCGTGAGCTGGTGCGTGGGTTACTGGAGGCTGAGGGGGCGGTCCGTCGGCAGGTGCTTGAGGATCTGATCTGGGCGATGCTGAATTCGGCTGAGTTTGCGATTCAGGACTGAAGTGGAGACGCGGTGATGTCAGTGATGCGACGCTGTGATGGTGTGACTCGACGCAATGCCGTGCAGGTGGGTCTGGGAGGCATGCTGGGCACGGGTCTGGCTGATGGGCTGCGGGCCATGGCGGAAAGTCGCAGGGCTGGTGGTCCTGTGGCGAAGGCCACCAGTTGCATTCTGATCTGGATGGACGGCGGTCCGACTCATTTTGAGACTTTTGATCCAAAACCGGATGCTCCGGCTGAGTACCGCGGTGAGTTTTCAGATATTGCGACAGCGGTATCGGGGGTGGGATATTCTGAGCACATGGTGAAGCTGGCGGCCAGTCTGAACGACTACGCGATGATTCGTTCGATTCGGCATGACCAGGGGAATCACGGAGCGGGCAATCACTATATGATGACGGGTGCACCGCCGCGAATCCCGGTGGGTTGCGGTGCGTTTGTCAGTTTTCATCCCAGCATGGGTTCCGTGGCGGCTCGTGAACTTGGTCGTGACAACGGGTTGCCGGCATATTTCAGTATGCCGCAGATGTCTCGGTCGGGTGGTCCCAACTTTCTTGGTGCCCGGTATGCTCCGTTTGTGGTGGGTGATGATCCGAACGGCAAACGTTTCAAGGTGCGTGATGTGGCGTTGCCTCGGGATCTGAGTGAATTGCGGTTTACTTCGCGGACGGAATTGCGTGCGAAGGTGGACCGGATGGTGCGTCTGCAGGACGAAGCGGCGGGTGATCCGGCGGCCGCCTATGACGAGTATTACCGGCAGGGATTCAGTCTGGTGACATCGGTTCAGGCGCAGCGGGCATTTGACATTCATCAGGAGCCTGAGGCAGTTCGCGATCGGTATGGTCGGAACAGTTTTGGTCAGCGTTGTCTGCTGTCGAGGCGACTGGTGGAAGCGGGTGTGCCGTTTGTGACGGTGTATGACGGTGGCTGGGACCATCACAGCGATTTGTTCGGGGCTTTGCGGAAGCGTTTGCCGGAGTGGGATAATTCGGTAGCGACGCTGATTCAGGATCTGAAGGAGCGGGGACTGCTTGAGTCGACTCTGGTGGTGGCTTTGGGTGAATTCGGGCGGACTCCGAAGATCTCCACTCTGTCCGGCTCGAATACGCCGGGACGGGATCACTGGGCGAATGCGATGTCGGTGCTGATGGCTGGTGGCGGGACTCCGGGTGGCACTGTTGTGGGTGCGACGGACCGCAAGGGTTATTCGGCTGTGGATCGGGTGCTGTCACCGGAGAATTTTGTGTCGACGGTGTATTACAAGCTGGGGATTGATCCTGATAAGGTGGTGTACACGCCGGAGGGTCGTCCGACGCATCTGGTCAGCGATCCGACTCCGATTCACGAACTGATCTGACAGCAGCGAGTGCAGTGGCGAGTGCGGGAGCGGCGCAGTGAAGCGGACAGCGGGTTGGTTGAGGGTTGGGGGTTATCTGCTGTTGGCGCTGGTCTGGCTGGCGGGAACGGGGCTGTCCGTGGCAGCGGATCCGCCGGTGCTGGAGCGGTTGGTACCGGCAGGTGGTCAGCGTGGCACGACGGTAACGGCGAAGCTTGTGGGAAAGCCGGGTGAAGGCAATATTCGCCTGCAGTCCGATTCGTCCGGGCTGTTGTTTCGATTGGGTGAAAAGCGGGACAGTGTGGAGATTGAGATTGCCGCTGAAGCTGCGGCGGGGGTGCACCTGTTGCGGCTGTGCAATGATGCCGGGGCGTCTGAACTGCGTCCGTTCATTGTGGGGATTCTGCCGGAGCAGCAGGAGTCAGAGCCGAATGGTCGGCTGTCTGAGGCGGCGACTGTGGCGAGTTCTGCTGCGACTGTGAATGGGGTCCTTGAAAAGGCGGGTGATGTGGATTCGTGGGCAGTGTCGCTGGAGGCTGGTCAGACATTGGTGGCCAGTCTGACGGCATCGCGAATTCTGGGTTCACCGATGGACGGAGTGCTGCAGATTGTGGACGGTCGCGGGACCGTAGTGGCTCAGAATGACGATGACTGCAGCATGGATCCGCTGGTGACGTACACTGCTGCTGCGGCGGGTACGTGGTATGTGCGAGTGTTTGCGTTTCCTGCGGCGCCCAACAGTACGATTGGATTCGCCGGGGGTGCGGATTATGTGTATCGACTGACTGTGGGGGCTCAGCCGTTTGTGCATCATGCGATGCCGCTGGTGCGTCAGCAGGGTGGTGGTGAGCTGCGGCTGCAGTTGCACGGCTGGAACCTGGCGGTGCAGGAAGCGGTGTTGGGTGCCGGCCAGAACGTGTTGACCGGCCAGTTTGCTCAGCCGTGGCGGGTTTACGAAACGGCGGAACCTGTGGTGCTGGAGCAGCAGTTACCTGAGCGTGTGCTGAAGTCGTTGCCGGTGGCGATCTGCGGATGTCTGGAGCAGTCGGGAGCGGATGTGTTTCTGCTGGAGCTGAAGAAAGGGCAGCGGTTGAGTCTGACGGCGGAAGTGCGGCGGTTTGCATCGCTGCTGGATCCGGTCCTGTCGGTGCGCGATGCCACGGGTCGGGTGTTGAAGGAGGCAGATGATGTGGATGGTGGCAATCCGGACGCATCACTGGACATCACGGCTCCGGCGGACGGACGGTTTGAGGTGCGGATTCAGGATCGTTTTCTGGGGCATGGGGATCGCTGGCATTATGTGCTGCGCTGTCGTGAGACGGTTTCGGAGTGTCGTTTGACGGTGCAGGGGACTGCATGGACGCTGCCGGCTGATAAGTCGCTGGAGATTCCGGTGGCGGTGGAGCGTCGGAACGGTTTTGCGGACGTGCTGACGCTGCAGGTGGCAGGGCTGCCAGAGGGTGTGACGGCTGAGCCGGTGTCATCAGCGAAGGAAGGTGACACGGCGAAGGCTGTGACACTGAAGATCGCGGGGAAGCTTCCGGCAGTGTGGTCGGGCGAAATTCGGCTGACAGGCAGGACTGAGGACGGGCGGGAGTTTCCGGTAGTGTGGTCCGCTGCTGATGGAACAGATGTGGTGGCCTTCTGGCTGACGGTGCCGGCAGCGGGCGGTTGAGATTCCAGCAGTGGGTTAAGGGCTGCGCATGCGGTGGTCGCGTACTGCGCCTGTCGGTTGTCAAATGCGTCCTGACAGGTCAGACTCATCCCGTTGTCCTGCCTCTGCTCCTTCCACCGGTATTGCCCCCATGAAACGTTCTTTCTGGCTGTTTTCCTCGTTGTGTGCTGTTCTGCTGACGTGTGCCAGCGGCACCGCGGCTGATCCTCTGCAGGCTGCCGTTGATGATTTTCCCGCAGCTTTCAATACGGATCCGCCGGATTCTCATCCGCCGACACCCGCGGAAATGCTGCCGCTGATTGAGGTGCCGGAAGGTTTTACGGTCACGTTGTTTGCCGGTGAACCGGATGTGCAGCAGCCGATCAACATGGAGTTTGATGATCGCGGACGGCTGTGGGTTGCGGAAAACTACACCTACAGTGGCGGTCCTTACGAAACAAAACTGCGTGACCGGATTGTGATCCTGCATGATACCGACGGTGATGGTCGCCACGACACGCGGAAGGTGTTCTGGGATCAGGGCTTTATGCTGACCAGTCTCACGTGGGGTTTCGGGGGTGTCTGGATTCTGAATGACGGTACGCTGTCATTCATTCCGGATCGCGATGGCGACGACATTCCGGACAGTGATCCGGTGGTGATGCTGGATGGCTGGAGTCGTGACTGTGGTCACAATTTTGTGAGTGGTCTGATGTGGGGTCCGGATGGCTGGCTGTATGGTCGTCACGGGATTGTGGACACGTCGTGGCCGGGAACTCCGGGGACACCTCGTGAGCAGCGTGTTTTCATGAACTGCGGAGTCTGGCGATTTCATCCGCTGCGACATGTTGTGGAGGTGGTCTGCAACGGTACGACGAATCCGTGGGGGCTGGACTACAACGCGGACAATCAGTTCTTCATGACCAACAACGTGCAGGGGCATTTGTGGCATGTGATTCCGGGTGCGCGATACCAGCGGATGTACGGTCGTGATTTCAATCCGCATGCCTATGAGTTGATGGAAATGACGGCTGACCACTATCACTGGGACACAAAGCTGAAGTGGACAGACAGCCGTGACGGCAAGGCCAACGATCTTGGCGGCGGGCATTCGCATGTTGGTGGACTGATTTATCACGGTGAGAATTTCCCGGCCGAATATCGGGGGAAGATCTTCATGTGCAATACTCACGGTCGCCGCATCAATGTCAATCGGCTGGACCGTGAGGGAAGTGGCTATGTGGGTCGCCGGGAACCGGATTTCATGCTTGTGAAGACTCCGTGGTTTCGCGGCGTGGATCTGAAGATGGGCCCCGAGGGTGCGGTGTATGTATCTGACTGGTCCGACAATGGCGAATGCCATGACCACGATGGGATTCACCGCACCAGTGGTCGCATCTATCGGATTGCGTATGGAACTCCGGGCCGGGTCGATGTGGCAGCGGTGCGGCAGTCGCAGAAGGCTCCGCGTCCCGGCTGGTTTGCTCGTCGTGACATTCGCTGGGATCAGGAGCAGGCTGGCGGGAATCAGCAGTCTGCGGTCTCGCTGGCAAAAGGCAGCGCGCTGCAGGTCTCGGATCTGGGCTGGCTGGAGGCGGTTGATCAGTTGAACACTGAGCGTTTGGAGGGAGCCCTGCAGTCGGCGGATCCGCTGGTTCGTGCGGCGGCTGTGCAGCTGGCTGCGTCTGCAGCGGTGGACCGTCCGCGGTTGCAGCTGCGACTGAAGGCACTGGCTGGCACCAGTCAGCCGGCGAACGTTCTGCTGGCGCTGGTGTCGGCTCTGCAGAAGCTGGAGCCTGAACCGCGGCGGCAGACGGCATTGACGCTGCTGCAGAATTCTGCCAACGCCGCCACAATTCAGTCAGAGAATCAGCTGACACTGATGACGTGGTACGGGATTGAGCCGCTGGCGGGCGATCCTGATCTGCTGCCTCTGCTCAGTCCGATTCCCAAACTGCAGCAGTTTGCGGTGCGGCGGATGGCACATCAGCTGGCAGCCGGTGAATCGGCTGTCGGTGCGGCTGCCCTCGGGCTGATTGCCGAACGGGCTGCCGGAGCTGCCGCTGAACAGGCTCGCGCTGTAGAGCTGCTGGGTGCGTTTCGAACGGGTCTGGCGGGTCTGGCCCGCATTGATGCGCCGGAAAACTGGGTGAAGGTGGACCGGGCCCTGCGTTCTGCCGGCAACACCGAAATGGCTCGTGCCGCCGACGCCCTGGCGGCACTTTTCGGTGATGGAACAGCCCTGGCTGACCTGCGGGCTCTGGCTGCCGATACGGCTGCTGACCCACTGGCTCGACAGCAGGCGATTCAGGCACTGGCACAGGCGAGGGACGCCGAGTCGGTGCCGCTGCTGATTCGACTGCTGAATGACAAGGCCGCTTATGATGCGGCGATCATTGCTCTGGCGGCCTTTGATAATCCGGAGATTGGGACTGAGCTTGCGCAGCGACTGCCGGGGTTCAAGGATGGCAATCGCGGGCTGGCGATCGATACGCTGTCCAGTCGCAAGGCGTGGGCGGACCGGCTGATTGCCGCGATTACGGCTGATCGTATTCCTGCGCGGGAACTGACGGCGGCTCAGGTGCGGCAGCTGCTGGCTTTCAATGATCCGCAGATTCGGGAAGTACTGGAGGCCCGCTGGGGCGTTGTGCAGGAAACACCGGAAGCGAGGCTGGCGGCCATTGAAAAATGGCGCGGCGTGCTGACTCCGGAGAAGCTGGCTGGTGCCAGTCCTGAACGAGGGGCCGAGCTGTTCAGACAGTCCTGTGCCTCCTGTCACAAACTGTACGGTGAGGGTAAAAACATCGGACCGGATCTGACTGGGGCCAATCGCAGCAATCCTGAGTATCTGCTGCTGAATCTGATCGATCCCAGTGCCGTGGTGCCGCGTCAATTCACCACCTCGGTAATTGTGCTGCAGGATGGGCGAGTACTGACCGGGGTTGTGGTTTCGCAGACTGCACAGACACTGGTGGTGCAGACGGATCGTGAACAGATCACGCTGGCGCGCAGTGACATCGAGGAAACTCGTGATACCGGAAAGTCGCTGATGCCTGATGGCATGCTGGACAAGCTGAGCGAAGAGCAGGTCCGCGATCTGTTCGGTTTCATGATGCTGCGGAAATGATGATTGGTTTAACCGGGGTTCTTCTGCATGTACCAGCGGTCTGTGCTGCGGATTGTGTCTGTCTGTCTGGCTGTTGTGTCTGTGCTGAATGCAGCGTACGGTGTCCGCTGTGCGGCTGCTGATCCTCCGAACGGTCCACTGTATGCGTGGTATCGTGATGGAGGTTTGCAGTCCGCCGGGGCTGATGTGACGGGCTGGAATTCGGCGGCGGGTGAGCATCCGGCCAGATCTCTGAATCGAGTTTTCGGTCGACCGCAACTGGTGCATGTGCAGGCGGCATTCGGCCGGTCGGAAGTGGTTCGATTCAACGGTTCTGCTGCGTTATGGCAGGCGGCGGGTTCGTGGGGCACGCTCCGGGATGCTCGCACTGTCGTGTTGTTGGCGCGGCTGCCGGCTGCCGGTGCGGGGGTGTTGTTTGACGGGAGCACGCGGCAGGGTTCGGTTCCTGTGCGCTGGGAGCAGGGTCGGTTTGGGCCCACAGTGCAGCCGGCAGCGGAGTCTGTGTCGGGGTCCGCTGATGGCGTGTGGAGGGCGACGGCATTCGTATTTCCGGCCGGGGGGACTCCGCTGGGAGGTCTGATTCTGGGGGCCAACGTTGCGACTGCCGACGGGCTGAGCTGTGATATTGCTGAGGTGCTGGTGTATCCGCGAGCGTTGTCGGCTGAGGAGTGTCGGCGGGCTGTTGACTGGCTGGCGGCGAAGTGGGGCCAGCCCTCAGATCTGCCTGCCACAGAGCAGCCACAGCGACTGACTCTGCCTGATGAACCGCGAATATTCCGCACCACGGTCAGGCGACGAGGTGACGACGGAGTGGATACGTACCGTATTCCAGGGCTGGCAACGACTCCGCGGGGCACGCTGATTGCTGTGTTTGATGCGCGCAATCGCAGTGGTGGGGATTTGCCGGGTGATATTGATGTCGCAGTGCAGCGTTCCACGGACGGGGGGGGAACCTGGGGTTCAATGCAGCGGATTATGGATTTCGATGCGACTGTTCCGGGATCTCAGGGCAACGGGGTGGGTGATCCGGCGGTACTTGTGGATCAGCGTACCGGGCGGATTTTCGTGGTGGCGCTGTGGTCTCTGGGGCCGCGTGCGTGGCACGGCAGCGGCCCTGGGATGACAGCTGAGCAGACCGGGCAGCTGATGCTGGTGCACAGTGATGACGATGGGGTGACGTGGTCGCAGCCTGTCAGTATTACACCGCAGGTGAAGCAGCCGGAGTGGCGATTGTGTTTTAATGGTCCTGGGAACGGGATTCAGTTGCGGGATGGAACTCTGGTGTTTTCTGCGCAGTACCGTGATCCGGATGGCCAGCCGCACGCATGTTTCATGGCCAGCGTGGATGGTGGGAGTCACTGGAAGATTTCACCGGCGGCGATTCCGGATGGTGTTCCGACGAGTGAAAGTGCGATAGTGGAGTTGTCGGACGGGGCTTTGCTGCTGTCGATGCGTAATGAGTCGCGATCCGGTCAGCGAGCGTGGGCGCGGTGGGAGTGGCAGGGGGCACTGTGGAGCGGCAAGTGGAGTGCGTCGTGGCTGGATCTGCCTGATCCGACGTGCATGGCCAGCGTGATTCGCCATCCGCACGGCGAGTTGATCTTTTCGAATCCGGCGGATGCAAAGCAGAGGCAGCGGCTGACGATTCGATCCAGTGTGGACGGTGGTCGTACGTGGAGTCGGGGGCGGTTGCTGGATCCGGGTGGTGCGATGTATTCGTGTTTGACAGTACTGGCGGATGGCCGGATTGGTCTGCTGTATGAAAGTGTGGACTCAGCGGGGCTGGTGTTTGCGCGTTTTCCGCTGGACTGGGTGCAGGAGGGTGCCAGTATTCCGACGGTGCCGGAGGGGCGTTTGGAGCGGACTGGAAAGTTTGGCTGGTGGCTGGAGCGTCATGAGGCGAAGCTGCAGGAAACTCGGGCGGGTGGAGTGCAGCTGGCGTTTCTGGGTGATTCGATTACGCAGGGCTGGGAGACAGCGGGGCGGGAATCGTGGCAGAAGTATTTTGGTGGGAAGCGAGCGGTCAATTACGGTTTTGGCGGCGACTCGACCCAGCATGTCCTGTGGCGACTGGAGCATGGAGAATTTGATGGTCTGTCGCCCGAGGCGATAGTACTGCTGATCGGGACGAACAACGTGCGGCACGGTGATTTTTCTCCTGCTGAGATAGCCGCGGGGATTGAACAGATTGTGCGTGTGCTGGGAGACAAGTGTCCGCGTTCGCGGGTGCTTTTGCTGGGGTTGCTGCCGCGCGGCGCGGATCCGGCGGATCGTTTGCGGCAGAAATGTGAAGCTGTGAATGCACTGTTGCCAAAGCTGGCGGATGGTGATCGAGTGCAGTATGTGAATGTCAATTCGGCGTTGCTGGAGGACGATGGCAGCTTATCCGAAACAATTGCTCCGGATCGGCTGCATTTAAGTGCTGCCGGTTATGAACGCCTTGGGCGGGTGATTGCGGAAAACCTGCGGGCAGGGGTTACGAAACGCTGATGGTTTTCAGTTGTCAGTGTTCAGTGTTCAGTGTTCAGTGTTCAGTGTTCAGTGTTCAGTGTTCAGTGTTCAGTGTTCAGTGGGCAGTGTTCAGTGTTCAGTGTTCAGTGGGCAGTGGGCAGTGGGCAGTGGGCAGGTTTTGGGCGAGAGTGACTTGCGGAAAAAACTTTTAGGCAGGGGCAGTCTGCTGATTCGCACGGTTGTTCGGTGGCAACGGTTGGTGTTGGTTGCGGGACTCGGTAATTTCAGGAGTATCTGCTGATGGCACCGGGATCAGGTCTGAAAACAGCGTTTTTCAGTGCGAAGGCGTACGATCGTCAGTCTTTTTCAGCGGTCCTTGGTCAGCCGCAGTTTTCCGGATTGGAAATGGTGTGGCTGGAGGCTCGCTTGAACGCCGAGACGGCGGTGCTGGCGACCGGTTGTACGGCGGTGTGTGCCTTTGTCAATGATGATCTGTCGGCATCAGTGGTGGAACGACTGCATGCACTGGGTGTGAGCATGCTGGCGCTGCGTTCGGCCGGGTTCAATCATGTGGATCTGGCGACCTGCCGGAGACTGGGCCTCGCTGTCGCTCGTGTGCCCGCGTATTCGCCTTATGCGGTCGCGGAGCACACTGCCTGTCTGCTGCTGACTCTGAATCGGCATGTGCATCGGGCATGGCAGCGAGTGCGCGACCTGAACTTTTCGCTGGATGGATTGACTGGTTTTGATGTGCACGGAAAGACCGTCGGCGTGATAGGTACCGGTCGCATTGGTACGGTCTTCGCGCGGATTATGACGGGCTTTGGTGCGAGGGTGCTGGCATACGATCCGCAGCCTTCCGCAGAAGTGCAGAGCATGGCGGGTGTGAGTCTGACGGCGCTGGAGGATCTGATCGTGCAGTCCGATATCATTTCGCTGCACTGTCCGCTGACCGAGCAGACCAGACACCTGATCAATGCGGATCGTCTGTCCCGTATGAAGCCAGGGGTTATTCTGCTGAATACCAGTCGCGGGCGACTGGTTGATACGAAAGCGCTGATTCAGGGGTTGAAAGCCGGTCGGATTGGCGGTGCCGGTCTGGATGTCTACGAGGAAGAGGAAGGGATTTTCTTTGCGGATTGTTCCGAGAGTGGCCTGCAGGACGACGTGCTCGCGCGACTGCTGACCTTTCCGAACGTCCTGATCACCTCGCATCAGGCGTTTCTGACTCACGAAGCACTGCACAACATCGCTGCAAGGACTCTGCAGAGCCTGCTGGAATTCGGTGCGGGGAAGATATCCGCTGAAGCACAGCTGGTCTGACGTATGCCGGCGACCGGTATGGCCGGCCGGATCAGCGGCGATCAAGAGTCAGCAGGCCTGTGATTGTCAGGCAGATGCCGGCCGTGGCGGTCCATGACAGTTGCTCGCCAAACAGCGTAACGGCACCGACAGCACACATTGCATTCTGCGATGCGTTGATGACATTGGCGCGACTGATGGTCAGGAATCGCATGGCGTGAGTGATAGCGAAGAATCCGATGGCGTTGAACGTCCCGGCAATCGCAATTGTTGCCCAGTCCTCGGGACTGGTGGACGAGATTTCAGACAGTGGCAGCAGCAACAGGCTGCCTGGAACAAGAATCAGAAAGCCTGCGGAGCTGAACAGGAACAGGGTGGCAGCGACCGGCATGTGAGAACGGACAGCTTTGCGGATGTAAACGCCCGTAATACCGTAACACAGTCCGGAAATGATTGAGAGCAGTACGCCGATTGCGACACCGGGACCAGCGGATGAGTCGAGAGCGGTGGGCTGAATATTGGGCTCCACTTGCGCGATTTCGTCTGTGATGTCGGCCGGAGTGACCGGGGCAGTGGACCGCGAACTGGCTCCGGAAGACAGAAACACGATCGCAGCCACCATCAGACCCATGCTGATGGCGGAGCGGACGGAGACCTGATCACCCAGCACAATACGGCCCACGACAGCCCCGCTGCAGATGATGGACGCGAAGCAGATGGGGACCGACACCGCCAGTCCGATGACTCGCAGCGACATCTGGAATGGCAGATTTCCGCCCAGTTGGTTGAAAATTGCGGCGACCGCAATCGGCCAGACAAAGCTCCATTCGGCGAAGGAGTGCAGGCCGTTGAATCTGCGCCACGCGATCAGCGTGACAGCAATGAAGAACGTAGGAAACGCTTTGGTGCCAGCCACCCACATGTCCCAGCCGGTTCCCCCATCCGTACGGGCCAGTTGACGCAGGGCCATATTGGCGATTGAGTAGGCAGCGGCGGCAAACAACCCCAGCAGCATCATGCGTCCCGTGACCGGCAGAGCGGCTGTCAAGGCCGGCTGAGCAGGTGCGGGTTTGGGTGCGATTGAGTGGGACTGATCAGATTGAGACATAAAAGGACGCCGGGGAAAAGGCGGTTGGGTGCCGTAAACCGACTTTGTTTGAGTGAAAGCCCAGTGTTTTGATGTTATGGGGCCGGGCTGAAGCTGCGGCTACGGTTTTGTCCATGAAATCATCAGCGGGGCAGGGCCAACGAGGCATGGGACGGGGAATGGGCCGAAGTCTATCGACTTGCCGGTCTGAGGCGAAAAGAAGTTTTCCGGATTCGCGGAGTTTCCGGATCTTGCCTGCGGCAGGTTTTGGTGTTGGCATTCGGGTGTCACCTCCCGAATGCCACCATCCGCCTCCACTGTTGCCTGGGCTGCAGGCCGGGCACATGCCATTGCCCGCTGACCTTACCGCAATTGCCCGGCGGGCCGGCATCCTCCGGATTCTGCCTCTTCAGGACACCGCCTGGCGAACCACCTGCATGGCACGGTCAATCAGGCTGACAGCATCCGCTGTTTCCGGAGCTTCGGCAATGATGCGTATGATGGGTTCCGTATTGCTGGCTCGCACCTGCACCCACCGGTCGCTCCAGTCCAGTCGCAGTCCGTCACCTTCCCGAGCTTCTGCGTCAGGAAAAGCGTCCCGCAGCGCTGTGCAGGCGGCGTCCACTTTGCTGGCTGGGCACTCAATCCGGTCCTTCACGATGGTGTAGAATGGCAGCGAATCGGCCCACTGTGACAGTCGCCGTTTTCCGGCTGCAAGGCCGGCCAGCACGTAGGCCATCGAAACGAGGCTGTCCCGGACATAGCCGATTCGCGGCTCAATCACTCCACCATTGCCTTCCCCACCCAGCACTGCCTGCACTGCTCGCATTTTCGCGCACACGTGAGCTTCGCCGACGTGGCTGCGGTGAAACTGACAACCGTGTCTGGCTGCGATGTCAGCAGTGACTCGACTGGTAGACCCGTTCACCACGAATGGCCCTTTGAGTTTTTCGAGAACAAAGTCGGCGGCCAGCGCCAGCGTCAGTTCTTCGCCGATGTAACGCCCTGTTTCATCCACAATAGCCAGTCGATCGGCGTCGGGGTCCTGAGCAAAGCCGGCATCGGCCGAGTGTTTCACAACGGCTCGGCACAGATCCCCCAGGTTCTTCTCCACGGGTTCCGGAATATGTTCGAAGCGACCGTCGGGTGTACCACCCAGAACCACCACTTCGCAGCCCAGAGCCTGCAGCAGCTGCGGACCGCAGACTGCTCCCGAACCATGATTGCAGTCCAGCACGACTTTGAATCGGCATCGGCGAATGGCTTCCACGTTGACCAGTGACAGCACTTTGTCGATGTGCACCTGAGCCGGATTCTGCAGCGTGACCACACTGCCCAGACCCGCCCAGTCGCGCCAGGTGATGCTGTCCTGTTCCAGGACCTGCAGTAACTGCTGACCCAGATCACGGTTGAAGACCGATCCATCGGGGGCAAAGGGTTTCAGGCCGTTCCATTCGATCGGGTTGTGACTGGCTGTAATCTGCAGACCGCCGGCGGCTTTGTGATGCTGTACCAGGACGCCGCAGGTTGGAGTTGTGCAGACGCCGGCATCCAGAACTTCGCACCCCGTGGCCAGCAGGCCGGACACGACGGCGTGGTGCAGCATCGGGCCGGTTGACCGACCGTCTCGGGCCAGTACGACTTTACCACCACAGAACATGGTTCCCAGAGCGGCAGCGAAACGGCTGGTGTAGACCGGATCAAGCCCATCGCCGATGACTCCGCGGAGCCCTGAAATGCTGAGAATACGCGTGGCCATGGCGGACTGCTTCCTGTGGCAGGAAAGGGATGACTGACGTCAGTGACAAAGGTTGTCCGGGGAGTGAAACCGAGTCTGGTTGGTTGCCGACACCAGTGTTTTTCAGGGGTGCGGTGGATCACGCGCGGGGGCTGAGGCCCACGCTGCTTTTTTCGACTGTGGTGTTATCACTGCAGCGAATTCTAGGTGTTCTTTGAAAACGGCTCGAGAGGAAGCTGCAGGAAATTCCGCGGCTCTATGGCGTCAACCGGCAGAAAATGCCGCTACCAGTGCATGACCGTGCCACCGTCCACGTTGATTGTCTGTCCGGTGATCTCGGACGCCCGGCGACTGCAGAGGAATACGATCAGATCGGCCACATCTTCCGGCTGTTGCCAGCGTCCCAGCGGAACGACGTGGCGGATTTTCCGGTCTGCCCATTCTTCGTACGTGAGTTGATCAGCGGGCTGCTGCTGCTGATTCCATGCGGCCCAGACGGAGCGATTGAGCGGCGTTTTCACCATACCGGGGCACACCGAGTTGACTCGTACATTATGCGGTGCGAGATCCTTTGCCATGACCTGTGCAAAATTGATATTGGCCGCTTTGCTGGCGCTGTAAGGGGGATCTGTGGGGGACCCCATCTGGCCGGCGACACTGGCCAGAAAGACCATGGCCCCGGATTTCTGAGCGGCCATCGCAGGGCCTGCTGCATGGGCTACGTGAGTCATACCCAGAATGTTCACCTCCAGCACTCGCTGCCACGCTGAGATTGGCACATTGGTGTAGGGAAATCCGTAAGCTCCGGAACCCGCGGCTGCGCAGTGGACGAGAATGCTGACGGGACCAAACTGTTGAACGGTCTGATCCCATGCGTTCTGCACAGCGGCGGCATCACAGACATCGACGTGCAGGAAGGGCAGCGTCGCAGCGGGAGCTGATGGTTCGGGCGGCCGCAGATCCCAGAGGACAGGGCGGGCGAGTTCTGCATTCAGCAGCGTGGCTACGGCAGCACCGATGCCACTTGAGCCACCAGTGACGACAGCGGTTTGACCGGCGATACCAAGATCCATGCAAGTGTTCCGGGAAGTCATGAGCGAGGCAAAACATAAATTCTAACAACGGGCGGATATCAGTTACCAGTTGCCGGCGTTGTCAGCGGGACGGCGCCAGGCGCCGGTGTGTCTGCGGCGGTGCAGTGCGCTGTGTTGAAACAGTAACCCGCTGGCTGGCACCTGCGGCTCATGGGGGTGCGTCAGGCTTGTCCGGGCAGCTGCGTTTCATCAGGCATGGACTGGAGTTTCCCTCTGCTGGCAGTTACTCTGCTGATGCTGCAGCATCGGCCCGTGGATATTGACGGTTTCAGGAATTTCCTTTTCAGGAAACAGCGATGGAAGTGACCGATTCTTATCAGCTTCATCTGCTTGAGAAGCAGTTTGTCGCTCACAAGGCTGCGGTATCGAATCGAACTCGTGACGAGATTGATCTGGCACGTGATGTTGCTGACCGCCTCAATGCGCTCGAATACAATATGTCACGATTGCTGCTGATAGTACAGACCCTGGGCCAAATCTGCCGCAGCAAGGACATCTTCAGCGAAGCAGAATTTGATGCACTGATGCGAGCACTTGATCTTTCGGATGGGCAGGCAGACGGCGTACTCAACCCGAACTCTGTCCCAGGTATGCAGTCCGCACCACAGCCAGCGAGCGTGCTTTCGTTCCTGCAGCGGGCCGAGAAAACGGTTGCCAGCCCCGCCGATCCCAGCACATTTCTCGCACAGTTGGAGCAGCAGGGGTGACAGGTGACAGGTGACGGGGGCGTGTTCAGAATCGCTGCGGGGCTGATTCAGCGGGCCGAGGTGGGGAGCACCGGGTAGTGGGGATCGATGTGTTTTTTGGGGGGGAGTGGCAGGGTGATGACATTCAGCAGACGCAGTTTTCTTTCAACAGCAGCGGTGGCGGTGACGTCGGGTGCGTGTGGTGGTCGGCTGGCAGCGGATGAGCCGGCGTTGACGTGGGCGGATGTTCGTGACTGGGGGCTTGAGGGGCGAGCGTTCAGCGACACTGAAAAATATTTTGATCGGCTGCCTGCGCGGGCGAAGGGAGTGGTGCGGGATGCGGTTTGGAATCTGAGCCGGCATTCAGCGGGGATGCTGGTGCAGTTCAAAACGGATGCGACGGAGATTCATGCGGATTATGCGGTGACGTCAGAAAATCTGGCGATGCCGCATATGCCGGCGACGGGGGTCAGTGGTCTGGATCTGTATGCTCGTGATACGGATGGTATGTGGAAGTGGGTGGCGGTGGTGGCACCGAAGTCACAGGCCGTGAAAACACGGATTGTCAGCGGGATTCGGCCTGGTGAGCGTGACTATGCGATTTATCTGCCGCTGTATAACGGGACTGAGCATTTGCGTGTGGGGGTACCGACCGGGGCCACGTTTATTCCGACTGCTCCGCGGCAGCAGCGTCCGATTGTGTTTTACGGCACCTCGATTACTCATGGAGCCTGTGCTTCTCGACCGGGCATGCCGCATCCGGCGATTCTTGGTCGTCGGCTGAATTGTCCGGTGATCAATCTGGGATTCAGCGGGAATGGTCGGATGGAGCTGGAGGTTGGTCAGTTTCTGGCGGAGCTTGATGCGGCGGCATTTGTGATTGACTGTCTGCCGAACATGGCGGCGGACGATGTGACCGCTAAGGCTCAGCCTTTGGTCCGTCAGTTGCGTCGTGCGCACCCGCAGACTCCGATTGTACTGGTTGAGGATCGCAGTTATTCGGGGAGCTGGCTGCTGGACGGTCAGCGGGAGCGTAATGCGGGCAGTCGGGCGGCGTTGCAGGCGGAATATCAGAAGTTGCGTGATGGGGGAGTGACGGGTCTGCATTATGTGGAGGGTGAGAGTCTGCTGGGGGCGGATCGTGATGATACGACGGATGGATCACATCCGTCAGATCTGGGATTTCAGCGGCACGCTGACGCGATGGAACCGGTGTTGCGGGTGGCGCTGGAGTTGGAGCGGTGAGTGGGGTGAGGGGTTGTGTGTTGTGAGCCGCATGACGCTGGCCAGCGGGTGAGTGTATTGTGGGGTTGCGGGTGCGTGTGTCGCCTGCGGCCAGCGTCGTTCCGTTTTCGAGTTGGTGCGGCGGTTATTGGTCGAGCAGTTGTTGCAGCAACTGCAATGCCGCTGAGCGGGTGGTGATCTGCTGGTCCAGTTGCGCGTGTCTGATGGTTTCCAGCAGCGTGCGGATGCGGGGTCCGGGCGGGATGCCAAGTGCCGCGACGTCGTGGCCTGTGATCAGTGGTGATGGGTCAAGTTGGGCGGCTGAGTGTGAGGCGAGGAAACTGCGGGCGAATCGCGTATCGTCCGAGTTGCCGTTGTGGCTGGCGTTGGTGGCTTCGGTCACCGCCAGCAGCAGCGGGCTGCACGGATGTGCCAGTAATGGTTTGATGAAATGCAGCGGTCGCTGCGCCAGCCCTGTCAGTGCTGTGCGATGTGAGACCAGCCAGCTGATCTCTGAGATTTCCTGATTGGACATTTTCAGGCGTTTCAGCACGGCGTCGATTCCGGCAAGGCCGCGGCGTCCGTCTGATTCTGACGGTCTGAACAATGGCTGCAGCAGGATGGCCCAGGCCGCTTCGGCCGATGTCGCCTGCAGACGCTGCAGAATATCGAACTGCGAGTCCGGTTCAGTGGGGTGTGGAGTTGTGGCGGTGGCAGCGACGCTGGTCTGCAATTCGGGCAGGATGACGGAAAACAGTCCGGTGTGTTGCAGCAGCCGGCAGGCCTGTGCCCGTTCAGGGTGTGCCAGCATGCGTCGCAGTTCCTGTGCAATCCTTTCGACGCTGACCTCAGTGATCTGGTGGCAGGTGTTTCGCACGGCCAGTTCGGTGGCTGGATCCAGCCGAAAGCGGAATGTGGCTGTGAATCGCACAGCACGCAGCAGTCTGAGTTTGTCTTCGTGGAAGCGAGCGAGAGGGTTGCCGATCGCCCGTACAACCTGCTGCTGCAGGTCCTGCTGTCCGCCGACATAGTCCAGAACCTGATTCTCCAGCGGATCGAAAAACATACCGTTGATGGTGAAGTCGCGTCGCTGGGCATCTTCTTCGGGTGAGCAGAAGCGAACTGAGGAGGGGTGACGGCCGTCGAGGTATTGACCGTCACTGCGGAATGTGGCGACTTCGACGGCGCCTTCGGCAGGGTGACTGCCTGGGACCATCACGACGCCGAAGGCTGCTCCGACCGGAACCGTACGATGTCGTCCGAGCAGGTTCATGACCTGATCGGGCGACGCACTGGTGGCGACATCATAGTCTTTGGGTGTGTTGCCCAGCAGTTGATCGCGAACGCAGCCTCCGGCAAACAGCGCCTGATATCCGGCTGTGCGAAGCTGTCTGACGATGGACAGTGCAAAGCGGCAGCGTGGTGAGTGGTCAGCGAGGGTCATGGAGTCTCGGTTCAGGCCAGGATTTCGCTGACAATGCTGCCGTGCACGTCGGTGAGTCGGTAGTCACGTCCCTGAAAGCGGAATGTCAGTTGCAGGTGGTCGAGCCCGAGCAGTTGGAGGATGGTGGCATGCAGGTCATGTACGTGCACTCGGCCCTCAACCGTTCCGAAGCCCATTTCGTCGGTGGCACCGTGAATGTGTCCGGCTTTGATTCCTCCACCGGCCAGCCACATGGTGAAGGCATCAATGTGGTGATCGCGGCCGGTAGTTTCCCGTGGTTCGCCCATGGGAGTGCGTCCGAATTCGCCACCCCAGATGACGAGTGTATCTTCCAGCAGTCCGCGGGCTTTGAGGTCGAGCACGAGTGCGGCTGCGGGCTGATCGACTTCGCGGCATACGGAATCGAGTGCGGAATCGAGATCTGCGCCCTTGCCTCCGTGATGGTCCCAGTCTGTGTGGTACAGTTGGACGAAGCGAACGCCACGTTCGACCATGCGGCGAGCCAGCAGGCAGTTGGCGGCGAAGGAGGCCTGTCCGGGCACGGCGCCGTAGAGATCGAGTGTACTTTTGCTTTCGGTGCTGAGATCGGTGAGTTCAGGTGCGGCGGTCTGCATGGAGAAGGCCGTTTCATAGGCTTCAATCCGCGTGCGGATTTCGGGATCTCGCACATCCTGCATGCGGAGTGAGTTGAGCTGGCCGACGGTGCTGGTGAAATCCTGTTGTGCTTCGCGGGAGATGCCGGGCGGGCTGGCGAGGTTGAGGATGGGATTGCCGCGACTGCGGAAGGGGACGCCCTGACAGGTGGTGGGCAGAAATCCGCTGGACCAGAGGATATTTCCGCCGCGGGGGCCGCGCGGTCCGGACTGCAGTACGACGAAGCCCGGCAGGCTGTCGGATTCGCTGCCCAGTCCCCAGGCGACCCACGACCCGAGGCTGGGTCGTCCGGGTGCCTGGAAGCCGGAGTTCATGAACATTTTTGCGGGACCGTGGTTGAACACATTGGTGGCGACGCTGCGAACCCAGCAGACGTCATCGACGATGCGGCGATGGTGTGGCAGGACTTCGCTGAGGTCCATACCGCAGTTGCCCCATTGGTGGAAGCGGCGATTGGAACCGAGCAGTCGTGCATCGGCAGGCAGGAAAGCGAAGCGTCGACCTTCCATCATGCTGGCTGGAGGAGCCTGGCCGTGGTAGTTGTTCAGAACGGGTTTGGGGGTGAACAGTTCCAGCTGGCTGGGGCCTCCGGCCATGAACATGAAGATGACATTTTTGGCTTTGGGGGGCAGCAGGCTGGTGCGAGCCTGCATGGCGCGGTCGGCAGCGACGGCGTCGCGGGTGAGGAGATCCGCGAGGGCGATGGATCCGAGTGACAATCCGGATTGCTGCAGGAAGGTGCGACGGCAGGCCAGTCTGTCGGTATTCCGGAAATCAGGGAGTGTCATGGCGTGGAATCTTCGGAAGCAGGCAGTGATGGAACCTGAGCGGACCGCGTGGGCGGCTGGTGGTTTTCAGTCGTCATTCTGGTCCGGTGAGCGTGAAAAATCCACTGGCAGTCCGGATTTCGGTGGTGTGGAGGGGGGATTGGCAGTGGCAGAAACGCTGCAGTCAGATCGGTTACAGTGTTCGGCAACGGTGTCGGGACTGGGTGTGGGATTCCGAATTGCGGTGGTGTCCGACTTACACGAGTGGTCGTTGTTCTGATAAGCTGGGGGGCGTGAGCAGCGGAATTTTCGGCTGATTTTCGAGTACAGCAGCAGATTCAGTGCGGGTTTATGGCAGCAGCAGGACAGCCGGATACGAAGGAGCAGTTGCAATTCCATCTGCAGAAGTGGTGGGGTTACAGTGATTTTCGGCAGCTGCAACTGGAGTCGATGCAACTGGTGATGGAGCGGCGGGATTCCCTGACGGTGCTTCCGACTGGTGGTGGGAAGTCGTTATGTTATCAGGTTCCCGCGATGGCTCGCGAGGGTCTTGCGATTGTGGTTTCGCCTCTGATTTCCCTGATGAAGGATCAGGTGGATGCCCTGACGAACAACGGCGTGCCGGCAGCCTTCATCAACAGTGCTCAGACGGCAGACGAGAAGCGTCAGGTGGCGCGACAGATTCGTCGCAGTGAACTGAAGCTGCTGTATATTTCCCCTGAGCGTCTGCTGCAGCCTTTTACGCTGGATTTTCTGCGGGGGGTGCAGTTGAGTTTTGTGGCCATCGATGAGGCTCACTGCATCAGTCAGTGGGGACATGATTTTCGTCCGGAGTATCGCCAGTTGAGTACTCTGCGGCAGGAGTTCCCGGGGATCTCTGTTCACGGTTACACGGCGACTGCCACAGAGAAGGTGCGGGAGGATATTATCAGCCAGATGGGGCTGGAGAGTGCGGAGGTGCTGGTTGGTTCGTTTGACCGACCGAATCTGCTGTATCGGGTGGAGCGGCGTGTGGAAGTGATTCCGCAGATCCGGCAGATTCTGGACAGGCACAAGCGGGAGTCCGGCATTGTGTACTGCATCAGTCGGAAGAAGGTGGAATCGACCAGTGAGGCGCTGAACAGGCTGGGCTTCAAAACGCTGCCGTATCATGCCGGTTTGTCTGACGAGGATCGGCGGTTGAGTCAGGAGGCATTCATAGAAGAGAAGGTGCAGATTATTGTGGCCACGGTGGCGTTCGGGATGGGGATCGACAAGAGCAACGTGAGATTTGTGATACACGCGGAGATGCCGAAGTCGCTGGAGCATTATCAGCAGGAGAGTGGTCGAGCGGGGCGGGACGGTCTGCACGCGGAGTGTACGATGCTGTATTCGGCGGGTGACGCCGAGACGTGGAAGTACCTGATGCAGGATGTGACTGATGAATCCGTGCGTGCATCGGCTGAGCAGTCGTTGCGGAGCATGCAGCGTTACTGCAGCAGCATGCGCTGTCGTCATCAGATGCTGGTGGAGCATTTTGGTCAGTCGCTGCAGCAGGAACGCTGCGGGGCGTGTGATGTGTGCCTGCAGGAGATGACAGCGACAGCGGATGCGCTGGTTGTTTCGCAGAAGATTCTGTCGTGTGTGATTCGGCTGGGTGAGAAGTTCGGAGCGGCTTACACGGCGCAGGTGCTGCGTGGTTCGAGGGTCAAGCGGATCGTGGAGAACCGGCATGATCAGTTGAGCACGTGGGGACTGCTGAAGGACGTCTCAGAGACTCAGGTGCGGCACTGGATCGACCAGTTGATTTCGCTGGGGCATCTGCGCCAGGCAGGTGAGTATCTGTGTCTGCAGGTGACCGCGACGGGTCGTCAGGTGCTGCGTGGTGAACTGACTCCGGAGCTGCTGAGCATTCGGACATCGGAGTCGATGGAGCAGGCGGACGACTCGTGGGCGGGAGTGGATCGGGGTCTGTTTGAGGAGCTGCGTGGTTTGAGGACGCGGCTGGCAATCCAGCGGGGTGTTCCGCCGTACATCATCTTCAGTGATGCCACGCTGCGAGCATTGGCGCGGCATCGTCCGGTCAGTGCGTCAACGCTGCAGCAGGTACCGGGGATAGGAGCGAAGAAGCTGCAGGAGCTTGGGAATACAGTGCTGGAGGAGATACGTCGGTGGTGTACGGCGAATCGGGCTGCCGGCGATGTGGGTTTCGCCGCAACGCCGGGCAGTCTGCCTCCGGCGGCACTGACGCCATCACCGCGTCGGGTGGAGCTGGCTGAGGACTATCTGCAGTTGTTTGACGAGCAGTTGTCGATGGAGGAGATCGCGGTGCAACTGGATCGGACTCTGGATACGGTGAGCCGGCATCTGGCTCAGTATGTGGAGACTCGCAGGATCCTGGATATTGATGCGTGGGTGGATCCGGCGGTGCAGCGGCGAGTTGAGCAGTCGATTGTGCGTCTGGGTGCGGAGAAGCTGAAGCCATTGTTTGAAGACCTTGGTGGATCGGTGCCGTATCATGAGTTGCGGATAGTGGCGGTGGTGTGGACGATGCGGCAGTCGGAGGAGTGAGGGGTTGCATTCTGTGGGGCGTGTGTGTTACCGGCGGCCAACGGCGTTCCGCTCTCGGGGTGTGGCGAGGGGGCCACAAAACTGCTGTTGAAACGCACGGTTTTGATGTGAATCAGATTGTGTTTCCCGGTGATTCCGGATGATAATGCGCAGCAGGTCTGCCAGGGCCTGCGTTGTGGCGGCGGATGACAGGAGGCTGGACATGACGGGACACGGTTTTCAGACGTCTCAAACTGCCGGGCGTCGTGGTCTGTTGTCGGCTGCTGCGGGGTTGGCGATTTCCGGGCTGGCTTGCTGCTTTGATCAGCGGGGCCGTGTGCAGGCCGCGGTTGTTGCTCCGACGGCCAGATCCGTGATTCTGATCTTCAACTGTGGTGCTCCCAGTCATCTCGACCTGTGGGACATGAAGCCGCTGGCTCCTGCTGAGGTGCGAGGGCCGTTTCAGCCGATTCAGACGAATGTGCCGGGGATCGAGATTTCCGAGCTGCTGCCCGGGTTGGCTCGACGTATGGATCGACTGTCGATTGTGCGATCGGTGCATCATGCGCATGGCGGGCACAATTCCGGGATGCACTGGTCGACGGTCGGGCGTCCGTATCGCATCGACAGTACTCTGATCAATCCAGGTCCGGCGGATCTGCCCTGCTTCGGGACTCTGGTGGGCTGGCTGGCTCAGCGGGACGGTTATGCTGCGGGTGTTCCGCCTTATGTGATTACTCCGTTCCCGCACTGTGACAGCCGCAAGTACCTGACTCCGGGACAGTTTGGCGGCTGTCTGGGCAGTCGATTTGATCCGTTTGTGCTGGATGCGGATCCGGGGGCGAAGGATTTTCGGGTACCGGGTTTGCGACTGGATTCTTCAATGGATGCTGATCGCCTGTCGGCTCGGTTGCAGCTGCTGGGTCAGATGGAACAATCCGGGACGCGCATCGCGGCGCGAGCGGCTGATGCGACTGACGAGATTCGTTCGCGGGCGCTGGGGATGATTGGTTCAGACAGTGCCAGCGAAGCCTTTGATCTGACTCGTGAGTCTGACAGTGTGCGGGACCGTTATGGTCGGCACAGCTGGGGGCAGTCGCATCTGCTGGCGCGGCGTCTGGTGGAGGCGGGTTGTCGTTTTGTGACCACGGTGAATGGTCCGTCCATCACCTGGGATACTCATAAGGACAATTTCAATCAGCTCAGAAATCGGCTGGTGCCGCCGATGGAGCAGGCGTATACGGCGCTGCTGGATGATCTGCAGGAGCGTGGTCTGTTTGAGCAGACGCTGGTGATCTGGATGGGAGACTTCGGCAGGACTCCGAAGATCAATGCGGATGCCGGTCGTGATCACTGGCCGCAGTGTTATTCGATGGTGCTGGGTGGTGGCGGAATTCGCGGTGGTCTGGTGATTGGTGAAAGTGACAGCACGGGGGCAGTACCCAGGTCTCGCCCGACGACTCCGGCGGATATCCATGCTACGGTGTTCAGGGCTTTGGGGTATCAGGCTGAACAGATTGTTTATCATCAGGTGGATGGTCGTCCGGTACCGGTCTGTGATGGCCAGCCGATCACAGAGTTGCTGTCGACGGGTTGATCAGGTCTGCAGTTTTGCAAGGCAGCAGATCAGGATGATGTAAGTCAGGAAATGGTGCAGTGGGCACAGCGGGCACAGGCTGGGCAGTCGCAGCAGCAGTTTCCAGAAGACGGCGGTGACCGCTGCTGAGACGGTGTACATGCAGGCCAGCAGCAGCCAGAGTGACTGGTTGTCGGATCTGATTGCCATGATGCAGACGGCAGTGCCGGCAAGATTGAATGTCAGTCCCAGCAGGGCATTGGGAATCACGAAGTATCGTGCCTCGCGTGTCAGCAGCACCTGGTCGCAGTCGATGTATGCGGTCCACGAGCACAGGGAGGTTCCGGGGCGGACGCGACCGGTGTGCAGTCGCAGGAAGCGGGCAGCCAGGTACAGGCAGATCATGTTGATTGCGGCGAACAGCCAGAGCATGCGATTGTGTCCGTGGAATCTGCGACTTTGGATGGCCCAGCCCGATAACTGCTTTCCTGATTCAGGGACCTCTCCCTCTGGTGGCGTGAAAAATCGTCTATGAAGGACTCACTTCGCACCATCTTCCAAAGTTCGCAGAAACTGTCCGTTGGTGCCATTCCAGAGGCGGACGGAACCGTTGGCTGTCCCTGCGGCAATGATCGTGAGGTCGGGAGTGGCAGACACGCAGTGCAGCCAGCTGTCAGCGCCCTGCAGGTTGCGTATGAGGCCTCCGTTGGACGCATTGTGGACTCGCACAAGGCGATCGCCGGAGGCAGACGTGATGGTGTCAGATTCTCCGACCCACTGAACGGCCGTAGCGTGTCGATTGTAGTTTTCGATGGTTCGCAGCTGGTCACCGGTTTCGGCATCCCAGATGCGTACGGTGTTGTCAGCTCCGGCGGTCGCCAACTGCTGTCCATCGCGTTTCCAGGCAACACTGAGGGCGTAACTGGTGTGTCCTTCAAAGCGGCGAATCTGTTGTCCGCTGGTGGCATCAAAGGTGCGCATGTAGCGGTCGGCGCCGGCCGATGCGATGCGGCGTCCGTCGGGTGACAGGGCCGCGGAGTAAACGACGTCGTCGTGGGCCTGTGGGATTCTGAGTACGGTGTTGCCATCGGCTGTGTTGAACAGGACCAGTTCGCCGCGTCGTGAGGGAATTCCGCTGGCGACCAGCAGCAGTCGGGAATCTTCAGAAAAGCTGACCGACGTGACTCGGTGCGAGAGCAGGTCGGGCTGGCCGGCCGAACCGATGGTTCGTTCCAGAACCCATTCCGGTCGCGTATCCCAGACGAAGACGTGGCGATCGTCGGCACTGGTGATCAGGAAGCGATTGCCGCTGAATGCGGCGGTGCGAACGGGTGCTGTGTGGGAGGCAAATGATTCGAGGGCGGTTCCCAGTTTTCCATCCCATGTCTGGATGCCAGGGAAGTCTCCGGCTGTGGCGAGTCCTTCCCCATCTGCAGAAAAGCTGACAGCTCGGATGGGTTGTTCGGACTGCTGCAGGGCGAGGCCAGCGGCTTCGACTGCGGATTTTGCGGCTGCCAGAGCGGCTTCGGCCTTCTGCAGCAGATCCTTTCGCGCGGGCACCAGGTGTTGTGCAGCCTGCAGTTCCCGGGCGGCAATTGTCTGCTGCTGCATGAGCAGGGTTCTGGCGGCTTCGGCAGTTTTCAGAGCGGCTACGGCATCAGTCCATGGTTTCTGTACGGTGCCAAGTTTCTGAGCCAGTTCATTGGCCTTGTTGGCAAGTTCAGTGGCTTTGGCTGTGGGGGCCTGAACGGCTGCAGTGCGTTCCTGAGACAATCTGGTGACGTTCTGCAGTTCCTGCTGAGCCGTTGCGAGGCGCTGTTTGAGGACATCGCTGGCGGGGTCGGCTGTGGTGGCCTGCTGCAGACGGGTGGCCCGGGCCTGCAGAGTCTGCACTGCAGTGGCGGCTTCTTTAGCGAGGGTTTCGGCGTTTTGTTTTTCGGCGGTTGCGGAACGGGCGGCGGCTGAGGCTTCGATGGCGGCTTTTTCGGCCTGCACACGTGCGTCAAGCGTGGTGGCGACCATTGCCTTTTTCGTCTCGACGTCCGCATTGGCGGCAGTGAGCATGTCGGCCAGTTTCTTTTCGGCGTCGGTACGAATCGGAACGTCCTTTTCAGCGACATCCAACTGCTGTTTTGCCACGTTGAGCCGGGCGTTGGCCGCAGTCTCCTGCTGCCGCGCTCGAGTCTGTGCAACTCGCAGTCGCAGATCTCCGCGGAGTTCGGCGATCTGACTGCCGTTCAGATTCCACAGGCGGGCGAATTTGTTGTCGCCACCGGCAGCAATTCTCTGACCATCCGGGGACACGGCAACAGCGTGCACTGCTGCCCCCGAATTGTACTGCTGCTGAGCCTGTCCGTTGGTTGTATTCCAGCGACGGACGGTACCGTCAGCGCTGCCGCTGAGTAATTGTTCGCGGCTGCCGGGGAACGCCGCGAGGGCGGTGACAATTCCGGTATGACCTGCGAGTGTGCGGTAGAGGCTGTGGCGGCGACTGCGCAGTCCATCTGAATAAGCGAGGACGGCGGTTGTCTGAACCGGCTGTCCCTGTGCTGCAGGTGTGGACACAAGCAGGCTGCCGATAATGTTCTGACCGCCTTCCGGAAAACGTTCCAGGATACTGCCGGTCTGAATATCAATCAGCAGGGCGTCAGGCGTATTTCCTGAGGTGGCTGTCAGCAGTTGTTTGCCATCGGCCGAGAAGGCAACTTTCTGCGCGGGGCCTGGCAGTGAGGGGGGCTGCTGAAGTCCGGTGGGCTGTCCGGAGCTGTTCCAGACACGGACGGTGGAATTCTCACCGGCTGTGGCCAGCAGTTGTCCATCGTCGGATACGGTGAGGCTGTTGATGGCGGCACCGTGGCTGGTATTGAAGGCGGCCTGTCCATTGGCGGGATTGATGCCTCGCAGTGTGCCGTCAGCAAATGCAACAACTGCGCTGGCGTTGCCGGTGGTGAAGACGGCACCGCGAGCAGGGCTGGCCGGTGTTTCCGGTGCGAAGAGGAATCGGAGTGGAAGTCGTTGTGGAGCGGCTGTGGCGCGGATTGCCAGGATTGTGGTGGCGTCGGCTGTCAGGATGCCGGAAAACAGGCCGGGAACCGGGGTTGATTCCTGGAATCTGCCGGTCGCGGCATCCCATAGAGAAACCTGTCCGCTGGTTTCTGTGACGGCCAGCAGTCTGGAGTTGGGGGCGAGGCTGACCGAGACTGGTGGTGTGGTGAATCCCTGCAGAGTCTGCAGCAGGGTTCCATTGTCCATCTGCAGCAGTCGGACCTGCTGGTCGGCTGAGGCAACAAGCAGTCGCTGCGAATCGTTGCTGACGGAGACGGCCGTGGGTGGTGCCGGCAGAGGGAAGGACCGGATTTGTGTCCCATCAGCCGGGTTCCAGAAGCGGACCGACGCATCGCGACTGATGCTGTAAAGCTGGCCATTGAGGAGACCGCAGTGGAGCAGGGCAGCGGTATGTCCCATGAATTCCTTCTGTACGGCTCCATCAGACGTATTGAGCAGTCTGAGCAGGCCGTTTTCGAAACCGACAGCAGCCTGACTGCCGTCACCATTGACTGCGACGGCGGTGGGTGTGGCGGGAAAATCCGTGACTGTGAACAGTTCGGTGGCTGGCTGAGTCTGCAGATTCCAGAGTCGGAGTGAACGGTCACTGCCGACGGTTGTGAAGCGTGCGTCGTCGGCGGTGAATTGCAGTGCTGTGATGCTGCCGGTGTGCCCGGCCAGTGTCTGCAGAGATCGTCCGGTCTCGAGGCTGCGGATCACAACCACGGGCTGTCCGCCGTTTTGAGAGAGTGTGGCCAGGAGTTTGCCGGAGGGACTGAGCAGAGCGGGACCGGCAAGTTCGTCGGCAGCTCGTTCGAAGTCGATGACAGCGGGTGTGTCCAGTTTCCAGAGTCGGACGGCACCGTCCTGGGCGGCGGTCACAGCCAGTTTGCCGTCACTGGAAGCGGCGATTGCTGTGAGTTGCTGATTGCCGGCTTTCCATGTTGCCAGCGGTCGTTTTTCCGAAAGTGACCAGAGCTGGAGGCTGCCCGAGTTGTCAGCGATCAGGAGGTCCCATGCTGCAGTGGTGGTGGCATTTGCAGGAGCGAGGGGATTGCGTGTGAAGGAGATGGCGGATGTTTGTGGGAGTGGTCCGAGTTCAGCGATTATGTTTTCGCCGAGCAGCCCATTTGTCTGCTGCAGAGCATGAATTCTGAGCTGACCTGCAGCATCAACTGTGGCGGTCAACTGTCGATCTGCCGAGAAGGCTGTCAGGCGAGTGCCGGAGGGCCAGTTCGGGGCGCCGGCTGGTGCCGGGGGCATGTGCCAAAGGCGGATCAGGTTGTCGCCACCGGCGGTAGCCAGCAGTGGTGTGGCCTGCGGATCTGTATCCGGCAGGATTTCGAGAGCGGTGATTGCGAGGTTGTGATCGATTCGTCCGGCGAGGCTGCCGTCGGCGATCTTCCAGACTTTCAGAGATCGATCGGAGGAACCGGAGACCAGGTGTGTGGAGTCAGCGGTGAATCGCAGTGTGGCAATGGTTTCTGTATGGCCCTGCAGGGTCAGTCCGGGTGCGCCGGTCTGGAGGTTGAACAGGCGGATCGCGTGATCAGCCGAGGCGACGGCAATCCAGCGTTCATCAGGGCTGACGGTGGCAGCGGTCGGGGCTGCCGGCAGTGCCACGGACAGGCGACGTGCATCGCGTGGACGACGCCAGATGCGAACTTCGCGGAAGCCTCCGGATGCCAGCAGGTCGCCGTCAGCATTGAAGGCCAGCGACTGGACCAGATCCTGGTGCGCGACTGAGGCTTCACCGAGAGCGGGGTCTGCGAGTGTGGCGAGGCGTTGTCCGGAGCTGACGTGATGCAGGTGAATTCGTGAACCGCGGCTGAAGGCGACAGTTTGTCCATCGGGAGCGAGTACCACGGCCTGTACCGGTTGCAGACGCTGTGGCAGTGTCTGCATGGCCTGTGGTGACAGGCTGTCGATGCCGCCTGTTCCGCGGGCTCCCTGATCAATCCAAAGTTTCAGAAGTCCGAGTTGAGCCGGGGAGAGGTTACTGGCGGCCACATCATTGTCGGCCGGGGGCATGACGGGTTCCTGCTGATGGGCGGCCAGTTTCAGCAGCAGGCTGCCGCTGGCATTGCCTGGGATAGCCGCCGGTCCGCTGTCGCCACCTTTCAGAATGCCGGCGGGGGTTTCGAGCACAAGGCCTCCCTGGCGTTCACTGGCGGAATGGCAGGCGAGGCAGTTTTTCTGCAGGATGGGCAGAACTTCTTTTTCGAAGATCACCGGTTCAGATCGCTGCAGTTGTTCGATGGTGATAGGCGGGCCGGGCAGGGGGGCAGCAGCAGCAACCGGCAGGAGCAGTGAAAATGCCGGCAGGCAGGCGACGATCGCCGCACGTTTCAGGTGGAGCAGCAGTTTCATGAGACACCTCAGTTACAGATCTGCTGGATGACGGAACCGTGCACATCCGTCAGTCGGAAGTCGCGGCCCGCGTAGCGATAAGTGAGTCGTTTGTGATCGAAACCCAGACAGTGCAGCATGGTGGCGTGCAGGTCATGCACGCTGACGGGATTCTCGGCGGCTCGGAAGCCCAGTTCGTCGGTGGCTCCGTATGTTTGGCCACCGCGAATCCCGCCTCCTGCCAGCCAGACCGAAAAGCCCCAGTGATTGTGGTCTCGACCGGACTGTGGTTTTCCGTCGGCGGAAAGTTCGACGGTCGGGGTGCGGCCGAATTCGCCGCCCCAGAGGATGAGGGTGTCGTCGAACATGCCGCGCTGCTTGAGATCGGCAATGAGTGCGGCGATGGGCTGATCGATCTGTGCGGCGAGGCTGCGGTGAGCCGATTCGATGTTGGTGTGATTGTCCCACGGCTGACCGGCCCCGTGCCAGAGTTGCACGTAGCGGACCCCGCGTTCCAGCAGTCTGCGGGCGATGAGAGTCTGACGGGCATGTGTACCTGAACCGTAGAGTGCCTGGATGTGCGCTGGTTCGAGGCTGAGATCGAACGCTTCGGCGGCGTCCTGTTGCATGCGGAAGGCCAGTTCGAAGGACTGGATGCGGGCCTCGAGTCGGGGGTCGGGGCGATTTGAGCGGTGCTGTTGATTGAGGCGTGCGAGCAGGTTCAATTGCCTGCGCTGTGCGGGCGTGGCAATTTGGGGGTGCTCGATGTTTTCGATGAGTCTGCTGAGTTCCTGATGCTGAGAGTCGACCCATGTGCCCTGGAAGGCGCCGGGCAGAAAGGCGGATTGCCAGTTTTCCGTGTCTTTGATGGGCAGGCCACCGGGGCACATGGAAACGAAGCCCGGGAGGTTCTGGTTTTCGCTGCCGAGTCCGTACAGCACCCATGCTCCGGCGCTGGGGCGGGTTTGTACGGAATCGCCGCAATTCATCAGCATCAGTGAGGGTTCGTGATTGGGCACCTGAGCCTGCATGGAGCGGATGACGGCGATGTCATCGATGTGTGCGGCGGTTTTGGCAAAGAGCTCGCTGACTTCGATTCCGGATTGCCCGTAGGGTCGAAAGCGGAAAGGCGAAGGGAAGGCGGCACCGGTTTTGCGCTCGGTCAGCAGGTTGTCGGAGACTGTGCGGTTGCTGAAGCGGGCGAGAGTTGGTTTGGGATCGAACGTGTCGACGTGTGACGGTCCGCCGTTCAGAAAAAAGTGGATAACGCGTTTGGCTTTGGGTGTGAAATGCGGTTGGCGGGGAGCGAGGGCGGAGGTGGTGTGTGCCGCGGGGTGCGGGGGTGAGTCAGCCTGCAGCAGATCGGCCAGCGCGAGGGAACCGAGTCCCAGTCCGGAAGAGGCGAGGGCAGATCTGCGGGAGGTGAACGGGTTCATGTGACTGCTCGGGACGGCGTGTCTTGGGGAGTAACCGGAGGTAGGCTAAGGGGGGGCAACCGTGAATCGCGGTGGGCCGTTGTGAATGAGAATTCGGGTGAGTGAGGCCTGGAGCCTAACGAAAAGTTGGTTGAAAGTCCTGCGGAGGAGCTGTGAAGATCCGGTAGATTTTGCCGGATAGTGCTGGCTGCGGAGGACGTGCGCCCACGACACAGGCGACGAAAACATTCGATCAAATTTCGCTCTTTTTGAAAATAACTGCGAGGTACAGGTTCGAGTCGCCCAAAAAACCGATATGTTTGACAGGAACGTTACCTTTGGAAAATCTGGGTCATTGCGCGGAATTATCGGTGTCTCTGCTCTTGATGGCGACGGGCGGTCAGCCGAAGATTCGTTCTGGCTGGAGTATTTTGCGGAAGATTCCCGGAAATTGGATAGATTTTTTCCACAATTTACGTTTGTGTAAATAGAGTGGTGGGTGGGTGTGGGGTGTGTGTGCGGTTTTTTGTGGCTGTGTTTGAATTGTTAAGAAATCATAAATACCAGTGCAGGTGTTGTTTGCTGGGTGGATGCCGGTAGGGTGGGGTTTTGCAGTAGTCATTTTGATTGTGTCTTGGGGTGTACTGGAGTCAGCGGCGCGGTGATTTCAGCGGTTGAGTCTGTCTGAGTGGACTCAGGGATTGGGAGTTGGGACTATGATTTCCGCGGAATTGAAGGTCGTTGGTGGCAAGCATGCAGGTCAGGTGATACCCCTGAATCGGCGGAAGTTCCTGATTGGCCGCGAGCAGGATTGCCAATTGCGTCCGAACAGCGAAATGGTCAGTCGTCACCACTGCGTGTTCAGTCTGGATGATTTTTCTGTTCGTTTGCGGGACCTTGGCAGCACGAATGGGACGCTGGTGAACGGCGAGCGGATTCAGCGTGAGATAGTTTTGACAAATACGGACCGGATTCTGATTGGCAATCTGGAATTCGAACTGGTGGTTCGTGCCGACGTGCAGGCACCTGAGGCTGACAGCCGGATATTGCCGACGGCGGTTCTGGCAAACGAAGAGACTCAGGTTTCCGCACCGACGGTCACGGAGGTACCTGCAGTCGGTGCAGCGGCTGTGCCTGGGGAGCAGACGGTGACGATGCCGGTGCCGGTGGCGGCGTCTGACACGACTGTGATGTCGGTTCCCCAGATGATGCCTGGGCAGTATCCCTACCAGCCGATGATGCCACAGATGGGTGGCTATCCGGGGGGGATGTACGGCGGATTTCCGTTCCAGCCGCAGATGATGCCGGGTTACGGTCAGATGTATCCTCCGATGATGCCTCAGATGGGGTATCCGATGGGAGGTGGGATGATGATGCCTGGGATGCCAGGGGTTCCGGGTATGATGCCGCAGGCTCCGTCGCCATCTGCGCCCGCGCCGGCCGCTGGTGGGGACGCGGGCAAGCTTGAGGTATTGCTGCCTGATCCGAGTACAACCGGGGCGCGTGAGGGCGAGCCATCGAAGGGCAGTACCGGTGCGACACCGAAGGATTCAACAAAGCCGACGGGTGCAGCGGATGCAATTCTGAAGAAGCAACTGGGTCGTCGTGGTTGATTGAGGACTGGTATTCGGAGCGGTATGAGATGGCGGATCCGTCGGACGTTCAACGCCGTTATCGTGAATTTCTTGATTTGCTGCCTTTGACGCTATCATTGGCTGGTTTGCCTCCCAGTGATCATGGTCGTTATTTCACGGCGGAGCAGATTGAGTCACGTTTGTTCACTATTCGGCATGCGTGGAAGGCGGCTCGTCAGGTGGTGCGGGAGTGTGTTGCGGGCGGTGGTGATTCGCAATCCTGAGCATTGGGTTCGGGTGTGCGTGGAAAAAAGTCGGGAAAGAGCCGAGTGTGTCGGCAAACGTGATTTATTGATTGGAACCGCGACGGTGTGGCTGTCGACAAGGTGAGCGGGGTGGTGGGTTGCTTGACATTGCGCCAAGCGTCCACTACTGTGGTGCAGGATTATGGGTGATTGGGTGTTGGTCATCGTGCTTAAGGGACCTGAAATGGACAAGATTTAGATCTTCCTCCATTTCTTCAACTGGCAGAGCGGTGCGGAGTAATCCGTTTCGTGATTTACAGGCTGCCGGTTGATGAGGTTTTTTCGGCTGTCCGCAAGGGCGGTCGGGCGCGAAAAGTGGGACATTGTTCCCGCTTTTTTTTTACATGTGCAGTGCAGCGAACATCAGCCTCATGAACGGTAACGAAATACTTAGAATTGTTGATGCGATTCACCGCGACAAGGCCATTGATGCGGACGTGGTCTTTGAGGGGATTGAGCAGGCAATTCTCTCAGCGGCTCGGAAGCACTTTTCCGAGGAAGAGCAACTTGAGGTGCGGATTGACCGCGAGACGGGTGAGCCGTCTTTGATCTGCGACGGTCGTGCTCTGGAGGCGGATCTTCTGGGTGATCTGCTGGGACGTATTTCTGCTCAGACGGCCAAGCAGGTGATGATTCAGAAGATTCGTGAAGCGGAGCGGGATGCTCTGTACGACGAGTATCTGGATCTGCGCAGTCAATTGATTTCCGGTCAGGTGACTCGTGTTGACCGTGGCACGGTGATAGTGAAGTTGGATAAGATTGAAGCGATCCTGCCTCGCAGCGAGCAGATTCGCAAAGAGAATTTCCGGACTGGCGATCGTTTGCGGGCGATCGTGCTGGATGTGCGTAAGGCAGGTTCGCGTGTGCGGGTGATTCTCAGCAGGACTCATCCGGACTTCGTGCGGCGGCTGTTTGAGGTTGAAATTCCGGAAGTGAACGATCGCGTGATCGAGGTTCGTTCGATTGCCCGAGAGGCGGGAAATCGATCGAAGGTGGCGGTTTCCTGCTCGGACACCACGATTGATTGCGTGGGAGCCTGTGTTGGTGTCCGTGGTGCTCGAATTCGCGGCATAGTTGAAGAGCTGGCGGGTGAGCGGATCGACATTGTCCGCTGGAATGATTCGTTGTCGGTGCTGGTGCCGAATGCCTTGCAGCCGGCTGAGGTTGAGGATGTGATTTTGTGTCCGATGCTGGGGAAGGTGATTGTGCTGGTGCGTGACGACCAGCTGTCGCTGGCGATTGGGAAGTTCGGGCAGAACGTGCGTTTGGCGAGCAAGCTGGTGGGCTGGGACATCAACGTGATGACTCAGGTGGAGCTGGATGCGAAGCTGGACAAGTCGATCGAGGCTTTTTGTGTCATTCCCGAGGTGACTCCGGAGTTGGCAGAAAGTCTGGTATCTCAGGGGTTCTTTTCATTTGATGATTTGTCAGTGATTGAGCCGGACCAGCTGATGGAGATCAGTGGTTTATCGGAGGAGGATTGCGGTCGCATCGTGGATTATGCTGACGAAGAGAGTGCTCGACTTGAAGCGGAGGAGAAGTTTCAGGCTGAGCAGCGGAAGCTGGCGGGCAATCAGGCGGAGTCGGCACCTGCTGCTGCTGCGCCTGCTGCAACTCCGGCGGAATCGAACGACGCGGGTTGATGGTGGCATTTTGATCGCTGGTTTCAGGAGTGGAATCTTCAACAGTTCATCCCATGTGTGAGTGGTCTGGTCCGCGTGAATTCGGGCTGGCGGAAGTCGTTTTGAAGACGGATTGGGGTCGGGTGTCCGGCCGTAAGAGTGTCTGACTGGGGTTTTTGTTTTGACGGCGGCTGGAAGCTGGAAGCAGTTTGGGTGCATCGGTTGTAGTTGCACCGATTTTTCTGCTGCCGCGGTTTTGCATGGGAGCTGGCCGCAGGTAGCGGCCTAAGGGGTTTGCGTTTTGAAGATTCGTATTTTTGCCCTGGCCAGAGATCTGGGGCTCGACAGCAAAGTCCTGATTGATCTTGCCGAAGAGGCGGGCGTCAAGTTACGCAATGCACTGGCGACCATCAGCGAGGAGGAGCGTGATCAGATCATCGCCTACCTGCGCCGTAAGGGAACGCCTGGAGCTTCAGAGGTTCCGACATCTGACGTCGCGCCGGTTCGGGAGGCTCAGAGTCAGATCGGTCGAGTTCGCGTCATCGGGGCTTCTGGTCGTGGGACGATGCGTTCCGCTGATGGTCAACCATACGACCTGTCTGCGTCGTCTGTGGATGGCGAGCCGGAAGACGCTGTTCCCGTGGAGGTGGTAGCTGACGATCGTGGCGAGGGGATTGCGGCGTCAGAGTCTGCCGTGGAAGCAGAGCCGGAGGCTGAGTCGGTTGAAGAACTGGCGGTTGAAGCACCGGTGTCTGAGGCTGTGGTATTGGAGCAGGTGGCGCCAGCCGAGGTAGTTGAGCCTGAATTAGCATCCGACGTGACTGTTGCTGGGGCGTTGGATGTGTCGCCAGTGATGACTCCTGAGCCGCCGGTGTCTCCGGTGACAATTCCAGAGGTTGCGGCACCGATTGTTGCGGCGCCGGCACCGGTTGTTTCAGCGCCGGCTACTGTCGCTGCGCCAGTTCGGCATGGTCCTGCGGGTCAGGTTGGGGATTTGTCGCGTCGGCCGCGGATGCAGCAGCTTCGCGAAATGCGACCGATTGGGTCGGTGAAGGACCGTGAGGCCGCAGCGGCTCCGCAGCCCGCGCGTCCGGCTGGACCGATCAAAGTGAATCGCGACAAGCCGGCAGCACGACCCATGGTGGCTGCTCCGCCGGACTACGTTCCTCCTGTTGTGAAGAAGCCGAAGCCGAAGGAGGAGAAGGTTCAGAAGCCGGATATGGCATTGTCTGATCTGGTGGACCGTCGCAGTCCGCTGGCGGACCAGTTGAAGGCTCTGCGAGAGGCGCGTGAGGAGCATGAGGCTCCGAAGGCCACCCCGGCTCGCCCTGCTCGTCCAGGGATGGCTCGGGGTTCGCTGTTGAAGGAGCTCCGTGAGACTCGTGAGGCTGAGCGTCAGGCCAAGAAGCTGAAGCGAAAGAAGCGGACGGGTGTCGCTGAGCTCAAGACGACAGCCCAGATGACTTTCCCGGTGACGGTTCGTGCATTGTCAGAGGCGATTGGACGTCCGGCTCGTGCGATTCTTGGTCTGCTGCTGAAGCAGGGGCGGATGGTCACGATCAATGACGCGCTGGGTGAAGACGAGGCGATGGAGGTCGCCCTCGAGCTTGGTGTTGATCTGTCCTTCAAACGCACGAGGGACATTGAGGCAGAGTTGCTGGCGTCACTGGACCATGAGGATCCGCCGGAGCTGATGTTCGGGCGTCCGCCAATCATCACGATTCTGGGGCATGTCGACCATGGCAAGACGACGATGGTTGACAACATCCGGAAGGCCAACGTAGCGGCCGGGGAATTCGGCGGGATTACTCAGCACATTGCTGCATATCAGGTGGACTATGAGGGTCACTGGCTGACCTTCGTGGATACTCCGGGGCACGCGGCGTTCGGTGAGATGCGATCGCGTGGTGCGAACGTGACGGACATCGTTGTGCTGGTGGTGGCAGCTGATGACGGTGTGATGCCGCAGACCGTTGAGTGCATCAGTCATGCGAAGAATGCTGGTGTGCCGATTGTTGTGGCACTGAATAAGATTGACCTGCCCGGTGTTGATGAGCAGAAGATTCTGTCTCAGTTGGCGCAGCATGGGATTCTGGCAGCGGAGTGGGGTGGCGAGTATGAAGTTGTGCGGACCTCGGGAGCCACTGGCACCGGCATTGACAAGTTGCTGGAAACGCTGATCCTGACAGCTGAGCTGCATGAACTGAAAGCCAATCCGCAGCGTGAGGCGTTGGGGGTCTGTCTGGAGTCATTCCGCGATGAAGGTCGTGGAGCGATTGCGTGGCTGATTGTTCAGAAGGGTACGTTGAAGGTTGGTGATGTGGTGCTGTGCGGATCGACCTATGGTCGAATTCGTGCCATGTACAACGACCGTGACGAGCCGATTCTGGAAGCTGGTCCGTCGGTGCCTGTGAAGGTATCGGGACTGACAGAGGTGCCTGGTGCAGGCGATCATTTCTTTGTGATGAAGGACATTGAGGAGGCTCGAGAAACTGCCGAGTCTCGTCTGCACGAGGGTCGTCGCGAATCGCTGTCTCAGCGCGTGACTCCTCGTACGCTGGAGGACATCCTGAATCAGCCTCGTGATGGCGAGGGAGTGCAGGATCTGCCATTGATTCTGAAGGCGGATTCACCGGGGTCCATTGAAGCATTGCGGAGTGAGATCGGGAAGTTTGAGCATCCGGAAGTTCGGGTGCAGGTAATTCACTACGGGATTGGCGGTGTCAACGAGAGTGACGTGTATCTGGCCAGTGCTGCGGGCGCGATTGTGATTGCGTTCCATGTGGTGGCGGAAGACCGGGCTCAGATGCTGGCTGATCGCGAGGGAGTGGAGATTCGGCGATACAACATCATCTACGAGGTGACGGACCATATTCGTCTGGCGTTGCAGGGTCTGCTGCGTCCGGAGCGGGTTGAGGTGTCAACGGGTCGCGCGATTGTGCTGAGGACATTCAACATCAGTCGTTTTGGTACGATTGCGGGTTGTCGAGTGCTGAATGGTACAATTTCGCGGGACAGTCGGGTGCATCTGATTCGGGATCAGAAGGTTCTGAACGATTATCGGATTGGTTCGCTGAAGCGTGAGAAGGACGATGCTCGTGAAGTCCGTGACGGGATGGAGTGTGGTATTCGTCTGGAGGGGTTCAACGATGTGAAGGAGGGTGATCTGCTTGAGGCGTATCGTGTGGACGAGATCAAGCGGACGCTGGATTCCTGAAGTTGCCGTCTGGATCTTAAGGAAGGCTCGTTGAATGTCTGCTCGCAGAACAGCCCGCGTGGCCTCGATGGTACGGGAGGTGGTCAGTTCGGCCATTCTCTCTGAACTGAGGGACCCGCGGATTCGGAATGTTACGGTTCTTGGTGCTGAGGTCAGTCCGGATCTGCGGCTCGCGAGGGTGCGGATTTCGGTCATGGGAGACGAGAAGACTGCAGCGTTGACCATGCATGGTTTGAATTCGGCAAAGGGTTATCTGCAATCTCGTGTGGGCGAGTACATCCGCAGCAGGTATACTCCAGAGTTGAGATTTGTGCTGGACGATGGAGTGCGTAAGTCGGTTGAGGCTGCGGCGATCATACGAGAGGCATTGGAGCAGGATGCTGCCCGTCACGGAGTGGAGTCCGGCGAGGACTTTGATGCGGGGGCACTGGATGGTGAATCGCGGATGATGGAAGCGGCTGACGAGTAATTTTCCGGCATCTCAGGTACAGGATGATCTGCGTGCCGGAGTGTTCTTTGGGTATGTTCGGGTCGACAGGAAACTGAAATGGGTACCGCAAAAGCCACCAGGGCAGCCGACAAGTCAACGGTCTGTCGTCGCCTTGTGCAGGCGCTGCAAAAGCTTTACGGGAAGACGGTTCCGCAGATCCAGCTGCCGGTTCTTGAGACGATGCTGTTTGCAGTGTGTCTGGAGGACAATCGCTGGGAACAGGCGGAGACCGGGTTGAAGCGTCTGATTGGCTCGTTCTTTGATTTGAACGAGATCAGGGTCAGTTCCGTGACCGAGCTTGAGCGGGCACTTGATGGTCTGTCGCATGCCGACTGGAAGGGCATGCGGATCAGGGCTGTACTGCGGCACGTCTTCGAGGGGACATATTCCTTCGAATTCGAAAAGCTTCGCCGGATGACTCTGGAGCAGGCGATCAAGGCCTTGAAGAAGATTCAGGAGTTGAGTCCGTTTGTGCGGGATTTCGTGCTCCATGAAATCCTTGGGAATCATGTCGTTTATCTTGACCAGTCGATGCTTACGGCTGCTCGCTGGCTGGGTCTGGTTCCGGCCACGGCTGACATTGCGGAGGCTTCTGAGTATTTGAAGTCCGGTGTCCGGAAGTCTGAGGTATCTGAGTTCTGCAATCTGCTGAAATCTCTGTCCACTGACAGTCGTTATGCTGAGCATCTGTCGGAGTCATTGACTGGCGATCACGACATGGCGGGCGTGATGGACCGTCTGGCGGAGTTGCAATTGCCGTGGAAACCGCCTGCGAAACCGCCACGGGAAGACAAGCCCCAGAAGTCCGAGAAGTCGTTGGAGAAGCCTGCGGGGAAGAAGCCTGCGGCTGCGAAGCCTGCGGCTGCGAAGTCAGCGGCTGCGAAGTCAGCTTCCGGGAAGCCTGCATCTGCGGGTAAACCGGCTGCTCGTCCGACTGCTGGTGTGTCTCGGGAAAAGGGCCGGGAGAGTGGTGGGGCTGCTCAAAAGCCCTCCAATTCTGGGAAAAAGCCATCTGGCGGTCAGTCCGGTGGCGGCGTAGTCAAGGGGTCAGGTGCAGTGGGCAAGTCGGCGTCCGGCAAGTCGTCCGGGGCCAAAAACCGTCGCTGACAATCCTGGACGCCTGTCTGTTCACCGCAAAGTGAACTCGACAGAACACCCACCGCAGTTGATAATGCCGAGGTCTATCTGCGTTATCCGTCCTGCGGGTGGGGTACCATGAAACTGTTCAATATCAGCGTTGAGTGGCTGCGTCGTTTACCGGCATTGAGTGCCGTGCTGAAGCACAATGTGCACTGTGTAGCGGTAGTCGTGGCGGTGTTTGTGTGTCTGCCTGCTGCGCAATCGGCGATGTTCCTGTCGGTGCAGGACGAGCCTGAGTCGCCGGCCGGTCAGGACCCGCCTGCATCCGGCGAGAACCAGCCTCCTGAGCCGCGTACTCTGAAGGATGAGTCGGAGTCTCTGGATCCCACGAACAAGGATGCTTTGGCGTGGTATATGGCCGGCCACAAGGCATTGAAGCGGGGTGATTTGAAGGAGGCTGCAGACGCTTTTGAAAAGTCGGCTGCTGCGGCTCCGGAATCACCGATCCCCCTGCGGGCTCGAGCGATGGTGCTGTTTCGTCTGGGCCGCGCTGCTGATGGTCTGGCGACGGCTGAAACTGCCATGAAGATGGATCAGGATGACTGGCAGACACGTCTGGAGCTGGCGGTGGCGTTTTTTCAGAATCGTCAGCCTGGGCGTGCGGTGGAGTTGATAGAGCAGGCGGTGGCATCAAAGTCTCTGAACCGCAAATCACTGGATTTTATCCAGGTGCACCAGGTGCGATCGGCAATTCAGCTGCAGTTGCGTAACACGGGTGCTGCGGCAGACAGCTATGAAGTGATCCTGAATGCTCTGGATAAGCCGGAGGACTTTGAGCTGTCGCAGCGTGATCATGCGAATCTGTTGAGGACCCGTGCGACGGGTTATGAACTGACGGGGCGAGTGCTGCTGGAGGCCGGTCGAACGGCCATGGCGATTCGGGCCTTTGAAGGACTCAGCAGGACACAGCAGGATCGACCGGGTGAGCATCATCTGTTGCTGGCGCGAGCACTGTATCAGCAGGACAAGCTGAAGGAGTGTGAAAAGAATCTGGATCGATATTTTGAGTCGGGGAAACGCAGTCCTGAATCGCTGTCGCTGCTGCGTGATCTGTACGAGAATTCGTCCCGCAGCGATGCATTGGCGGAGCGTTTGAAGCAGCTTTCTGAAACGGCGTCGCGGAAGTCGGAGGTGCAGCTGTTTCTTGGTCAGTTATTACTGGATCAGGGTCGAGCGAAGGAAGCTGGCGATGTTTTCCGTGAGATACTGCAGACAAGTGGTGAGGCTGAGGCGAATGTCGGGCTGATCCGGGTTGCGGTAGCTGAACGTGATCCTGTCGCGGTACTGGCGGCATTGAACAAGGCAGCAGCCGCGCGAATTGCCTACAAGGAGCTGGTGCCACTGCTGCAGTCGCTGGAGACGGCTGAGGATTTTGGAAAGTCCCTGGTAACTGAGTGTGTGAAGGCCTTTGATGCAGGCGATGCCGAACTGCAACCGCTGGCAACCTGGTTTTGTGCTGCAACGGCTGCGGAACTGGAGTTGCCGGAGCAGCAGGGGTTGTTGTTGAAGGCGACGCTTGAGCTGGAGCCGGACCAGGAACTCATGCTGGAAACTCTGGATAAATATGCCGGCAGTCTGCTGGTGACGGGAGAGTATCAGCAGGCAGCGAGAATATTCGAGCAGATGCTGGCGCAGCCAGGACTGCCTGACGGGGCCCGCGTCAATGCACTGTTTCGAGTGGCCATAGCGTATGGTGCCTTGAAGGATCTGAAGGCTGCCAGAACGGCGATCAGGCAGGCCCTGCAGATTCTCCCGAATGAACCGCAGTTGCTGATGCGACTGGCGGCGATTGAGGCGATGGATGACAAGCTGGAGGTTGCAGAGGGGATTCTGCTGGGTGCCGTGGCGACTCTGGAGGGGCGTCGTGAGGAGCGTGGAGAACTGCTGATTGATGCACGGCTGCAGCTTGCCGGTGTGTACTCCCGGCGGGGTCAATGGGAGAATGCAGCCGAGCAGTATGATGTGGTGCTGCAGATGGAAAACGTGCCGAAGGACGTGCTGCGTTCAGTGCGGATGGGGCTGTCGAATGCCCTCGTGCAGGGCGGTGACATGGCACGTGGCGAGAAGGTGCTGGAGGAGGTCTATCAGGAAGATCCTCAGGATCCCGGTGTGAATAATGATCTGGGATATCTTTATGCCGACCAGGGGAAGAATCTTGAGCAGGCGGAGAAGATGATTCGACTGGCTGTGCAGAGTCAGCCTGAGAATCCTGCATATCTCGACAGTCTGGGCTGGGTACTGTTTCGGCTTGGGCGTCACGAGGAGGCTCTGGAGGCGCTGAAGAAGGCCAATGGCATTCCTGACTACGAGGATTCGACTTTGCTGGAGCATCAGGGTGACGTTCATCAGGCATTGCAGCAGGCAGATGACGCGAAGCAATTGTGGCAGAAGGCGATTGAGGTTGAAGAGAAGGAAAGCGGCCCTGACAAGGCTGTTCTTAAGCGTCTGCGGGAAAAGCTGGGCAGGTAGTCTGAACGCGGACGGAGTGCCTGTTCATGGCCAGAAAAACGACGATCAGCAGCATGGATGACGATGACGATGGCGATCCAGCCGTTGGTGGCGGGGCGTGGGACGGTGTGTTGTCCCGGGGGGCCGCCGCTGCGGGAGGGATGTCCGCAGGTGAGCAGGAGCAATTGGACGACGAGCTTCGGCCGGCTCGTCTGCAGGACGTCGTGGGGCAGCGTGATGTCGTCGAACGACTGATGATTCTGCTGGAGGCGACAAAGAAACGCAAGGAGCCACTTGGGCACCTGCTGCTGGATGGTCCGCCAGGCCTTGGCAAGACGACTCTGGCCACCGTGATTCCTCGAGAACTTGGCACGGACATACAGATTACAGCGGGCCCTTCGCTCAACGCGCCCAAGGACCTGCTGCCTTACCTGACGAATGCCGGGCATGGCAGTGTGCTGTTCATTGATGAGATTCATCGGATGCCTCCGGCGGTGGAGGAGTTTATCTATCCGGCCATGGAAGATTTTCGTGTTGACATTACTCTGGGTGAGGGCCTGAATGCTCGCACCATCAATATGAAGCTGCAGCATTTTACTGTGATTGGTGCCACCACTCGCAGTGGTATGCTGACTGCTCCTCTGCGTGACCGATTCATTAACCGCGAGCATCTCGACTTTTACACTCAGGAGGAGCTTTCGACGATCATTCTGCGAAACTCCGGAAAACTCAGATCGCACATGGATCCTGCGGCGGCGGAGGAGATTGCGATGCGGTCTCGTGGTACTCCAAGGAAAGCCAACAACTGGCTGAGATGGACGCGGGATTTTGCGGATGCGAGGGCCGATGGTCGGATCACGCTGGAGGTGGCTAAGGCAGCGCTGCGGATGAAGGGAGTTGACGCTGCGGGGCTGGAGGGGCAGGATCGTCGATATCTGGAAACTATTATCACAGTGTTTGGGGGTGGCCCGGCGGGTGTGCAGGCAATCGGGCACACCATGAATATCCCGGCTGATACGCTGGAGGATGAAGTTGAACCGTTTCTGCTGCGTGAGGGATTCATTCAGCGAACACCGAGGGGCCGAACGATTACCGCAAAGGCTCTGGCGCATCTTGGTGCGGCGGAGAAGTCGCTGGGTCGGAAGGCGTCGCAGGGGGATCGGCCGGCTCTGTTCTGACCGAACGTTTCCGCAACTGCTCAGATCTTTCGGCGATAGAATGGCAACGCCGTGGTGATTGCGGAAACCCGGCTGCCGCGAATATCCACTTCCAGTGCCTGTCCGGGTGCTTCCATACCGTGAGGCACGAAAGCCATGGCAATCACCCGCTGCAGTGTTGGTGAGAAGGTGCCGGACGTGACGTGTCCGACCGGTTGGTGATCTGCCAGTACTGGACTGTTTTCGCGGGCGATTCTGCGACCTTCCAGCAGCAGCCCTGTGCGTCGCATCGAAGGGCGATCGGCGTGGATGATTTCGAGAGCCGCTTTGCCGTGGAATTCAGGTTTGTTGAAGTGGACTGCAAAGTCCAGACCAGCAGACAGAGGATCAATCTGTTCGGTCAGTTCATGCCCGTAGAGCGGCATACCGGCTTCAAGGCGGAGTGTATCCCGGCAGCCAAGTCCGGCGGGAGACAGTCCGACGGGCCGCCCCGCTGTGAGCAGTGCTTCCCAGACAGAAACGGCCTCAGAGGCGGGTATTGTCAGTTCAAAACCATCTTCACCGGTGTAGCCGGTGCGAGAGACGAGTGCCGGGGCTCCGGATGGACAGTTTACGTGCAGACAGTTGTAGTACCTGAGTTCGGTGGCAGCATGCAGTCCGAAGGATCTGAGGATTTGTGCCGCCTGCGGTCCCTGAATGGCCAGCATGGCGGTCTGAGTGGTGAGATCTGCGAGTCGAATGGCAGCATAACCGGCGGTATGTTCGAACCACTCCAGCAGTTTCAGTCGATTGGAGGCATTGACGACCAGTTCCCAGTGGCTGTCGAGACGATATACGAGGATGTCGTCAAGGATTCCTCCGGCGTGGTTGCATACAAGCGTGTAGCGGACCTGTCCCGGCTTCATTCTGCTGACATCGATGGTCACAGTCCGGTTGAGGAAATCGACCGTTTCGGGCCCTTCCAGACTCAGCCGACCCATGTGGGAGATGTCAAAGAGTCCTGCTGCAGATCTGACTGCGAGGTGTTCCTCGACGATGGTGGAATACTGTACCGGCATCTCCCATCCGGCAAAGTCCACCATCCGTCCGTGGTTGCTGCGGTGCCATCCGCAGAGTGGGGTGGCGTCCATAATTATCTGCGACTTCGCTGAGGCGCTGGAGCAGACTGCAGTCTGCGGGAGGCGACCGGGCTGGCAGGTTGTGCGGTTGTCGCGGACTTCCAGCCGATAGGCTGAACGGGTCGCGTGGCTGCAGCATCATTGTTGCGTGGAATCGTGAGAGGTGCGTTCTGGGAGCGGATGTGGGGTTGTCCTTCGAGGTAGTTGCCCCGGTAGCGATTCCAGAACTGCTGAGAATAGGGCATTCCCAGTGGTGCGCCCCAGCCGCCGGCAATCTGTGACTGGGCAGCGACGTGCTTGTAGTTGTAAGGGCGGAAACTGGCGTAGCCGCCGTAGGATGGATAACGCTGGAAGTGACCGTGGATCCAGGTGTCCTGCTGGTCGAACGGGTAGAGGTCAACGCCGGTACTGGGTGCGCTGGACCACATACCGGGATCTGCATACATCATCTGGGCAGCGGCATCAGAGGATGCCAGCAGCATCATAACAACTGTCAGACAGCAATTTCTGACCATGGAATCCCTCCCACACACCGCAGCGACTCATTGAGGCACAGCATCAGCAGTTGCATCTGCCGCGGCACCCTCGTTTGATCGGGTGTTCCGCATTCACTGTCTGCAGTAACCTGAGAAAATTGCTGAGGCGGGTGCTGGATTTGCGGGAACAGCTTTCGAGAACTCTCTGATCGTCAAACTTTAACCCGCAGACTTCGTGCAGATTCGGGAAATTCGTGCTGAATTTTCCGGCGGCTTCGAAATGCGGTGGTATAGAAAGGCTGGCGGTGCTGCGCGCGGTACCGTGTCTTTCCGTCGTGGATAAGGAGGTTGCAGATGAAGAGCTTCAGGTATTTGACGGTTTTTGGTCTGGCAGCGATTCTGGCGATGAGCAGCGGATTGGAAGTGCGGCGGTTGGTCGCGGGTGACTGTGGTTGCCGTCGGCCAGCACCGCTGATCCCATATGCGTCATCTGCGGTGTTTCCTGTGGCGGTACCATTACCGGTGCTGATGCCGGGGTGTCCATGTGCCGGTGGCCTGCAGCTGGCACACTCTGGATATGCATGGCCAGGAGGGGGCTGGTTTTCTGACGGCGTTGTGCTGCAGCCTGGGATTTCATCGCTGCCGGCCGTTCCTGCGTGGCCCGGATC
>CAITYU010000378.1 GCA_903896675.1 uncultured Planctomycetaceae bacterium
GGGGATCACGCGTTCAGACCGACTGCGGAACAATAGGAAAACGCAGCCCGGGCAAGTGACCTTGTCATGACGCGCGAAGTGGGCTATTAGCGATGGCATTCCGCCGCTGCATCGCAGGGAATTCCTGGTTTTCGGCTGGCCAGGAGAAGTCCATCTGATCCGCCAATGATGATCGGCGAATGCAGGCAAGCCGAACCAAAAAAACGAGGCTCTGAGGCCCACGCCCCGAAACCCGCACTTGGCCCCCGATGCCCGCACCAGGCCTGAAGGGCCGGTTTCAGCAGAGGCAGATGCGTGAGCACCCGGAAACCCCGTGCACGAACGCGAAAACAACACGCGACTTGAAAACGGCCCTTCAGGCCTAAAAAACAACCTTTTTGGGGGCCCCTGTCACCCAGGGCTGCGCCCTGGGCTACCGGAAAACGGCCCTTCAGGCCTGAATCGCAGACGCAGGCAGATCATAAACCAGACACGCGCCCCCGGGGGCCCGCATGGTTTCGTGGGTCATGACAAGCAAGCATGACGCGGAGGACAAAAGTGGGCTGGGAGTGTCAAAACGACTTCCTCCGGTTGAAAAACGCCGTGTTTTTGGGGTGCTGGGGTGCGTAGGTTGCCCGGGCTAAAGCCCAGGCTAAGGTTTTTGGCGGATGTTGCCCGGGCTAAAGCCGAGGCTACGGTTTTTGTCACCGGCTTCACGGATGCCAAAACACGAGGGCTGGTCGGGGCGGGCGGGGGGAGGGGTGGCGGATCGAATGCTGTCACAGCAGGATGTCGTGCAGCACTTTTCCGTGCACATCGGTCAGGCGGAAATCACGGCCCTGATAACGATACGTCAGTTGTTCGTGATTCAGTCCCAGCAGGTGCAGCACGGTGGCCTGCACGTCGTGCACGTGAACCGGGTGTTCAGCGATATCCATGCCGAAGTCATCGGTAGCTCCGAGTGACATTCCCGATCGAATACCGGCTCCTGCCAGCCACATGGTAAAGGCATCCTTGTGATGATCGCGACCGGCGGTGGCGGCGGTGCCACCCTGCTGCAGTGGGGTGCGTCCGAATTCGGACATCCAGATCAGCAGTGTGTCCTGCAGCAGTCCTCGCTGCCGCAGGTCATGGAGCAGTGCTGCAATTGGTCGGTCCACTTCACGGCATTTGCGGGGCAGGGCGGTCTGCAGTGAGGCGTGGTGGTCCCAATCGGCGTCGAACAGTTCAATTGTGCGAACGCCGCGTTCCACCATGCGGCGGGCCAGCAGGCAATTGGCGGCAAAGGACGGCTGCCCGGCCGTGGCTCCATACCGCCGCAAAGTGTCTGCGGATTCTTCGTTAAGTGCCAGCAGCTCGGGTACCGACGACTGCATGCGGAGAGCCAGATCGTACTGGCTGCTGCGTACTGCGGCTGCGGGATCCAGCGTCTGCTGAGCACGCAGCGTGTTGAGGCTGCGGAGAGCGGCCAGTTGCCGCTGCCGATCTTCAGGCTGGTACCCCGGCGGATTGGACAGAAACAGTACGGGGTCACCCTCAGCTCGAAACTGAGTCCCCTGGTGAATGCCGGGCAGGAATCCCGCCGACCACAGACTGGTGCCTGCTCCGCCGGGCGGCCCGCTGAGCAGCACAACCCACGCCGGCAGGTTGGGGTTGTCTGAGCCCAGCCCCCACGACAGCCACGCTCCCAGCGTCGGTCGTCCGCCGCGTCCGAAGCCGGAGTGCAGAAACATCTGGGCTGGCGCATGATTGATTTCATTCGTATGGACTGAGCGGATGACGGCCAGCTCATCGGCGACAGTTGCCAGCTCCGGCAGCAGTTCGGACAACACCTGTCCGCTTTCTCCGTGTCGTCTGAACCGCCACGGAGACCCAGCCAGCACGGATGTTTTGCCGATGAATGCGAAATCGCGATTGCGGGTCACAGATTCCGGACACGGCTGGCCATGCCGCCGGACCAGCTCGGGTTTGTCATCAAACAGGTCCAGTTGCGAGGGGGCTCCGATCATGTGCAGACAGATCAGATGCTTTGCTTTGCCGGCGAAGCGAGCGAGCGGCTGGATGTCGACGGCACCGGGGGCGGCGGCGCAGGTTTCTGCAGGCCTGCTGCCGAGGGATGCCAGTGCCGATCCGCCGATGGTGGCGGCTGCGGTGCGGCGGCTGCAGGTGCCTGAGTCGGTGTTGCCGGGTCGTGACATAAAAGGTGCTCGGACAGATTTCAGGAGATGGTGGATAACGTGATTCAGGGTCGAGTGATGGTTTCGTGCAGGTTGAGCAGTACTCCGGCAACCGCATTCCATGCGGCCTGTTCCGTGGTGTCCTGAGCGGCGTCCGGGGAACGCTGCCGCACAGCGTCGCGCTGCTGATTCAGCAACTGCAGCAGCACCTGCAGCTCAGCGGGTTCCGGTGTGCGCGCCGTGCAGAGCTGAAATCCGTAAGTCAGTCGCCCGGAGTCGGCAGCGGTGGCGGGGCTGCTGAGCATACGGCTGGCCAGTGCGGCAGCGGCATCCACGCTGAGTGGTTCGTTGAGCAGGGCGAGGGCCTGCAGGGCGGTACTGGTACGTGAACGCTGCACAGTGCAGGCAAAGCGTGCGGGACCATCGAACGTGGACAGGCTGGGATGAAGGGCACTGCGTTTCACCACGATGTAGATGCTGCGGCGATATTTTTCGGTGCCCGGGCTGACCTGATAATCATACTGCTGCCCGCCAACTTTGTTCCAGAATCCGGCTGGTTGCGGCGGGCGAATGGGCGGTCCGAACTGTTTCAGGTCCAGCAGTCCGGACGCTGCCAGCAGATTGTCGCGGATCATCTCTGCATCCATGCGGAACGAGGGTCCGCGGGCCAGCAGTCGATTCTGGTCATCCATTTGCTGTAGCTGCGGTGTGGAGCTGGCTGACTGGCGGAAGGTGTGTGACAGCACCATTCGGCGCAGCAGATGTTTCATGGACCAGCCATTTTCCTGCAGCTCGACGGCCAGCCAGTCGAGCAGTTCCGGGTGGCTGGGTGGTTCGCAGCGGGAGCCGAGATCTTCGGGAGTGGGGACCAGTCCGGTACCGAACAGCTCGGCCCACCAGCGATTCACGGCAGCGCGCGCTGCCAGCGGATTGGCGGGTGAAACGAGCCAGCGGGCAAGTTCCAGTCGGTTCTGCGGCTGAGGTGCCGGCTGAGGACCGCGGAACAGCGCTGGGATTCCAGGCTGCACGGCTGCTCCGGGCTGCCGGTAATCGCCGCGCTGATAAATGAACGTCGGACGTGGCTGCTGTTCGACCATGACCAGAGTGGTGGCTGGTGCAAGGGCTGCGAGTCTGTCCTGTACGTGCTGCAGTTGCTGCTGCAGTTGCGTGGTCTGCGAATCAGATTCGCTGAACAGGGCCGAGAGTCTGAAGCGACCCATGCTGCGTCCATTGCCGAAGTGCTGATCGAGTCGGATGGTCAGGGTGGAGTTTTCGGGAAGAGTGGTGGGGCTGGCGAGGTGGAATGTGGCCTGATGAGGCACAGCGAACCGTGGCGCGATGGCCCAGCCAGTCTCGGCCCGTCCATCGATTGCTCCGGCCACATCCCAGTTCTGCTGCGAGAAGTCTGCGGTGGCGGATTTGAAGCTGAGCGGAGCGGGGTTCGCAGCTGGTACTGTGAGTGTGGCGGTGAATTCGTGCAAAACAAAATTCGGGCGTTTTTTATCACCGCGGCCGGGACCTTTTCCGGGCAGTGAATCGTGGGGCAGTGCTTCCAGTCGCAGGGCGACGATCTGCTGCAGAGGCTGATGAATGGTGATGGTGACCGTGACGAGATCATCAGCGGGCGGATCATCGCCACTGACAAGGAAGGAGCCATCCGGCAGTGTATTCCAGGTATCGGTGGCCCCGAGTGACTGGATGGAATCCGCTTTAAGTACGACGGGGGCTGAGTCGGCCGCGGGCTGGTCAGCGGCGGATTTTCCTGGGATATTTCCGGTTCGATTTTTCAGTTTCTGCTGCAGTTCTGCAAGCTGGCTGCGGAGTGCCGCGCGCTGTTCGTCGTGTCGGGGATCGGAGAGTGGCATTTCCGGTCCGATGAAGCGGATGGAAGACGGCTGTGCGGGGTTGGCGCGATCGGCTTCGAGGGCAGTATTGTTGAAGCAGGCCAGCAGCTGATAGTAGTCGTGCATGGAGAACGGGTCATATTTGTGATCGTGGCACTGAGCGCATTCGAGCGTGGCGCCCAGCCAGATGGTGCCCGTCGTGTTGACTCGATCAATCAATTGTTCGGCGCGGGTTTCTTCGGGCAGTGAACCGGCTTCGACATTGGTGGGTGAGCAGCGATGGAAGCCGGTGGCGATGCGCTGGGATTCGGTGGCGTCGGGCAGCAGGTCACCGGCCAGTTGTTCGATGGTGAACTGATCAAAGGGCAGGTCATTGTTGAGTGCCTGAATAACCCAGTCGCGCCAGGCCCACGAATCACGGAGATCATCGCGCTGGAATCCGTGCGAATCGGCGTAGCGTGCGAGGTCCAGCCAGTGCCGGGCCCAGCGTTCACCATACTGCGGTCGCTGCAGCAGGTCGTCAACCAGTTGCTGATAGCGAGTTTCCGAAGGATCAGCAACGAACGCGGCGACCTCTGCGGGTGTGGGAGGCAGTCCGATGAGTGCGAGGTACAGTCGGCGAACGAGTACGGCGGGTTCAGCCGGCGGAGCCGGCTGCAGTTGGTGACTGTGGAGCGTCTGCCGGATGAACGCATCGATCGGTGAATCCGTAGCCTGCGAGGGAACTTCGGGGCGAACGGGAGGCGACCACGCCCAGTGTGGGGGCGGGATAAACGGATCCGGGATCACGGCACCGGCTTCGATCCAGCGGCGGATGATCTGTTGCTGCTGCTGAGTCAGCGGATTACCGACGGGCGGCATGTGCTGTTCGTCGGTGGAGGGCAGCGTCAGGCGGCGCAGCAGTTCGCTGGTCTGCGGGCTGAGCGGTCTGAGGATATCGGGCTGCAGCAGACTGTCGCGGCTGTCGACGCGTAAGTCACCATTCTGCTGCTGCGGCCCGTGACACTGCAGGCAGTTGCGACTGAGGATGGGATAGACGTCGCGGGTGAAGCTGACTGGTGGCTGTCCCTGCTGCAGGTTCGAGTCAGAGGCCTGAACCGATCCGGGCAACAGCAGACAGGCAAGCAGCAGAGCATTCATGACGCTGTACCTGACGGTGGGACGTTGATTGAGCATGATCCGGACGAAGGCCGAAAAGTTTCAGCATGCTGTTTGTCTGCAGACTCCAATATCCCTGTCTGAACGCTGATGTCAAATGATCCGGGTGAATTGAACCGGGCGTGGACTGGACCCGGAACCCGCTGATTCCGGCGACAATCGACAGACTGTTCCTGGTGGCCGCCGTTTGGACCTGCGTTTGGCGTGCTGGCGGACGTGCAATCGCACGGTACTCTGACTACGATAGGGCCAGCGGTAAAGATTTTCCTGTGAATCAGCGAGTCAGTCATGGCAGAGAGTGCAGCAACGCGGCGTGAGTTTCTGGCAGCAGCGGTGGCAGTGGCGGGTGTGACCGGAGTGCAGGGCGCGGGGCGTCCGGAAAAGCCGTTGTTTGCCTACGTGGGAACGTTCAGTTCGCCGTTGCAGGACGTGCTGCCCACGCAGGTGGATCTGCCGCCGGGCAACGGCCGCGGCATTCATATTTTTCGAGTGGACCGGGAAACAGGCGGGCTGACGGCGGCCGGAACATTTGATCTTGGCACCAGCCCCAGTTGTCTGGCAGTCAACGCAGCGGCCGATCGACTGTATTCGGCAAACGAAACCGACCGTGTGGGCGAATCAAAGGAGGGCACCGTCAGTGCGTTTTCCATTGACGCGACGACCGGTGCGCTGACGCTGCTGAACACGGTGCGATCGGGCGGAGCAGGGCCGACCTACGTCGCGCTGCACCCAACGGGCCGCTATCTGCTGACGGCCAACTATTTCGGAGGTTCGATTTCGGTGCTGCCGGTGCTGGCAGACGGGCGTCTGGGAGACGCAGTGGACGTGAAGCAGGACGAAGGCTCAGTGGGGCCGACAAAAGCCACCAGCGTGCAACCGGGCAGCTTTGCCTTCAGCGGACACGACAGGACTCATGCTCACCAGATCCTGCCGGATGCATCAGGACGGTTTGTCCTGCATGTGGACCTTGGACAGGATCGCATTTACGTCTGGAAGTTTGATGCCGAGACCGGGAAGCTGAGCCCGGCGAATCAGCCGTGGGTGTCGCTGCCGGCCGGCGATGGACCGCGGCATGTGCATTTCCATCCGAATGGTCGCTGGCTGTATTCCATCCAGGAAGAGGGTTCCACCATTGTGCTGTTTGACTATGACAGCTCCAGCGGTGCCCTGAAAGCTCGTCAGACAGTACCCAGTCTGCCGGCGGGATATGCCGGCAGCAATTTCTGTTCAGAGATTCTGGTGTCTGCAGACGGCAAGTTTGTGTACGGTGGCAACCGGCTGCACGACAGCATCGGCATTTTTTCGCTCGCAGCGGATGGTCGTCTGACGCAGGTCGGCAACGAATGGACTCGCGGAAATTATCCGCGCAGTTTCACCTTTGATCCGACGGGCGGGTTTTTGTACTGCTGCAATCAGCGAGCGGACAATGTGACGATTTTCCGGGTCAATCGAAACAGCGGTTTGCTGGAGTTTACGGGGCGTTATGTGCCGGTGGGAAATCCGTCGATCGTCGTATTCTGCGAGCCCGGTGGCGGCTGAATCTGCTGCGTCACTCGGGACCTGCAGATTCCGGCTCAACGTAAAATGAAGTGCGCGGTGTGAAGAAGCATTCTGACCACGCAAGGCACCAATTGCAGAGGCATTCCGAGGGCGAGCCGTTGGCGAAAGCCAATGGGTGTTGTCTTGAAAGTGGGCACCGAACTGGTGCTCGTTGGTTCCACCTGGGAGGGCGAGGCTGCCGCCGAGCCGGCAAGCCTGGGAGGGCGAGGCTCCTGCCGAGCCGGCGGACGCTATTTGGTTTGTGTGGTTGTTCGCCTCGGCGGGAAATGATTGCCGCGGAATGACGCGGAAATTTGAGCGTGTTGTGTGGTGTTGTCGCCGTTGGCGGTCGTAGCGTCCTGGGAGGCGGAGGCCTCCGTTGGGAGGGCGAGGCTCCTGCCGAGCCGCGGACGCTATTTGGTTTGTGTGGTTGTTCGCCTTGGCGGGAAATGATGGCCGCGGAATGACGCGGAATAACGCGGTAATTTGAGCGTGTTGTGTGGTGTTTCGGCTCGCCGGGAAACGATGGCCGCGGAATGACGCGGAATGACGCGGAAAATTGA